>NZ_JBIAIN010000021.1:0-26118 GCF_042871445.1 Streptomyces sp. NPDC005794
TACCTCACGCCCCACGAGACCCGATTGCGCTACCAACAGGGCCAGACCCTCGCGGCGTAACAACATCGTGTTCAAGATCACGGGGAAACTTCACGGCTCCGCTGGGGTATGCGCACCCGTCTGACGTGCGGGAGACGTGGCGGCCCGCCGAGGACCGGAAGCAGCACCGGTGGGCCGCGCCGGAGAAGAACCGCTTCGTCCGGGAACGCGGCCGCCGCTGGTTCCTGTGCAGGGCATCGACGCTGGCCGATAGGGTCGTGGTCATGGGGGATGCGACGACTCGCAAGTGCGTTTGGTGCGAGAAGCAGTTCACGCGGCGTTCGTTGTGGCGGGCGAAGCGCTACTGCAAGCGGCGGCACCAATGCACACACTACGGCGCGATACTGGTGGGCTCCCTGTTCTCCTGAACGATCAGGTAGTGCACTGACCGGCCGAGCAAGCGCAGAGCGCACCAGCGGGCTCCCGCGATACCTGTGGGGCACGTAGCGGGCACGATGACGATGAAGACGGGCTCCACGGGGGAGACAGCACCCGTCTGAGCTGCGGTCCAGCGGTCAGCGGTCGTGATCACCAAAAGGTCTTGAATACCGTCGTGGCAGCGATGTGACCGTGGGTTCAAATCCCACACCCACCGCAGGTGAACGGCCCCTGACCAGCTGAATCGGTCGGGGGCCGTACTCATGGTGAGGCAGCGGTTCACCCCATCCACACCCCTGCCGGCGCAGCGGAACGCGCGTCAAGGGCTGTTCCGCCGCGGGGTGGTCAGGCGTGCGGCCGAGGCGATCGCGGCGCGTGCCTCCTGTTCGGTGAGGCCCGTGCCGATCGCCGCGTCGGTGAGGGCGTCCGCGAGAGCGTCGCCGAAGCCGTGTTCGTACGCGCGGCAAGCTGCCCAGAACAGACGGGTGTTGCGCTGTCCCTCGTGTGCGTCGCGTACGAACTGGACCAGGCCCTGCCCCTGGCGGGCGGGGGCGGCCCGGCCGGTGGGGTGGTGGGGGCGCGGTGGGGGCGTGAGCAGGCGCAGGAGGGCGCGGGGGCAGGGGGCCGGTGTCAGGTGGGCCGTGCCGGGCGCCAGCCGGTATCTGCCGTGGGCCGTGACGGAGCCGGGTCCGACCAGGTAGCCGCCCGCTCCGCGTACGTCGATGCCAGGGGCGAGGCGGCCTGCGGAGTTGGGCACGGAGACGCCGGAGGGGCCCGTCAGCCAGAGGTGCCGGCCGCCGCTGGGCGTGAGCACCGTGACGGTGGCCGGGATGGTGAACAGGTGCTGGAGGGCCAGGTGCTGGAGCGCCGCGACGGAGTCGTTGCCGTAGGTGGGGTCGATGTCGAGGTCGATGCCGATGAGGTGGTGCGGCGGCCGTCCGCAGGCGATGCCGTATCCGGTGGCCCTGGGCGCCGCGGCGAAGAGCGCGCGGACGGTGGCCGGGTCCGTGGTGGCGTCGTGGACCCCGTGGCCGGGCAGTCCGCAGGCGCCCCGGCACCGCACGGGCGGGTCCTCGTCGCGGTGCGGTGAGCGGAGGGCGGGGAGCTTGGTGGCGGACAGCGGGAAGACGGGGAGCCCGCGCTCGGCGGCGGAGAGCGCGTGGGCCAGGGCCAGGGTGGCGGTCTGCTGGGCGGTGGTGGCCATGGAGCCATTTTCGTACAAGCGTTCGAAGAAGGGAAGGGGGTCGGGGGTGCTCGACGCGGAACGTTTTTCCTCGTACGGGAGGTTTATCAGGTGTTATTCATACGTGCGAGGGAATCGCGCGGCATGGGCGGTTCGCCAGGAGTGCGGTGGGCAGTTTTGCTTCCGCGACGTCGTGACCAGCACCGAGGCGGTCGGCCAACTGCTTCGGAACCAGCCGTATCAAGCCGTATCTTCGGTTCCTGGAGGAAATTGACATGGCACGTATCCGTACCGCTCGCGCCCTCGCCGTCGTCGCCGCTCTGCCTCTCACCGCCGTCTTGTTCGGAGGGGTCGCGACGGCCGACAACGGTTCGTTCGCGAACGACGGATCGAACGCGGCGGTGGCGACCATCGGGTCCGGCGGTGTCGGGGGGAACAACTCCGGCAACTCGTCCACGTCCCAGCAGCAGGCCGTCGGCTTCGGCGCCTCCAACCACAGCAACTCGGCCCAGGTGAACGGATCGGCCTTCACGGTGATCGACCAGTCCACGGACATCGTCGCGGTGACCTTCACGCCGCTCTGGTGAGCTGAGCGGGGCGGGCCCGTGCGGCGGCGGTCACACCGTCGGCGCACGGGCCGCTTCGGTTCGGTGGCGGGGTGCCCCCCGGGGTGAGGACCCTGAGGTGGGTGGACCCCTTCTCCACCTTCAGGAGGTGGAGCCCGCCCGACCCCTACAACCTGAGGCGGACGCGGCTTCGGGACCTGGGGCCGATCCCCTCGCCCGCGCCCGCTCCTAGCGTGGAGTCATGACCACGCCAGTCTGCACCCGCGCCTCCAGGGCGGCCGCTGCCTCCGCCGGACACCGCCGTTATCCGTCGTTCTCGTCGTACGTGCGGGCCCGGGGCCCCGTGCTGCTGCGGACCGCACGGTCCCTCACAGCGAACCCGAGCGACGCCGAGGACCTGCTGCAGACCGCCCTCACCAAGACGTACGTGGCCTGGGAGCGGATCGAGGACCACCGCGCGCTCGACGGATACGTCCGCCGCGCCCTGGTGAACACCCGCACCTCGCAGTGGCGCAAGCGCAAGGTCGACGAGTTCGCCTGCGAGGAGCTGCCCGAGAAGGAGGCCGCGCCCGCGCCGGACCCGGCCGAGCAGCAGACCCTGCACGACGCCATGTGGCGCGCCGTGCTCAAACTCCCGGACCGCCAGCGGGCCATGGTCGTCCTGAGGTACTACGAGGACCTCAGCGAGGCCCAGACGGCCGAGGTGCTGGGCGTGTCCGTCGGTACGGTCAAGAGTGCCGTGTCGCGGGCCCTGGGGAAGCTCCGCGAGGATCCGGAGCTCAGCCCGGTCCGGTGACCGGCAGGCGTTCCGCCGCCGCCTTCGCGCGGCCCTCCCGCGCCGGCT
Organism: Streptomyces sp. NPDC005794; assembly: GCF_042871445.1. NCBI lineage: Bacteria > Bacillati > Actinomycetota > Actinomycetes > Kitasatosporales > Streptomycetaceae > Streptomyces > Streptomyces sp. NPDC005794. The sequence continues at coordinate 3,011 of NZ_JBIAIN010000021.1, forward strand.
CCGCAGCGCGGTTCCGATGGCCGACACCGATTCGTACTCCCGGGAGTAGTGACATACCGCTCGGTATGTGAGCAGAATCAGCGCACCCTTACTGCCGCGTAGCGCCCACCGGGAGGACGCCGTGCTCAGCACCATGCAGGACGTACCGCTGACTGTGACCCGCATCCTGACCCATGGGATGACCATCCACGGGACGTCGCAGGTGACGACCTGGACAGGTGCCCCGGAGCCGCACCGGCGCAGTTTCGCCGACATCGGCAGGCGCGCCGCGCAACTGGCGCATGCTCTGCGCGACGAGCTGGGTGTCGAGGGCGACCAGCGTGTCGCCACCCTGATGTGGAACAACGCCGAGCACGTCGAGGCGTATCTGGCGATCCCCTCGATGGGCGCCGTCCTGCACACGCTCAACCTGCGGCTTCCCGCAGAACAGCTGATCTGGATCGTCGGCCACGCCGACGACAAGGTCGTCCTCGTCAACGGTTCGCTGCTGCCGCTGCTCGCACCGCTGCTCCCCCGTCTGCCCTCCCTCGAGCACGTGGTGGTGTCCGGCCCCGGTGACCGCTCCGTACTCGACGGCGCCGTGCCCCGGGTGCACGAGTACGAGGAGCTGATCGCGGACCGGCCCAGCACGTACGCCTGGCCCGAGCTGGACGAACGCCAGGCGGCCGCCATGTGCTACACCTCCGGCACCACGGGTGACCCCAAGGGCGTCGTCTACTCCCACCGCTCCATCTACCTGCACTCCATGCAGGTCAACATGGCCGAGTCGATGGGGCTGACCGACAAGGACACGACCCTGGTGGTCGTGCCGCAGTTCCACGTGAACGCGTGGGGGCTGCCCCACGCGACGTTCATGACCGGCGTCAACATGCTCATGCCCGACCGCTTCCTGCAGCCGGCTCCGCTCGCCGACATGATCGAGCAGGAGCGGCCCTCGCACGCCGCGGCCGTTCCCACCATCTGGCAGGGGCTGCTGGCCGAGGTCACCGCGAAGCCGCGCGACCTCTCCTCCATGGCCCGCGTCACGATCGGCGGCGCCGCGTGTCCGCCGTCCCTGATGGAGGCGTACGACAAGCTCGGCGTCCGCCTCTGCCACGCCTGGGGCATGACGGAGACGTCGCCGCTCGGCACCATGTCCAACCCGCCGGCCGGACTGACCGAAGAGCAGGAGTGGCCGTACCGCGTCTCCCAGGGCCGCTTCCCGGCCGGCGTCGAGGCGCGTCTGACCGGTCCTGGAGGCGAACACCTGCCGTGGGACGGCGAGTCGGCGGGCGAGCTGGAGGTCCGCGGCCCGTGGATCGCGGGTGCGTACTACGGTGGCGCCGATGGCGAGGGCCTGCGGCCCGAGGACAAGTTCAGCGAGGACGGCTGGCTGAAGACCGGCGACGTCGGCGTGATCAGCGACGAGGGCTACCTCACGCTGACCGACCGGGCCAAGGACGTCATCAAGTCCGGTGGCGAGTGGATCTCCAGCGTCGATCTGGAGAACGCGATCATGGCCCACCCGGATGTGGCCGAGGCCGCGGTCGTGGCCGTCCCCGACGAGAAGTGGGGCGAACGCCCTCTGGCGACCGTCGTCCTCAAGGAGGGAGCCACCGCCGACTACGCGGCGCTGAGGACCTTCCTCGCCCAGTCCGTGGCCAGGTGGCAGCTGCCCGAGCGCTGGGCGATCGTGCCGGCGGTGCCGAAGACGAGCGTGGGCAAGTTCGACAAGAAGGTGATCCGCAGGCAGTACGCCGACGGCGAGCTGGACATCACGCACCTCTGAGCCGGGCCACGGCCTACGACGAGGGCGGTACGGATGCTTCCGTACCGCCCTCGTGTGTTCTGTGCCGCCCACGTCGTAGGCGCCCCTATGACGTCCGGGCGTCAGTTCGTCCCTATCTTCGCCAGCAGATCCACGATCCGGGCCTGCACCTCGTCGCTCGTGGAGCGCTCGGCGAGGAAGAGCACCGTCTCGCCGGAGGCGAGCCTCGGAAGGTCCGCCTCCTCCATGCCTGTCGAGGTGTAGACGACCAGCGGTGTGTGGTTCAGCGAGCCGTTCGCGCGGAGCCAGTCGATGATCCCGGCACGCCGACGGCGTACCTGCATCAGGTCCATCACCACCAGATTGGGCCGCACTCGCGTGGCGAGGTCGACCGCCTCGCTGTCGCCCGACGCCCGCGCTACCTGCATGCCGCGCCGCTCCAGCGTGTCCGTCAGCGCCAGCGCGATCTCCTCGTGCTCATCGATCACCAGGACCCTCGGCGGATGCTGGTCGCTGTCGCGCGGGGCGAGCGCCTTGAGGAGGACGGCCGGGTCGGCACCGTACGCCGCTTCCCTGGTCGCCTGCCCCAGACCGGCCGTCACCAGCACCGGGACCTCGGCCGCCACGGCCGCCTGGCGCAGCGACTGCAGCGCCGTACGGGTGATCGGCCCGGTCAGCGGGTCGACGAACAGCGCGGCGGGGAACGCCGCGATCTGGGCGTCGACCTCCTCGCGGGAGTGCACGATCACCGGGCGGTAGCCGCGGTCGCTGAGGGCCTGCTGGGTCGACACGTCCGGGGCCGGCCAGACGAGCAGCCGGCGCGGGTTGTCCAGCGGCTCCGGGGGCAGCTCGTCGTCGACGGGCTGCGGCTGCGGGCGGTTGGCCACCTCGACGGCGCCACCGGGGCCGTCCAGCGGCTCCGGGCCCTCGGCACCCTCGTCGGGGGCCCCTATCGCGTACGAACGCCCCTCGGACGCCGGCGGGGACAGCAGCTGACCGGAGCCTGACCCCTGCACGGTGCTTCCCTGGGCGGGGCCGGGCTGCGGCGGAACAGGGGCCGGGGAGGGCTGCGGCGGCACGGGAGCCATGCCGGGCGGCGCCGGCCGCTCGGCCTCGGGCGGGGCGGCGAGCTTACGGCGCCGACCGGCACCGCCGAGCGTCTGGTTCTGCTGATGCGCGAGGTGCTGCGCGAAGGGCACGCCCTGACCCAGCGTCCGCACGCTGAACGCCCGGCCCTGGGTCGAATCCGAGGACTCCGGCATGGGTGCCTCGGCGGGCAGCGGCTGACGCCGCGCGTCCGGGACGGGGGCCGGTACGTCGCTGTCGGCCGGATGCGGATCCGGTGCGGGCGCCGGGGGCTCCTGAGCCGGTGCGGCGACGGTGCCCGTGGCGTGCGTGGTGCCGCCCTGGCCCGCCCAGGACTCGTCGCCGCCTGCCGGGCCCATGTCGTCCTCGGGCGCCGGGACGGCCGGACCCTCCACGGGGGTGCCGCTCTGTGCCCAGTCGGGCTGCGGAGGGACGGCGGGAAGCGGCTGCCCGGGTACGGGATGGCCCGGCCGGACCTGGGGCTCCGGCGTCTCGGCGGACCGCGCCCTCCGGCGGCCGGACGGCAGGGGGTGCGGCTGCGGCGGGGTGTGGTCCGCGTCCGGCGACGCGCGTACGGCGTCGTGGCGCTCGGGCAGCGGCCCCTCCCCTGCCGGGGAGGGCTGCACACCGGAGGGGGCCGGGACCGGCCGGGGCGCGGTCGGGGCCGGAAGCGGCTGCGCGGCGGCGGCCGCCGGTGCGGCGGCGGACGGCGGTGCTACGACAGGCGAGCCCGGAGCCGTCGGAGGGATCCGGTCCGCCGCGGCGGGCGGCAGCGCGAAGGCCGTACGAGGCCCCGTGGGCTCGGCCGCGGCGGCGCGTTCCTGCGCCGCGGCGAGGGCCCGGCGGGCCCGTCGCCCTCCGGGCTGCTGTGCGGACTGTGCCTGCTGTGCCGACTGCTCCGGCCGCGGCTGCTCCTGCGGCCCACGGGCCTCGGACGAGGCGAGGGCGGGCAGCGCGGGCCGGCTGGCGCCGCCCTGGCGCCCGGAGGCGTTATGCGGCACGCCCTGGGGCGGCACCGTCTGCCCGCGCTGCGGGCGGCCGCCACCTCCCTGCGCGCCCTCGGCCGCCGTGACCACCGACCCCTCCGAGGGAGCGGCGGGCGCGGCGGGGAGCGCCAGCGCCTGCCGGGGCTGCTCCGGCGGAGTCTCCCTGCCCGTCTCCGCCGGGCTGGGCCGGCCGCGCCTGCGACCGGATCCCTCACCCCGCTGAGGCAGGGTCATGTCCTGTTCCTGCGGCTGTTCCTGGGCATCCGTGGACGCGCGGCGCGCCCTGCGCCGGCCGGTCGGCTCCGCGGCCGCGGTGTCACCGGACTCCGGAGCGGCCTCTGCCGCGTCGAGGGGGCTGTCCAGGAACGCGTCCGTCGACCCCCTGCGCGCCCGCCGCCGGCCGCCCTGCGTGGGCGGGGAGGGGGGCTCGGGTACGGACGCGGGGGCGGCGGCTTCCTCGGGAACCGGGAGCGGCGCGGGCGCGACGGTCCCGGCGCCCGTGCCGAGCGGCACCTCCAAAACGTACGCGCTGCCGCTCATCCCGGGCATCTCGTGCGTCTGCAGCACACCTCCGTGCGCGTGCACGATCCCGCGCACGATCGGCACATGCACCGGGTCACCTCCGGCGAACGGCCCGCGTACCTCGATGCGTACGACGTCACCGCGCTGCGCCGCGGCCACGACGACCGTGGAGTCGACGTAACCGCCGCCCGGAACCGTCCGGGCCTTGCCGGTCGAGTCGACACCGGCCACGTCGGCGACGAGATGGGCGAGCGCCGTGATCAGCCGGCCCGCGTCGACCTCGGCCTCGATCGGCGGTGCGTGCACCGCGAACTGCGCACGTCCCGGACCGATCAGCTCGACCGCGCCGTCGATGCCCGCGGTCACCACGGAGTCGAGCAGCACCGGCTGCTTGACGAGCTCCTCGGTGCCGTTGTCCAGGCGCTGGTAGCTCAACACGTTGTCGACGAGCGTCGTCATGCGCGCATAGCCCGCGGCGAGGTGGTGCAGGATCTGGTTGGCCTCGGGCCAGAGCTGGCCGGCCGGGTCGGCGGCGAGAGCCGAGAGTTCGCCCCGCAGTTCCTCCAGCGGCCCGCGCAGGGACTCACCCAGCACGGCGGTCAGCTGGGTGTGCCGCGCGTCGAGGCCGGTGAGGCGCTCGGCCTGCTCCTCCAGCTCGGAGGCGTACCGCTCGGTCCGGTCGGCGGTCTCGGCCGCGTGCCGTTCGGTGAGCTCGGCGACTTCGGTCCGGTGACTCGCGGTGAGCTCGGCGATCTCGGCCGCGTGCCGTTCGGTCAGGCCGGAGACCTCTTCGGTGTGCTGCTCGGCCAGTTCGTCGTAGGGCCTGCGGTCGGTGAACGTCATGACGGCACCGACCAGCTGGTCCCCGTCGCGCACCGGGGCGGTCGTCAGGTCCACCGGTACCTGGGCACCGCTCTTGGACCACAGCACCTGCCCGCGTACCCGGTGCTTGCGGCCGGACCTGAGGGTGTCGGCGAGCGGTGACTCCGCGTACGGGAACGGGTCGCCCTCCGCGCGCGAGTGCAGGATCAGCGGGTGGAGTTCCTGGCCTCCGAGGTCGCTGGCACGGAAGCCGAGGATCTGTGCGGCGGCGGGGTTGACCAGGACGACCCGGCCGTCCGTGTCCGTGCCGACGACGCCCTCGGAGGCGGCCCGCAGGATCATCTCGGTCTGGCGCTGCGAACGGGCCAGCTCGGCCTCGGTGTCGACGGTGCCGGAGAGATCCCGTACGACGAGCATGAGCAGCTCGTCGCCGGTGTAGCTGGAGTTGATGTCGTTGTAGCCCGCCTGGCCGCTGTCCAGGGACGCGCTGGTGACCTCGACGGGGTACTCGGTGCCGTCGGTCCGGCGCGCGGTCATCCGCGTCGGCTTGGTCCTGCCCTGCTCGTCCGCAGCGTCCGGCCTGCGCATCGACCCCGGGATCAGCCTGGAGTCGAACCCGGGAAGCAGATCGAGCAGTCCGCGTCCCACGAGCGCGGTGCCCGGGGTCTCGAACATTTCGAGGGCGATGGTGTTGGCGTTGACGACCGTGCCGTTGCAGTTGACGAGCAGGAGCCCGTCCGGGAGGGCGTCGAGTATGGCTGCGAGGCGAGCAGCGCCTCGGGATGGCCTGCTGCTCACGAGACGCTTCCTCCCTGAATACCGCACCTTGCCGACAGCGGGCCCCATCCTGCCCCTCGGGCCTCAGGCTGTCACTGGAGGAGTCTAAAGGCAGGGAGCGCGTGGCGGGCGGCGGATGAGGGGGAGCTCTCACCAAGGTTCTGTGCACACGGTGTACGCCGGTGGTCCATGTCGTGACCATGCGCGCCCCCTCTGACGTGCACCGATGTGTCCCGGTGTCGGTCCGGGGGCCGCCCGAAGTGCCCCTGAAAGACGGCGCGCAGGCCTCTGGGAGGTGGCCTGCGCGCGCCCCGGTGCACGCCGTTCGGCCCGGCCGAAGTCCCGGCGCACGCCCCGCCGAACCGGTTACGGAGTGAGGGGGCGCGCACCCTGCCGAACCGGCTACCGCGCGGAGGGAAGCACCGGCACGAGGTTGTTCCAGCGCGAGATCTCGCAGCCGTTGGCCCGGCTGAACCGGGCGTCGACGACCTCTCCCTGCCAGGTGCCCTGCACCCGGGCGGCGGCCGGCCCACCTGCCTGCTGGGTGCACATGGCGTTCCGGTCCGTGGCCACGAAGGGGTTGCCCCCCGACTCCGCGGCCGCGTCCAGCAGGTCGCAGGCGCGCTGCGCGGAGGGGTGACTGCCACCCGCCGGGCCGCACTTCAGTTCGTAGATCCCGTCGGCCGTCGGATTGCCGGACTCCGAGACCGTCACGGTGAGCCGGGTCTCCGTGTCCTGCACCGTCGGCCAGTTCCCCTGGAGCACGGGGAGCGGAGGCAGCGGCACGAGAGGGGACACGGCCGTGGCGGCGGGCACGGCGGCGGACAGCGCGGCGAGGGACGCGACGGCGGTGAGGGTGAGACGGCGCAGCATGCGGGGCTCCTGTTGTTCTGGCGCGCGGGGAGCGCGCCGGTCTGCTCCGGTACGCGCGCCGCGTTGACGACGAGCGCCGGGCACATGGGGTGACGGACGGAGGGCGGAGCCCTCTTCCTCTCTAACGCTCCTTGCGCCCGTACGTTGCGCAACTCATGGGGGGCCGATCGGAAGAGCCGACCGGCACGGATAACCGGAACACTCGCCGCAGGGCGCTTTGCTCAGCGGCCCACCTGCCTAGTACCGTGAGCGGCGATTGGTGACAGCACGCTCGACTGTGTCATCATCTGCACGCACCACCCGCGCTTGCGTGGGGTGTGCTGGAGGCGTCGCCTAGTCCGGTCTATGGCGCCGCACTGCTAATGCGGTTTGGGTCTTAAAGCCCATCGAGGGTTCAAATCCCTCCGCCTCCGCAAGATCACGAAGCCCCGTGCCCCAGGCACGGGGCTTCGGTCGTATCCAGCTTCCGAAAACCGGCCTCAGAGCGATGTTTCCGCAGCTCGGAGGCGGTTTGGGTAACGGATTTCGCGTCACGGCGCAGGTCATGTAATGTTGTTCTCGCAACGCCGACCGGGCAGAAAAGTCCGGGAAGCGGAACCGAGGCTCACGCCGAGGACACGCACTCGTAGCTTAACGGATAGAGCATCTGACTACGGATCAGAAGGTTGCAGGTTCGAATCCTGCCGAGTGCACAGCAGGCCGGAGGCCCTCAGGAGAAATCCTGAGGGTCTCCGCTTTTGCGTGGACGGCGGTCCCTGCCGGCCGGGTCAGGCCGACGCCTTGGTGGCCGAGGTGGTTCGGGCTCCGGCCTGTACGACGCGGCGGCGGCGGGGCGGCATTCCGAGCGTCGGGTTGGCGACGCCCCAGGCCGCGCCCTTGCAGACCAGTTCCTTGTAGAGGGCGGCGAGCCGTCCGGTCAGGGCCGCGCGGACGGCGCGGTCGTCGGCGGTGACGTACTGGATCAGGCCTTCCCTGCGGCCGAGCGAGATGCACTGGTTGAAGTAGCGGATCGGGGCGCTCGGGAGCTTCCCGCCGGTCAGTCGTGCCGCGATGGCGTCGGCGCTCTGCCACGCGGAGGGGACGCCCGAGGCGCACGACATCCGCAGCGGCTTGTCGCCGGGGCCCATCACCATGGCCGCGTCGCCGACGGCGTACACGTCCGGGTGCGAGACCGAGCGCATGGTCCCGTCGACCACGATCCGGCCCGTTCCGGTGACCTCCAGAGTGGTGGCCTTGGCGATCGGGTGGACCGCGAAGCCGGTGGTCCACACGGTGACCGCGGCCGGGACGGTCCCACCGCCGGCGGTGGTGACGCGGTCGGCCTCGACGCCGGTGACGGCGGTGTGCTCGTGCACGGTGATCCCCAGCGCGTCGCAGACCTTCCGCAGGTGCCGGCGGCCTTTCGGTGAAAGCCAGTCGCCGAGTCCGCCTCGGGCGACGAGTGCGACGTCGAGGTCCGGGCGGGACTCCGCGATCTCGGTCGCGGCCTCCAGGCCGGTGAGGCCGCCGCCCACGACGACCACGGGCTGTCCGGCGTCCAGTCCGGCCAGGCGTTCGCGCAGCCGGAGCGCTCCCGAGCGGCCGGCGATCTCGTGGGCATGTTCGGCGGTGCCGGGAACACCTTGGGGGTTCCAGCCGCTGCCGAGGGCGTACACGAGGCTGTCGTACGCCAGCTCCTCGGCGCCGTTCGCGTCGAGGACCGTGACGGTCCTGCGGTCGACGTCGACGCCGGTGGCCTTCCCGATCCGCAGGTCGACGCCGGTACCCGCGAACATCCTGCTGAGGGGCCGGAGTCCGAGGTCCTGACCGGTGGCGAGCTGGTGCAACCGGACACGCTCCACGAAGTCGTGCTCGGTGTTGACGAGGGTGATGGCGACGTCCTCGCGGTGCAGTCGCCTGGCGAGGCGGCCGGCGGCGATGGCTCCGGTGTATCCGGCCCCGAGGACGATGATGCGGTGCTTCATTTCCCTGCTCCTGTCTCGCGCGGGTTCGCCCCTTGAACCGGGCAGCCCGCCGTTTCCTGACAGGGTCCTGATATGAAGCACCTCACAACGGGGTCAGAAGGCGTGGAACAGGGGCTCCCCGTGGTCGGTGGCCGCCCACCGCCGGGTCGCGCGTTCGAGCTTGTCGGGGTTGGCCTGGTTGCGGAACGCGGCGATGCCCCCGGCGGTGACCTCCGGGCACATGACGCCGATGACCCTGCCGTCGAGGACCACCACGACGGCAGGGGCGCCGTTGGCGGTCGTGGAGTAGACCTCGGGTGAGCCGCCGACGAGGGCGCGCTTGGCCTTGCTGGGCTTGAACAGGCCCCGCATGAACGTCGCCACCGCCAGGGCGCCCTCGAAGGCCTTGGTGCGGGCCGGGACCTTGCCGCCGCCGTCGCCGATCGCGACGGCGTCCTGGGTGAGCAGCCGCACGAGCGGTTCGGTGCGGCCACTGGTGGCGGCGTCGAGGAACTCCTCGACGATCCGCCGGGCAGCGGCCTCGTCGATCTCGGTGCGGGCCTTGCCGTCCGCGAGGTGCTTCTTGGCGCGGTGGAAGATCTGCTGGCCGGCGGCCTCGGTGATGTCGAGGATCTCCGCGATCCTCCGGTGCGGGTAGTCGAAGGCCTCCCGCAGCACGTACACCGCCCGCTCGTTGGGGGTGAGGCGCTCCATGAGGGCGAGGACCGCGTACGAGACCGATTCGCGCTGCTCCGCGGTGTCGGCCGGGCCGAGCATCGGGTCCCCGGCGAGCAGCGGCTCGGGCAGCCACTGGCCCACGTAGGTCTCGCGCCGGGCCCTGGCCGAGGTGAGCTGGTTGAGGCACAGGTTGGTGAGGACCTTCGTCAGCCAGGCCTCGGGGACCTCGATGCGGTCGATGTCGGCGGCCTGCCAGCGCAGGAACGTGTCCTGCACGGCGTCCTCCGCATCGCTCGCGGAGCCGAGCATGCGGTAGGCGATGGCCTCCAGCCGGGGCATGGAGGCCTCGAACCGGTCCATGTGGTCCGCCGTCAGAGCCATGGCCCGGATCCTAGCGCCGAGCCTCCGTCAGCGTGCGTAGGAACCGAGGCCGATCAGGCAGTACACGTACTCGTTGAGGGTCGCCCCGTTGAGGGTGTAGCGGTACGAGAAGGCGTACTGCGTACTGGAGTTGGATGCGCACCTGCTCATGTCCGACGTGGCGGGGATCGTCTCGATGACCTGGTAGTGGGCGTCGGAGGCCGAGCAGGAGACCTCGTCGACGTCGCTGACCTCCTGTGCGGTCGTGGAATCCGGCAGTGTCCCGTTGAGGCAGGTGCCGGACTCGTACGGCTCGGGCTCCTCGGTCTCCGTGTCGTACGGATCCTCGGTGTAGGGATCTTCGGTGTAGGAGTCGTCGGTGTACGGGTCGTCGGCCGCTTCGGGCTCCTCCGTGACCTCCGTGTCCCCGGTTTCCGCGGCGGTGGGGTCTTCGGCGTACGGGTCCTCCGAGTACGGGCCGTCGGTGGAGGACTCGTAGGCCGAGGCGCCGGGTGAGGCGGTGGATGAGCCGCTGTCGTCGTCGATCGAGTGGACCAGCATCGCGGCGAGCACGAACGCGGTCACGACTCCGAACACCGCCAGCCACTTGACGCCGTTCGACGGCCCGGAGACCCGGATGCGCAGGAGCACCTCCCGGCCGTCGATCCGGGCCCGGACGAGGTCGCCGTCCGTGGAGGGCGGGATGCGGACGCGGGCGGCACCGGTCGGCAGGGGCACGGTGACGATGGCGCCGTCGGCGGCCTGCCGCGACGTGAGCGAGAGGGGGAGCTCCGTTGAGGACACGGTTCAGCGTGGACCGCTGGAACGCTGTAATGGAGCCTTTTTCTAGAATTTCACTCTAGAAACCCACCGGTTCTACGCTGGCGGGCGAGGCGGACCACGGGGGTCCGCCCGTATCCCACAGGTGAGTCGAGAGGGGACGGCATGAGCGGCTGGCGGTGCACCGGTCTGCGCTGGCCCCACGGAGAACCCGTGCTCGGATGGGCACGGAGCGACGGGACCGGGCGGGGGCGGGCGAGTGTCCTGGCGTACGGGAAGGAGCTCGGGTTCCGCGCCGAGGGGGAGCGGCACTGTGTGGGCGCGCGCGGCAATCCGTGCCCGGTCGGGGCCCTGGTGCCGGCACGGAGCACGGGGGCGCGGTGCGCGGAGTGCGCACGGCTGGACCGGGCGCACTCGGTGGCCGCCGACACGATCGCCGACGACCCGCGGACGTACCGCGTCTATCTGGCCTGGTTCGGGCCGGGCATGGTCAAGGTCGGGATCACCGGGGAGGCGCGGGACGCCGCACGGCTGCGGGAACAGGGGGCCGTGGTGTTCAGCTGGCTGGGGCGCGGGCCGCTGATGGCCGCGCGGCGCACGGAGGAGCTGCTGCGTTCGGCGCTCGGGGTGCCGGACCGGATCCCGTACGCGCGCAAGCGTGCCGTGCGCGACGAGCTGCCGGGAGCGGTGGAGCGGGCGGCCGAGATCGAGGGGCTGTACCGGCGGGCCGTGGCGCTGGCGGGTGCCGGATGGCCGGAGGCGCTGGAGCGGCTGCCGTTCGAGGCGGTCGACCACGCCGGGGTGTTCGGGCTCGGCGGCGCGGGCCGGGTCGCGCGGGTGGTGACCGGGCTGGTGGGCGGCGGCGTGGTGGCCGGGCGGCTGGTGGCGGCGGCCGGGCCCGATCTGCATCTGGAGACCGTGGGCGGCGAGGTCGTCGTGCTGGACACGCGGCTCGTCACCGGCTGGGACCTGGTGGGCGCGGACGCGCGGGCGGGGCTGAGCGTGCCGGTCGTGGCCGTGGGGGCCGGTGGCGTGCAGGACGGGCTGTTCTGAGTTCATCGCCGAACGATCCGCTGCTGGAACCCGTGTGGGGGCTGCTGGCGGAGGCCGGGGTCCCGGTGGTGACGCACTGCGGGGTCAGGGCCGGCGCCCGGCGCGTACACGGGTCCCGGGCCGATCGGCCGCCTGCTGTCGCGCCACCCCCGGCTGAAGCTGGTGGTGGCGCACAGGGGGATGCCGGAGTACGCGGAGTTCCTGGCGCCGGCGGCGGCGTACCCCGGGGTGCGGCTCGACACGACCACGGCGTTCACGGACTTCACGGAGGACCTCACGCCGTTCCCGGTCGCGGAGCGCGGGCGCCTCGCCGATCTGGGGGACAGGATCCTGCTCGGCACGGACGTCCCGAACATTCCGTACCCGTACGCCCATCAGCTGCACGCCCTGGAGCGGCTGGGGCTGGGTGACGCGTGGCTGCGGGCTGTCTGCCTCGGGAACGCGAGCGAGCTGTTCCGTCAGGGGGTGACGGTCCGCCGACGTTTCTCAGGGAATTCACAGGTAGGGGAAAGGTCGTTCTCACGGCCGTCTCACAGGCTTGAGCCATGACGACGACCTTGCCCCAGGGGCGTACAGAACTGCTCAGGCCCGACCACAGCCCCGTCCGCGTCCTGGTCGTGGACGACGAGGCTCCGCTTGCCGAGCTGCTCTCCATGGCCCTGCGCTACGAGGGGTGGGAGGTGCGCAGCGCCGGCGACGGTGCGGGCGCCGTCCGTACGGCGCGTGACTTCCGCCCCGACGCGGTGATCCTCGATGTGATGCTCCCCGACATGGACGGGCTGGCCGTACTGGGCCGGCTGCGGCGTGAGATTTCCGACGTGCCGGTGCTGTTCCTGACCGCGCGGGACGCGGTGGAGGACCGCATCGCCGGTCTCACGGCGGGTGGCGACGACTACGTCACCAAGCCCTTCAGCCTGGAGGAGGTGGTGGCGCGGCTGCGCGGGCTGATCCGCCGCTCCGGTACGGCAGCGGTCCGCAGCGAGTCGACGCTCGTCGTGGGCGACCTGGTGCTGGACGAGGACAGCCACGAGGTGAGCCGGGGCGACACCTCGATCCACCTCACGGCGACCGAGTTCGAGCTGCTGCGCTTCCTGATGCGCAATCCGCGCCGGGTGCTCAGCAAGGCACAGATCCTCGACCGGGTCTGGAACTACGACTTCGGCGGCCAGGCCAACGTGGTCGAGCTGTACATCTCCTACCTGCGCAAGAAGATCGACGCGGGGCGCACCCCGATGATCCACACCCGGCGCGGGGCGGGATATCTCATCAAGCCCGGCGACTGACGTCCATGAGCAGGAGGAACGGCGCACGCCGGCCACTGACGCTGCGGACCCGGCTCGTCGTGTACGCGGTCACGCTCATCGCGGTCGTCGCCGCCGTGATCGGTTCGGTCACCGCGATCGCCTTCCAGAGCTACATGTACGGGAAGCTGGACAGCCAGCTGCACGACATCACCAGGCTGGCCGAGGCGCGTCCGCCGGGGGGCGGCACGATCCTTCCGGGCGGCCCGGGGAGTGATCCGCTGGGCTTCGTCGGCAGGGGCGGCCCCGACACGGTCGGCGCGGTGGTCGCCGACGGTTCCGTCACCGTCTCCAAGGTGATGAACGGTCCGGATGCCCCGCAGAGCACCGAGGAGCTGACCGACGCGCAGGAGGACGCCCTCGAAGCCTCGGGGGTGACCCCGGACGGCGACCCCCATGACGTCGAACTCCCCGGCCTCGGCAGCTACCGCGTGCAGGTCGTCCCGTCGAGTGACGGTACGTCCGTCCTGGTCGGCATCCCCACGGCCGAGGTGGACAAGGCCGTCACCACCCTCATCCTCGTCGAGGTCTGCGTCACCGGTGCCGGGCTCATCGCCGCCGGGATCGCCGGTGCCGCCATGGTCGGCGTCGCCCTGCGCCCGCTGCACCGGGTGGCGGCCACCGCGACCCGGGTCTCCGAACTCCCGCTGCACAGCGGAGAGGTCGCCCTGTTCGAACGGGTCCCGGATGCCGAGGCGGATCCGCGTACCGAGGTCGGCCAGGTCGGTGCGGCTCTCAACAGGATGCTGGGCCACGTCGGTTCGGCCCTGGACGCACGGCAGAAGAGCGAGACGCGGGTACGGCAGTTCGTCGCGGACGCCAGCCACGAGCTGCGCACCCCGCTCGCCTCCATCCGTGGGTACGCCGAACTGACCCGGCGCGGAAGGGAGAACACCGGGCCCGACACCCGGCACGCCCTGGGGCGGATCGAGTCCGAGGCGGAGCGGATGACGGGCATGGTCGAGGACCTGCTCCTCCTGGCACGTCTCGACGCCGGACGACCGCTCTCGTACGAGAGCACCGATCTCTCGCCGCTCGTCATCGACGCGGTGAGCGACGCCCGTGTCGCGGACCGCGCCCCCGACGGTGCGCCGGGCGCCACCCGTCACTGGCGGCTGGAACTGCCCGAGGCGCCGGCGACGGTGCTCGCCGATCCGACGCGGATCCAGCAGGTGCTGGTCAATCTGCTCGCGAACGCCCGCGCGCACACCCCGCCGGGGACCACCGTCACGGTCCGGGTGCGCCAGGCGAGCAGGCAGCTGCCCTGGGTGATCCTGGAGGTCCAGGACAACGGGCCCGGCATCCCGGCGGAGCTGCGGCCCCGTGTCTTCGAACGGTTCGCGCGCGGCGACGCGTCGCGCTCCCGGCACGCCGGGTCGACGGGGCTCGGCCTCGCCATCGTGCAGGCCGTCGTGGCCGCGCACGGCGGGCAGGCCGAGGTGCGGTCGGTGCCGGGCGACACGGTCTTCGCCGTGCGTCTGCCGGCGGACGCGGCGTACGCGGGAGACGGGGAGAACGTCCCCGGAAGCACTCTCCCGGCCGGTACGGACCACACCCCCTACGCCCCCGTGACGCACTCACAGGCGCACCACAGGCTCAGCACACGGATGTGACAGGGGGGTTGAGGAGTGTCGGTGTCATGCGAACCGACACTCCTTGGAGCACCCTTCCGGCCCGGGAACACCTCCTGGCCGCAGAGGTCGGCGCTCCCGTACCCGTACCCGTGCTCGACGTGGTGGTCCCCGTGTACAACGAGGAGAAGGACCTCGAAACGTGTGTGCTGCGCCTGCACGAGCACCTGGCGCGGACGTTCCCCTACGGCTTCCGGATCACCGTCGCGGACAACGCGAGCACCGACCGTACGCCCCAGGTGGCGGCCCAGCTCGCGGCCGTGATCCCGGAGGTCAGGTCGTACCGGCTGGAGGAGAAGGGCCGGGGGCGGGCTCTGCGGACCGTCTGGTCCCGTTCGGACTCCCCGGTCCTCGCCTACATGGACGTGGACCTCTCGACCGACCTCAACGCCCTGCTGCCGCTGGTCGCCCCGCTGATCTCCGGCCACTCCGACCTGGCCATCGGCTCGCGCCTGGCCCGCAGTTCGCGGGTGGTGCGGGGATCGAAGCGGGAGTTCGTCTCGCGGGCCTACAACCTGATCCTGCGCTCCTCGCTGTCCGCCAGGTTCAGCGACGCCCAGTGCGGCTTCAAGGCCATACGGGGTGAGGTCGCGCAGCGGCTGCTGCCGATGGTCGAGGACACCGGCTGGTTCTTCGACACCGAGATGCTGGTGCTCGCCGAGCGGGCCGGGCTGCGCATCCACGAGGTGCCGGTCGACTGGGTCGACGACCCCGACTCCACGGTGCACATCGTGAAGACCGCGACCGATGACCTCAAGGGGGTCTGGCGGGTGGGCAGGGCCCTGGCCACCGGCGCCCTGCCGCTGGACCGGCTGGCACGCCCCTTCGGCGACGACCCGCGCGACCGGGCCGTGCCCGGGGTGCCCGGCGGACTCGCCAGGCAACTGGTCGGCTTCTGTGTCGTGGGCGTGCTCTCCACCCTCGTCTACCTCGCCCTGTACTCCCTCTTCCGGCTGGGTGCCGGCCCGCAGTCCGCCAACGCGGCGGCCCTCCTCGTATCCGCCGTCGCCAACACGGCGGCGAACCGGAGGCTCACCTTCGGAGTACGCGGCCGGGGCGGCGCCGTGCGCCACCAGGCACAGGGGCTCGTCGTCTTCGCGATCGGGCTGGCCCTCACCAGCGGCTCGCTCGCCGCCCTGGGCACGTCCGGAGACGCGTCGCACGGCACCGAACTCGCCGTGCTGATCGCCAACCTCGCGGCGACGGTGCTGCGGTTCCTGCTCCTCCGTGCCTGGGTCTTCCCCGACCGGCGCACCGCCCACCAGGACGCCCGCAAGGGTTCCGCACACGAACTGAGGAACGTCCGATGACCGCCGCCACCCACTCCGACCACGTCCCGGCCCCGCCCGGCGCCCCAGGGGCCTCCGCGCACGCCGGGGGCGGCCGGGAACCGCTGACACGGCGCATCCGCCGGGGCAGGCCCGAGGACCCGCGCTGGGCGAGGCCCGCCTTCCTCGCGATGCTGCTGGTCATCGCGCTCGCCTACCTGTGGAATCTGAGCGCTTCCGGTTACGCCAACTCCTTCTACTCCGCTGCCGTACAGGCCGGCAGCCAGAGCTGGAAGGCCTTCTTCTTCGGCTCGCTGGACTCCGCGAACGCCATCACCGTCGACAAGCCCCCGGCCACGCTCTGGCCGATGGCCCTGTCGGTGCGGGTCTTCGGCCTGAGCTCCTGGGCGATCCTCGTGCCCCAGGTGCTGATGGGGGTCGCCACGGCCGGTGTCCTCCACGCCGCCGTGCGCCGCCGCTTCGGCGCCGCCGCCGGGCTGATCACCATGGCGGTCTTCGCGCTGACACCGGTCGCCGCGCTGATGTTCCGCTTCAACAACCCGGACGCCCTGCTCGCGCTCCTGATGACCGTCACCGTCTCCTGCGTGCTGCGCGCCCTGGAGGGCGGCCGGACGAAGTGGCTGGTCTGGGCGGGCGTCGCGGTGGGTCTCGCGTTCCTGTCGAAGACCCTGCAGGCCTTCCTGATCCTTCCGCCGCTGGCCGTGCTGTACGCGGTGTTCGCACCGGTGTCCGTGCGGAAGCGGTTCGGCCAGCTCGGCCTGGCGGCGCTGACGACGGTCGTCTCCGGTGGCTGGTGGGTGGCCGTCGTCGAGCTGTGGCCCGCCTCCTCGCGCCCGTACATCGGCGGCTCGCAGAACAACTCCTTCCTGGAACTCACCTTCGGCTACAACGGACTCGGCCGGATCAACGGCGAGGAGACCGGCAGCGTCGGTGGCGGTGGCGGTGGCGGTCAGGGGGGCGGCTGGGGCGAGACCGGCATCGGCCGGATGTTCAACTCCGAGACAGGCAGCCAGATCTCGTGGCTGCTGCCCGCCGCGCTGATCCTGCTGGTCGCGGGCATCTGGCTGACCTGGCGGGCGAAGCGGACCGACGCGGCCCGCGCGGCGTTCCTCGCCTGGGGCGGTTCCCTGCTGATGACGGCCGTCGTCTTCAGCTTCATGGCCGGCATCTTCCACCAGTACTACACGGTCGCCCTCGCGCCCTGCATCGCGGCGCTGGTCGGCATGGGTGCCACCGCCCTCTGGGAGGAACGGGCCAGGTGGTGGGCGGGCGCCGCGCTCGGCGTGACCGTCGCGGCGACGGCCGTCTGGTCGTACGTCCTGCTGGGGCGCACGCCGGACTACTTCCCGTGGCTGCGCTGGGCCGTCCTGATCGGCGGCCTGGTCGCCGCGGTGGGCCTGCTGCTCGCCGCACGGCTGGGGCGCGCGCTGGCGCTCGGCGTGGTGGGCCTGGGCCTCGCGGCGTCGCTGGCCGGGCCGGCGGCGTACACGATCAGCACGCTGAACACCGGGCACCAGGGTTCGATCGTCACGGCGGGCCCGTCGGGCGCGAGCATGGGCGGACCCGGCGGCGGCCGGGGCGGTGGCCCAGGCGGTGGTGAGGGCGGCGGTCCCGGCGGCGGTATGCGGCCCCCCGGCCAGGGCACGCAGCAGGGCGGCGGCCGGGCAGCGGGCAACGCACCCGGCAACGCGCAGGCCGGCGGCTTCCCGGGCGGCGGGACACCGGGTCAGACCCGGCAGGGCCAGGCTCCCGGCGGTCAGCAGGGCGGCATGCCCGGTGGTGGCGCGGGCGAAGGCGGCGCGGGCGGTGGTGGCGGCATGGGCGGTCTGCTCAACGGAGCCTCCGTCGACTCCGGGGCCGAGACGCTCCTGAAGCAGGACGCCGACGCCTACACATGGGCCGCCGCGGCCATCGGTTCGCAGAACGCCGCGAGTTACCAGCTCGCCACCGGTGACCCGGTGATGGCGATCGGCGGATTCAACGGCAGCGACCCGTCCCCGACGCTCGCCCGGTTCAGGAGGTACGTGGAGGACGGAAAGATCCACTACTTCATCTCGGGTGGCATGGGCGGCGGCATGGGCGGGGAGGGTGCCTCGTCCCAGATCTCGGCGTGGGTGACGGAGAACTTCAAGGAGGTCACGGCGGGAAGCGCGACCTTCTACGACCTCACCCAGCCGAAGAGCTAGGGCGCCGGAGCGGCGGAAGAGGGCGGTGGCCCCGGAGCGAGGACTCCGGGGCCACCGCCCTGTCGTGCTTCGCGGCTCTGCGCGCTTATGCGTTGTACGGCGTACAGGAAGTGCTCTACGGTGTACAGGAACACCTCCCGTACACCGTAGAAGTGCAAGTGGATCAGGAGTCCGCATGACAGCTACCGTCACCGAGCCGAACGACCGCACGCCCCGGAACGGTCATGCGCGGCGCTGGCTGATCCTCGGAGTCATCTGCCTCGCCCAGCTCACCGTGCTGCTCGACAACACCGTCCTGAACGTCGCGATCCCCTCGCTCACCGCGGATCTCCACGCCTCCACCGCCGATGTGCAGTGGATGATCAACGCCTACGCACTCGTCCAGGCGGGACTGGTGCTCACCGCGGGCAGTTCAGCCGACCGCTACGGCCGCAAGAAGATGCTGGTCGCGGGCCTCTCCCTGTTCGGCGTCGGCTCACTGGCGGCCGGGCTCGCGCAGTCCTCCGGACAGCTGATCGCCGCCCGGGCGGGGATGGGCGTGGGGGGTGCGCTGCTGATGACGACCACCCTCGCGGTCGTGGTGCAGATCTTCGACGAGACCGAACGCGTCAAGGCGATCGGCATCTGGTCCACCGTCAGCTCCCTGGGCTTCGCCGCCGGTCCGCTCCTCGGCGGGGCGATGCTCGACCACTTCTGGTGGGGGGCGATCTTCCTGATCAACATCCCCGTGGCGGTGCTGGGCCTGATCGCCGTCGTCCGGCTCGTCCCGGAGTCCAGGAACCCCCGCGGCGACCGCCCCGACCTGGTCGGGGCGCTCCTCTCCACCCTGGGCATGGGGGCCGTCGTGTACGCGATCATCTCCGGCCCCGAGCACGGCTGGGGCTCGGTGCAGGTCCTGCTGACCGGTCTCGCCGGGGTCGCGGTGCTCACCGGGTTCGTCCGGTGGGAGCTCCATGTCCCGTATCCCATGCTGGACATGCGCCTCTTCCGCAACCAGCGGTTCACGGGCGCGGTCGCGGGGGTGGTCCTCGTCGCCTTCGGAATGACGGGCTCGCTCTTCCTGCTCACCCAGCACCTGCAGTTCGTCCTCGGCTACGAGCCGCTCGAGGCCGGGCTGCGCACGGCCCCGCTCGCCCTCACCGTCGTCGCACTCAACCTCACGGGGCTCGGCGCCAGGCTCGTCGCGAAGGCGGGGACACCCGTCGCCATCGCCACCGGGATGTGTCTGCTGGCGGCCGGGCTCGGGACGATCGCGCTGCTGGGCGGGCGGGACTACAACGGCATGCTGCTCGGCCTGGTCGTCATGGGCGCGGGCGTCGCGTTGGCCATGCCCGCGATGGCCAACGCGATCATGAGCGCCATCCCGCCGGAGAAGGCGGGCGTGGGGGCCGGTGTGAACGGCACGCTCGCCGAGTTCGGCAACGGCCTCGGGGTCGCCGTCCTCGGTGCCGTACTCAACTCCCGCTTCGCCGCGCTCGTACCGGGGGTCGCGGGGGTGGCCTCGCTGCCCGCCGTGCTCGCCGCCGAGGACGGGGCGGCGGACCGCGAGCGCGTCATGGACGCCTTCGCCTCGGGTCTGGAGACGAGCCAACTGGTCGGCGCGGTCGCGGTCCTGGCCGGCGGGCTGCTGGCCGCGGCCCTGCTGAGGAGGGCCGAGCGTACGGAAGCGGACTGAGAACCGCAGGTGGCGGGCATAGCATCGGACGAGGGGTGCCGGTACGCAGGAGTGCCACCGCAAGACAAGGAGTGTGCGCCATGGGGTCCGCGGCAGACCGTGTGAAGAACCCTTCCCGGGTCAGTGTGTGGCTGGACCCCCGGACGCCCTCACGCACCCGTAAGGCGGACCAGCCGGCCGGCCTCGACCGGGACAGGATCACGGCGGCGAGTGTCCGGCTGCTCGACGCCGACGGCCTGGCGAAGTTCTCCATGCGCCGCCTCGCCGCCGAGCTGGATGTCACGGCGATGTCCCTGTACTGGTACGTCGACACCAAGGACGACCTGCTGGAACTCGCCCTGGACACCGTCTTCGGCGAGATCCCGGCCACGCCGGAGGACGCCGGCTGGCACGACCGGATGCGCGAACTGGCCACCAGCTACCGGAAGATGTTCGTCCGCCATCCCTGGGTGTCGGCGCTCATCGGCAGCTTCCTGAACATCGGCCCGCACGCGATGCTGTTCTCGTACGCCGTCCAGGACGTCGTCCGGGCCACCGGGCTGCCACCGGAGCGACAGACGGGCGCGATGGCGGTGGTCTTCCAGTTCGTCTACGGGTTCGGCACCACCGAGGGGCACTTCGTGCAGCGCACGGTGGAGGCCGGGCTCACCCAGGACGAGTACGTCGAGCGGGCGATGGGCACGATCCGCGCGGACCCGGAGCTCCACCGGGCCATGCGGCCCTCGGAGAGCCTGATGGAGGCCCGTGGCGGGGGGACGGTGGAGGAGATGCGCGAGCGGGACTTCACGTTCGCCCTGGACCTCCTGATCGCGGGCATCGAGGCGACATGCGAACGCGCGGCGCGCCACCCGTAGACCGCGTGCGCCGGTGCCCGGGGCCTGCGGGCCGTCAGTAGCCGCGACGGGTGTCCACGGCCAGCGCGGGCGTACGCCCCTCGGCGACCGCCTGCCAGCAGGACTCGAAGTCGGAGACGACGTCCTCGTCGGCCGTGATGCCGGCCGAGTGCGACGTGATCACCGTGCGCGGCAGCCGCCAGGCCCGGTCAGCGGGACCGGCGGGCTCGTCCGGCAGCACGTCGAGTACGGCCCGGCGCACCGAGCCGCCGTGCAGCGCGGTCTCCAGCGCGGCCATGTCCACGGTCGCGCCCCGGCCCACGTTGACGAAGGTGGCGCCCCGCATCGCGGAGAACCGGGCGTCGTCGAAGAAGTGCTCCGTGGCGCCGGTCAGGGGCAGGGTGGACACCACCCACCGGGCCTCCGCCAGCGCCGCCCTCTCCGCCTCCGAGCCGGCCGGGACCACCCGGTCGAAGCCCTCCGGGACGGCACGGGGACTGCGGCCCACGCCCACCGTGCGCACGGAACAGGCCCGCAGCAGGCCGGCGACCGCGGAGCCGACGCGCCCTGTGCCGTGGACGACGGCGGTCTGTCCGGCGGCGAGTTCGGACGGGAGGCGGCGCCACTCGGACCTGGAGTGCTGTGCGGCGTGCTCCGGGACGGACTGGCACTCGGCGAGGATCCAGGTCAGCGTGTACTGGGCGATCCGCTCGCCCATCCGCCCCACGGTCCGCGTCAGCAGGGCCCCTTCGGGCCAGGGCCCGGCGGCCAGCAGCGCGTCCGTACCCGCGTTGACGCTGTGGAACCACAGCAGCCGTGGGGTCCGCAGCTCTTCGGGCAGCGTGTCGCCCACGTACACGAAGGGGCGATCGGGCGGTGCGAGGGCGTCCGGCGGTCCGGCCGGGCGCCCGGTGATCCGTTCCAGCTCATGGACCACGGCCGGGCTCACGGACGGGGAGGTCAGCAGTCGGGCCCGCGCGAGCGGATCCGGGTGGGGCGGCGTCATCGGTACGGTCAGCTGCCGCCGGCCAGGTACGCGGGGAATCCGCCGGTGGCCACCGGGCTCCAGCGCTCCGGGGTGATCCGGATGAGGGACTTCCCCTGCTTGATCATCGCCGCGCGGTACTCGTCCCAGTCCGGGTGCTCACCGGAGATGTTGCGGAAGTACTCGACGAGGGGCTCGACCGAATCCGGTGAGTCGATCACCTCGGCCGAGCCGTCGACCTGGACCCAGGGGCCGTTCCAGTCGTCCGACAGGACGATCACGCTGACGCGCTCGTCCCGCTTGGCGTTACGGGTCTTGGCCCGTTCGGGGTAGGTCGAGACGACGATCCGTCCCGCGTCGTCTACGCCGCAGGTGAGCGGGGAGCCCTGGGGGCGGCCGTCGGCCCGGGTGGTCAGCAGGATCGCCCGGTGCCGGGGCCGCACGAAGTCCAGCAGCTCCGCGCGTTCCACAGCGGTGTTGGTCGCGATGTTGGGTGCCATACGGTCCAGACTAGGGCGTTTTTCGGAAGGAGCGCTGTCCGCCCGCAGGCCAGGCGGGACCTTCGAAACACGCACCGGACCCGCCCCGCGGTCCTATCCCTGGACGGAATCGCCCTGGACGGCCTGGATGTCGAGCTCCACCCGCAGGGTCGTGCCGATCGCGGAGATGCCCGCCTGCAGCACCTGGTTGTAGTTCATGGCGAAGTCGTCGCGACGCAGCTCCGCGGTGGCGTGGAAGGCCGCCCGCACCCCGCCCCACGGGTCGGGCCCGGTGCCCAGGTAGCTGAGGTCGAGGTCGACGTCCCGCGCGATGCCGTGCATCGTGAGCAGGCCGTGCACCGTCCAGCGGTCGGGTCCGGCCGGGGTCATCGCACGGGAACGATAGGTGAGCTCCGGGAACGTCTCCACGTCCAGGAAGTCCGCCGAGCGCAGGTGCTTGTCCCGCATGGCGTTGCCCGTGTCGATGCTGGTGGAGGCGATGAAGGCCTCCACCCGGGAGCGCTGGACGTCTTCGGCGATCTCGATACGGCCGCCGAAGTCGGTGAACCGGCCGTGCACGCTGGAGATCCCCAGGTGCTGGGCGACCGCGGCCACCGAGGAGTGCACCGGGTCCAGCGACCAGGTGCCCGGAGGCGGCAGTTCCACGCCGCCCTGCCGGGCCAGCACCACGGTCCCGGCCTCGACCCTCCCGCTGGCCGTGACGAGTGCGGTGGACGCCGCGGGGGCGTAACCCACCGCCGTGACGATCACCGTGTACGCGCCGGCCTGCAGGAGGTCCTCGGTGCGGACTGCCCCGTTCTCGTCGGCGGCGGCGCGGAGCACCTGGGTGCCCGTCATGTCGGTCACCGTCACGATCGCGTGCTGGACGGCCCAGCCGTCCCGCGTGCGTACCTGTGCGCGAAGTCCCATCCCTTGTTCTCTCCTTGCTCAAAATCACTCGTAAGCAGCGACTCGATGAGTCGGGGCCCCGGGGGGGGGGGGGGGGGGGGGCGCCCGCCCCCCCCCCCCCCCCCCCCCCCCCCGGCAGCCCCCCCCCCCCCCCCCCCCCCCCCCCCCCAACAACCCACCCCCCCCCCCCCCC
>NZ_JBIAIN010000021.1:26127-58642 GCF_042871445.1 Streptomyces sp. NPDC005794
CCGGCGGGGGTCCGTGCGGGCTAGGCCCAACCCGTTTTTCTCTCCGTCCAAAAAATCCGGATAAACCCGCCACTCTTTGTGTGGGCCCCCGTGGCGGGAACGGCAGGCCGTCCCCTGCCTGCCGTTCCCGCCACGGGGCCCATTTCCGCCGGCGCCACAGCCTCTCCGCTCGAAGTGCTGTTCCGCCAGTGGTCTTTGCGGGTCTTTCCTACGCGCCCGGGTGGGCGAGCTCGATGTCGTGACCGTCGACCCCGCTGCCGCTCACGGTCAGTGAGCAGGCCACCGGCGGGTAGCCGGTCGCGATCACGGAGTACTCACCGGCGTCCAGGTCGGCGAAGGCGTACACGCCGTCCTCCCCGGTCGTCGAGGTGGCCACCACGTTGCCGGCCGCGTCGATCAGGGTGACCCGGGCGTCGTTCAGCGGTGCCCGGCCGGAGCCGGCCTTGACGACGCCCCGCACCAGCGCACCGGACCGCAGGGCCACGTCGACCCGGGTGACACCGTGGCCGCCGACCTCCACCGGCAGGGCCAGCGGACGGAAGCCCGCAGCCGTGACGGCGACGGTCACCGAGCCCGGGACCAGCTCACCGAAGGTGAACTCACCCGCGTCGCCCGAGACACCCGTGGCCAGCACATCGCCGCGCACATCGGTCACGACGACCATGGCGCCCTGGACCGGGGTGCTGCCCTCGGCGGCCCGTACGGTCCCGGAGAGACCGCTCGTACCGGCGAGCAGGATGTCGTAGGCCAGCGGCTCGTCGCCGACGACCACGGTGGACGCCTGCGGCTGGAAGCCGTCGGCGGAGGCGATCAGGACGTAACTGCCGGAGGCCGGCGCGTCCAGTACGTAACCGCCGTCGGCCTGGGCGACGGAGCGCCCCAGCTGCCGGCCGCCCAGCGAGATCAGCGTGACGGCGGCGCGGGCGACGGGTGCGCCTTCGGCGCCCCGCACCACACCGCGTACGGGCGTGCCCTGAACGGTCGGCTGCTGCGTGGCGACCGGTCCCTCCGGGACCGCGGCCGAGGTGAGCCCGGCCGTTCCCTCGGCGACCTGTGCGGTGCCGGTGGTGGCCTCGACGGGCTCCGTCGCGGCGGCCGCCTCGGCGGGGGCGACGTCGTCGTTGCCCGCCCGGCTCTTCAGCGCGACCTCCTTGATGAAGAGGGTCAGCACGAACGCGACGAGCGCGGCGGGAGCGGCGAACAGGAAGACGTCGGCGACACCGTGGCCGTAGGCGACCTCCATGACCGTACGGAGCGGGGCGGGCAGCGCGTCCAGGTCGGGGATGCCCCCGCCGCCGGTACCGCCGTGGCCCAGCGCCACACCCTCGGGGCCGAGGTCGGCGAGGCCGTCCTTGACGTAGGTGGTGACACGGTTGCCCAGGACGGCGCCCAGAGCCGAGACGCCGATCGCACCACCGAGGGAACGGAAGAACGTCACGACGGAGCTGGCCGCGCCGAGGTCGGCGGGAGCCACCTGGTTCTGCGTGGCGAGCACCAGGTTCTGCATCATCATGCCGATGCCGAGACCCATGACGAGCATGAAGACGGCGATCTTCCAGTACTCGGTGTCGTACCGGATGGTGCCCAGCAGACCGAGGCCCGCGGTGAGCAGGAAGCCACCGCTGACCAGCCAGGCCTTCCAGCGGCCCGTCTTGGTGATGATCTGCCCCGACACGGTCGAGGACAGGAACAGACCGGCGATCATCGGGATCGTCATGACGCCGGACATCGTCGGCGACTTGTCCCGCGCCAGCTGGAAGTACTGGCTGAAGAAGACGGTGCCCGCGAACATTCCGATACCGACGAACAGCGAGGCCGCGGAGGCCAGCGTGATGGTGCGGTTGCGGAAGAGGCGCAGCGGGATGATCGGCTCGCGGGCCTTGGTCTCGATGAACAGGAACAGTGCGATGAGGACGGCGGTGCCGCCGAGCATCGTCCAGGTCTGCCAGGAGATCCAGTCGTACTTGTCACCCGCGAAGGTCACCCAGAGCAGCAGCAGTGAGACCGCGGCGCTGATGAAGAACGCGCCGGCCCAGTCGACCTTGACGCCTTCGCGCTTGGTCACGGGGAGCTTCAGGGTCTTCTGGAGCACGACCAGGGCGATGATCGCGAACGGCACACCCACGTAGAAGCACCAGCGCCAGCCCAGCCAGCTGGTGTCGGTGATGACACCGCCGAGGAGCGGGCCGCCCACGGTGGCGACGGCGAAGACGGCGCCGAGGTAGCCGCTGTAGCGCCCGCGCTCGCGCGGGGAGATCATCGCGGCCATCACGATCTGTGCGAGGGCGGAGAGACCGCCGACGCCGACGCCCTGCACCACGCGGCAGGCGATCAGCATGCCGCTGCTCGTCGACAGGCCGGCGACTATGGAGCCGGCCACGTAGATGACCAGGGCGATCTGGACCAGCAGCTTCTTGCTGAACAGGTCCGCGAGCTTGCCCCACAGCGGGGTGGTGGCGGTCATGGCCAGCAGCGTGGCCGTCACGACCCAGGTGTAGGCGCTCTGGCCGCCACCGAGGTCGGAGATGATCTCAGGCAGGGCGTTGGAAACGACCGTCGACGACAGAATCGCGACGAACATGCCGAGCAGCAGCCCGGTCAGCGCTTCCATGATCTGCCGGTGTGTCATCGGCGTGCCTGCGGGGGCCTCTGCGGCCCCGTGCTTGGCGTGGCCGCCCCGCACACCGGGTGGTGTGGTCGTAGCCATTGAATTCCTTCTCTTTGCTTCTGTTACACAGGTGTACGGGTGTGTGAATCGTCGGAGTGCCCGGAACGGCAGTCGCCGCTGTGCCTTCCGGGGGTACACCCTCCGGAGCCGCGGCAGGAGAAGCTGTCGCGCAGCCGGGACAACAACGTGTTGAGCTGTCCGACTTCTTCGTCGGACCAGTCGATGAGGTTGTGGGCGAACATCTCAGTCGTCCGCCGACTCAGCTCGTCGAGCAGTTCGTCGCCCGCGGGGGTCAGCCGCAGGATGCGGGACCGCTTGTCCGCCGGATCCGGGAACCGTTCGATCCAGCCGCTCTCCACCGCGTGAGTGACATGGCGGCTGGTCACCGACATGTCCACGGCCAGGAGTTCGGCAAGCCGGGAGATCCGCATCTCGCCGTACTTGGCCAGCAGGGTCAGCACGGTGGCCGAGCCACCGGGACACTCGGCGGGCAGGATGCGGGCGAGGCCCCGTTTGACGGCTCCGACGGCGCTGAGCTGCCGGGCCAGTTCTTGGTACTGGCTCCGTGCTGCCACTGACCCTCCAGGCGTCTCGCGAGGTCATCTTGTTGCTTAGGGCAACGATAGAAGCGGTTGGTTGCTGCAGGCAAACGAAATGGGGCTTGCAGAAGTAAAGGAACCCAAAAGGCTGTGCAGTGGCCCGGTCAAGCGTGCAGCGCACGGGGGGTGGCCCGCTCCGACTGTGGCACTCGTCACAGGGGCGGCCCTGGGAGGGGGCGCGTGCAGGCGGTGCGGAGCGCTCCGGCGGACGGGTGAAGGGACGGTGTGCGCGGAGGAAGGGCATCGGCCCCCGGGGACCCGGGGGTTGGGCGGACGTGCCGAGTTCGCTAGTGTCCTGGGCCATGGCACACAACCCCCACGCCCCTCAGCCGGGCCCCGAGGGCACTCCCGACCCGGCGGGCAGCACGCAGATGTTCCGCGCGTTCGTCGACGACGGCGAGCCGCAGCGCAGGCAGCAGCCCGCGGCGACTTCGTCGTCCGGCCCGAAGCCCGGGGTGATCGTGGCCGTCGTCGCGGTCATCATCGTCCTGGGCGCGGTCGCCTGGCTCGCGCTCAAGTGACCGCTCCCGCCCTGTGACGGCCGGTCCGCCGCCCCTTTCCCGGGGCGGGGGGCCTGTCAGGCGTCCACCTGAGCGTGTACGCCGGCTTCCGTGAAGCGCTCCCGTACCGCCCGTCGGTGCGGGAGCGTCTGCGTCTCACGCGCGGCGTGGGACGCGCCCGGACACGGCCGGGCCGCCGGGGCGGCGCTCTGGCGCCCCGGCGGCCCGTGAGCCGTGCCGTACGGACCCGTCAGGGGTCAGTCGGCGATGAGGCCCTCCCTGAGCTGGGTGAGGGTCCGGGTCAGCAGCCTGGAGACGTGCATCTGGGAGATGCCGACCTCCTCGCCGATCTGCGACTGCGTCATGTTGGCGAAGAAGCGCAGCATGATGATCTGCCGCTCGCGCGGGGCGAGCTTGGCCAGCAGCGGCTTCAGGGACTCGCGGTACTCGACGCCTTCCAGCGCCGCGTCCTCGTAGCCCAGACGGTCCGCCAGCGAGCCCTCGCCGCCGTCGTCCTCGGGTGACGGTGAGTCCAGGGAGGAGGCCGTGTAGGCGTTGCCCACGGCCAGGCCGTCGACCACGTCCTCCTCGGAGACCCCGAGCGCCTTGGCCAGCTCCGGCACCGTCGGGGAACGGTCCAGCTTCTGCGCGAGCTCGTCGCTGGTCTTGGTGAGGGCGAGCCGCAGCTCCTGGAGCCGGCGCGGCACCCGCACCGACCACGAGGTGTCGCGGAAGAAGCGCTTGATCTCCCCCACGACGGTCGGCATGGCGAACGTGGGGAACTCCACGCCCCGTTCGCAGTCGAAGCGGTCGATCGCCTTGATCAGGCCGATCGTCCCGACTTGGACGATGTCCTCCATGGGTTCGTTACGGCTCCGGAACCGCGCCGCCGCATACCGCACGAGCGGGAGGTTGAGCTCGATGAGTGTGTCCCGCACATAGGCCCGTTCCGGGCTGTCCGTTCCGTCGGGTCCCGAAGCGGGGCCCAGCGCGGCGAGCCGCAGGAACAGGGAGCGGGACAGGGTGCGGGTGTCGATGGCTTCCGGCGAGCTGGTGAGCACGGTAGGCGCAGGCGCGCTCTTCGTGAGCGTGAGCACCTTCGAGCTGCCCTGTTCTGCGGACATGCCACCCCCTTGAGGTCGCGGACGGTCGCGGCGGCCACGACCATCGGAGGAACGCAGCCTCCACCTGAATACCGGAGGTGGGGCTGCGGCAAACGCGGTTCCAGCAGAATGTCACATGTCGGCAACACGCTGTAGTGACTTGTCGACAAGTCAGCGCCGAAACTGCGCAGGAAACAGGGGGTGTGCGGCTTTTACGCCGCCCGGTCCGGCCCTCTCGTGGTCTACCCGTCCTGATTATGCTTCGATCCTGTTTGCGGATCGCAATCGGGCGAAACTTCTGGCCAGAAGCCTTGACACATGCATCTGGGAGACACCCAGTTCGGCGCTGATCTGTGACTGCGTCAGGTTGTTGTAGTAGCGCAGCAGCAGGATCCGCTGCTCGCGTTCGGGCAGTTGTACGAGCAGGTGTCGTACCAGGTCGCGGTGTTCGACGCCGGCCAGCGCCGGGTCCTCGTAGCCGAGCCGGTCCAGCAGGCCGGGCAGCCCGTCACCTTCCTGGGCCGCCTCCAGTGAGGTCGCGTGGTACGAGCGGCCCGCCTCGATGCAGGCCAGGACCTCGTCCTCGGAGATCTTCAGGCGTTCGGCGATCTCGCCGGTGGTCGGTGAGCGGCCGTGAGCGGTCGTCAGGTCCTCCGTGGCGCCGGTGACCTGGACCCAGAGCTCGTGCAGCCGCCGCGGCACGTGCACGGTCCGTACGTTGTCCCGGAAGTAGCGCTTGATCTCGCCGACCACGGTGGGCATGGCGAACGTGGGGAACTGGACCCCGCGTTCCGGGTCGAAGCGGTCGATGGCGTTGATCAGGCCGATGGTGCCGACCTGGACGACGTCCTCCATCGGCTCGTTGCGACTGCGGAAGCGCGCCGCCGCGTACCGTACGAGGGGCAGGTTCGCCTCGATCAGCGCGGTGCGCACCCTGTGGTGCTCCGGGGTGCCGGGTTCGAGGTCCTTGAGCCGCCCGAACAGCACCTGGGTCAGTGCTCTGGTGTCCGCTCCCCGGGTCCTGGCGGGCGTGGCGGGGTCGGGGGTCTCGGTCTGGATGTCGTCCGTCTGGACGTTCTGGGGCGGGACTTGAGGCGCTGTACTGGCCGGCACGGTGTCGCCACCCCTTTGCGGTCAACTACGGTCAACTCATCCGTCAAAAGCGGTCATAGCATCACAAGACATGTCCACTGTGTGCAAGCACCGCATGGAGTCGTGTTGGGGGTGTGTTGGTTTAAACATGCAGAAAAGCCCCTCTCCGGTAGGGGAGGGGCCTGCGGGGCCGGACGGCCGAAAAGGGTCAGAAAGGGTAGTCGGCGATCACCCAAGTGGCGAACGCGCGCCACTGGCCGGCCGCTGCCTGGTGGTCGGGGTGCTCGACGTACCGCTTGAGCGCGTCCTCGTCGGCGACCGCCGAATTGATGGCGAAGTCGTACGCGATCGGCCGGTCGGTGATGTTCCAGGCGCACTCCCAGAACTCCAGCTCGGGAATCTTCCCGCCCAGCTCCCGGAAGGCCTCCGCACCCGCGACGACCCGGGGATCGTCCCGATCGACGCCGTCGTTCAGCTTGAACAGGACCAGGTGGCGGATCATGGGAGGTCTCCTACTCCACGAGCTCGGACATGAAGTCTCCTACGCCCTGAGCGGCGCTCGAAACACCTTCGAACCCTACTTGGACGAGGTCGGCGGCCCGTTCGGGTGAGGTGATGATCGTGTACAGCACGAAGACCACAATGATGTAGAGCGCGATCTTCCTCGCTTGCACCACAGCCCGCCCCTCCCCTTCGATCACCTGCGCAGTCGGGTGATTCTAGCCGCACGCATGGTCGTTTCCGTTGGCCGTTTCCGATCACTGACGAGGCTTTTAGGGTCGAAGGACCCGTCGATTCGGGCCCTTTGTCGGCGTGTGCGGCTTACGGCAGGGAGGAGCATGGGGAGTGAGCCCGCAGCACAGGCAGGAATGCGCGGGCCGAGGAACGGGACCTCCACGAGGTCCCCACCGCGTGACTTCCCCCCGACCGCGGCGAGGGCCTACGGTGCCCGTTCTCACCGGGGGGAGCGGCTTGTCCCCCGATGCCGCTCCCCCCGACCTGACGTCCGAAGGGCCCGGCGCGTCGCGCCGGGCCCTTCGTGTCATCCGTCGGTACGGGTCAGGGTCAGTCCCTCTTCGGGCCGGCCGTGCCGGGGGCCGTGTCCTGGACGCCGGAGTCCGCGCCGTTCCGTGGGGCCGGGACGGTGACGGCGGTGACCGTCGCGGCGTCCTCAGCGGCGAGGCGTTCCATGCCGCTCGTCGTCTTGAGGGGCTTCTCCTTGATGAAGAGCACCGCGAGAAGGCCGAGGAAGGCGAACGGGGTGGCGATGAGGAACAGGTCGCCGGTCGCGACGCCGTACGCATGCTCGACGATGTTCTTCATCGGCTCGGGCAGCTTGCTCATGTCGGGCACGGCGCTGCCGTGACCGCCGCCGGCCACCGGGATCCCGTTCTCCGCGAGGCCCTTGGCCATCTCACTGGCCACCCGGTTGGCGAGGATCGCGCCGAGCACGCTGGTGCCGATGGTGCCACCGAGGCTGCGGAAGAAGGACAGCACGGAGGTCGCGGCGCCCAGTTCGTGCGCGGGCACGTCGTTCTGCGCGGCGAGCACGAGGTTCTGCATCAGCATGCCGACGCCGATACCCATGAGCGCCATGTAGAGGCTGAGCAGGCCGAAGTGCGTGTCGGCGTCGATGGTCGCGAGCAGTCCGAGGCCGGCCGTCATGACGACGGCGCCCGAGACGAGGTAGATCTTCCACTTGCCGGTCGCGGAGATGATCTGCCCGGCGACGGTCGAGGACACCAGCAGACCACCGATCAGCGGGAGGCTCATGAGCCCGGCCACGGTCGGGGACTTGCCCAGCGAGATCTGGAAGTACTGGGACAGGAACACGGTCCCGGCGAACATCGCGATACCGACGAAGAAGCTCGCCAGGGTGGTGAGCGACACCGTGCGGTTGCGGAAGATGTCCAGCGGGATGATCGGCTCCGCGGCCCTGGACTCGACGAAGACCGCCGCCACCAGGAGCACCACACCGGTGGCCACCAGTGCGGCCGTCTGCCAGGACGCCCAGTCGAAGCTGTTGCCCGCGAGGGAGCTCCAGATCAGCAGTGCGCAGACGCCGCCCACGATGAGGAAGGCACCCAGCCAGTCGATCCTGACCTGACGGCGGACGGTCGGCAGCTTCAGGGTGCGCTGCAGCAGCACGATCCCGGCCAGTGCGAACGGCACACCGATGAAGAAGCACCAGCGCCAGCCGAGCCACGAGGTGTCCACGAGGACACCACCGATCAGCGGACCGGCGACGGTGCCCACGGCGAAGACCGCGCCGAAGATGCCCGCGTACTTGCCGAGCCGGCGCGGCGGAATGATGGCGGCCATCACGATCTGGGCCAGCGCCGTCAGACCACCGGCGCCGATGCCCTGGATGACACGGCTGACGATCAGGGTCACGACGTCCTGGGAGAAGCCGGCCACGAGGGAACCGACCACGAACAGGCCGAGCGAGAGCTGGAGCAGCAGCTTCTGGTTGAACAGGTCGGCGAGCTTGCCCCACAGCGGCACGGTCGCCGTCATGGCGAGCAGCTCGGAGGTCACGACCCAGGTGTACGAGGACTGGCTCGCGCCGAGGTCGGCGATGATCCTCGGCAGGGCGTTGGCGACGACCGTACCCGCGAGGATGGCGACGAACATGCCCGCCATCAGGCCTGACATCGCCTGGAGTATCTGTTTGTTGGACATGGAGGTGGGCGCCTGTTCGGGCGCCTCGGTTGCGGTCACGGAGTCCTTCTTAGCGGTCGCACGGATAGGTGGGGTGGAGGAAGGTGCGGGGCGAGGGGCAAGTCCGGCACGGCGGAGGAGGGAGGCGACGCGGAGCGTCGTCGAGTGACGACGACGCCGCCGGACGCCGCCCACCTGTCCGCGCGACCTCTCAGGTGCTGGAGCAGAACAGGGGGCGGGTGCGGGGGACGGTCACCGGCGGTGGGCCGGATCACTCCGTCGGCCGCTGGAGTCCGTGTGCCAGGTGCACGAACGCCTCCTGGAAGGCGTCCGTGAGCACGTTCTCCTCGGGGTCGGCGCAGCAGTGCTCGAAGGCGATCCGCATGGCGGTATGGCTGACGGCGGCGAGCAGCCGGGGGTAGATGCCGTATTCTCCCGGCCTTTCCGTCCCGGGCCGGGTGGCGTCGAGCCACTCGGCGAGGGTGACGGCCAGGGCCCGCTCGTCCGCGACATGGGCGTTGAGGCCGCGCTGGATGAGGTGTGGTGACCGCTGGAGCACCTTGGACTGCAGGGCCCACAACTCCTGGCGGTCCTCGAATCCGTCCAGCTCGGCGACGAAGGCCTCGCGGACGGCGTCGAGCGGCGTCAGGCCGGCCGGGGCGGCGCGCACGGATTCTCTGATCCGCTCACCGATCTCGTCGTTGATCATCACGAACGCGTCGTCGTGACTGGAGAAGTAGTTGAAGAACGTCCGGGGTGAGACCCCCGCTGCCTCGCTGATGGCCTCGACCGTGACGTTCTCCACGCCGTGCTCGGCGGCGAGCCGCACGGCCGCCTCCGAGATGGCGTTGCGGGTCGCCTGCTTCTTGCGTTCCCGCAGCCCGGGCGCGGATGTCGTTGTCTTCGGCACATCGTGCATAGTAGGCAAAGATGCACAAGCTGCAAAATTATTTCGGGGTGGTTCGGGGCCCGCGAAGCGATGTGAGACGCAGAGAAGGGGCAGACCCTTTCGGGTCTGCCCCTTCATCCATCTGCGGTAGCGGAGGGATTTGAACCCTCGGTGAGTCTCCCCACACTCGCTTTCGAGGCGAGCTCCTTCGGCCGCTCGGACACGCTACCGAGAGAGAGCTTAGACCATGCCGGGCCCTGGTTCGAAATCCGATTCCCGGGGATGGGCCGATGCCCCTGGGGGCCGGGCTCAGCGCTCCCGGAAGAACGCCGTCAGCAGGCCCGCGCAGCGGGACTCAAGGACGCCGTGGATCACCTCGGGGCGGTGGTTGAGCCTGCGGTCGCGTACGACGTCCCAGAGCGAACCGGCGGCGCCGGCCTTCTCGTCGCGGGCCCCGTAGACCACCCGTCCGATCCGGGACTGGACGAGTGCGCCGGCGCACATCGTGCAGGGCTCCAGGGTGACGACCAGCGTGCAGCCGGTCAGCCGCCAGGAGCCGAGAGCGGCGGCGGCGCGGCGCAGGGCGAGCACCTCGGCGTGGGCCGTCGGGTCGCCGCTCACCTCGCGTTCGTTGTGGCCGGCGGCGAGCAGGGCGCCGTCCGGGCCCAGGACGACGGCGCCGACCGGCACATCGCCGGCCGACGCCGCCTGCGCGGCCTCGTCCAGGGCTCGGCGCATGGATGCCTGCCACGGGTCCCTCACGGGATCGGGGGAAGGCGGTGAGGAGGGTGCGGGCGGTGGTGCGTTCACCCGCGGACCCTAACGGACGGCCTCCAGGACCTCGGCCGCTCCCAGCGCGTCCGCGATCTCCGCCAGGGCGTCCGTGCGGAGGGTCAGCAGATCCTTCTCGGACACACCGAGGTCGGCGAGGACCCCGAGATCACCGAGCGGCCCCGCCGGTACGGCGTCGGGGTCGTCATCCAGGTCGGGTTCGGCGGCGCCGACGCCGTCGGCGTCGGACCGGGTTTCCTCGAGCTCGCCGTCCTCCGTACCGTCGAGGTCCACGAGCTCCTCGAGTGCGGCGATCTCGTCCTCGGCCCCCGGTTCGCGGCCGAGCAGTTCGTCGGTGAGCAGGATCTCCCCGTACGAGGAGCGGGCGGCGGCGGACGCGTCCGAGATGTAGATACGGGGGTCCTCCTCACCGTCCACCCGGAGGACGCCGAACCAGGCGTCCTCCTGCTCGATGTAGACGAGGACCGTGTCCTCGTCCACCGAGGCCTCACGGGCCAGATCCGTCAGGTCGGACAGGGTTTCCACATCGTCGAGCTCTGTATCGCTCGCTTCCCACCCGTCTTCGGTGCGCGCGAGCAGTGCGGCGAAGTACACCGTGACTCTCCCACTTGTCATAGGTGAATCGGTCCGACGGGAGGGCAGACGGTCATCCGGCTGCTCTGGGCCCCGCCCAATCGGCATCGTGGCAGAAACGAGCGCGATGCGAGACCTCTTCGACCGTTGCGTCGGCCATCAGTTGTCCGAGTGGGTGTCCGCCGACGGTGTTCCCGTGATCTCTCCTGGTGCGGCCCGGCCGCCCCGGGGACCGTCCTCACCAGCGGAACGTACGCATCCGCATCTGTTGGCGCATACGGGCCGCGCGGGCCCGGCGCGGCTGGACCCGGTCGCGCAGTTGCTTCGCCTCGTGCAGCTCACGGAGGAACTGCGCCCTGCGCCGCCGGCGTACCGCGTCACTCTCCTGCGCGTCCGGCACGTTCTCCTGAGCGTCGGGCAGGTCGCGCGCGTCGCGTCCGGCCTGCCGCTGCATCCGCTGTTCCCCGTCGGGCAATCGACACACCACCCCAAGCCTGGGTCCGTATGTCCCCACCTTCCCCCCGAACAGGTGCCTGATGCCAGTGCGGACCGGCGGGAAGCCCGTCCGGGCCCCGGCTACTGTTGACGGCATGCGGATCCACGTCGTCGACCACCCGCTGGTGGCGCACAAACTCACCACGCTGCGCGACAAGCGCACCGACTCCCCGACCTTCCGGCGGCTCGCCGACGAGCTGGTCACCCTTCTCGCGTACGAGGCCACCAGGGATGTGCGGACCGAGCAGGTCGACATCGAGACCCCGGTGACGCCCACGACCGGTGTGAAGCTGTCGCACCCGCGCCCCCTGGTCGTCCCGATCCTGCGTGCCGGTCTCGGCATGCTGGACGGCATGGTGCGGCTGCTCCCGACGGCCGAGGTCGGCTTCCTGGGCATGATCCGCAACGAGGAGACGCTCCAGGCGGAGACGTACGCCACGCGGATGCCCGAGGACCTCTCCGGCCGTCAGGTCTATGTCCTGGACCCGATGCTGGCCACGGGCGGCACGCTCGTCGCGGCCATCCGGGAGCTGATCAAGCGCGGCGCGGACGATGTCACCGCGGTCGTGCTGCTCGCGGCGCCCGAGGGCGTCGAGGTGATGGAACGCGAGCTGGCCGGCACGCCGGTCACGGTGGTCACGGCCTCCGTGGACGAGCGGCTCAACGAGAACGGCTACATCGTGCCGGGGCTCGGCGACGCCGGGGACCGGATGTACGGCACCGCCGGCTGATCCGGCCCGGCCTCGGCGCCTCAGCAGGAGGGCGACGGTGCCGGGGACGGCTCGGTCAGGGCTGTGAGCGCCGATGCCGCCGCCGCGGGGGTGCTGAAAGCCTTGAACTTCGTACCGATGATCAGATCGACGTCCGCCGTCCTGCGGGCGTCGGTCTTCTGTGCGGCCCCCGGCAGCTGCGTGGCGAGCACCGGGAAGGAGCCGGCCATGGCCTTCGGCCCGCCGAGCAGCATTCCGGCGCCGGGCACCTTCTTGTCGTACGCGGCCGGAGCGTTGTCCACCTTGCCGATGGCGAAGCCGCGCTTCTTGAGCTCGTCCGCGGCGGCCTTGGCCAGTCCGCTGCGGGGCGTCGCGTTGTAGATGTTGACCTTGATGGTGGCCGGCTTCGGGAGTGCCTTCGCGGACGCCGAAGCGCTCGGGGAGGGGCAGGCCTTCGGGTGGTCGGCCGCGTTGGCCTGCCCGTCGCCGCCGGTGAAGACGTCGACGATCTGGAGCGTGCCCCATCCGGCCAGGCCGAGCGCGACCACGGCGGCGACCGCCGAAAGGGCCAGCTTGCGGCGATGACGGGGGCGGCGCATGCGCGGGTACGTGTTCCCCGTGATGCGGTACTTTCCGCCCATGCCGGGAGGGGTCAGCATGCTCATGGGCGCAGCGTAGTGCGACCTGGTGATGATGCCTACTAAACGATCAGCCTATGGCACCCGTACGCGCATAAAAGCACCCGAAAGGCCCGAAATGCTCCACGCGTGGGAGTGGCGGGTTCAGCCCAGTTCGAGTACGCGGGCGTGCAGCACCTGGCGCTGCTGCAGGGCGGCGCGCACGGCGCGGTGCAGTCCGTCCTCGAGGTAGAGGTCGCCCTGCCACTTCACGACGTGGGCGAACAGGTCGCCGTAGAACGTGGAGTCCTCGGCGAGCAGGGTCTCCAGGTCCAGCTGGCCCTTGGTGGTCACCAGTTGGTCGAGGCGGACCGGGCGCGGCGCGACATCCGCCCACTGACGGGTGGTTTCCCGGCCGTGGTCGGGATATGGCCGCCCATTTCCGATGCGCTTGAAGATCACACGGAAAGCCTACCGGGCAAGGGCCTCCGGGCGCAGCCGGGGAGCAGGACTGCGATGCCGCACAGAACCGCACGGAACGGGA
Organism: Streptomyces sp. NPDC005794; assembly: GCF_042871445.1. Classification (NCBI taxonomy): domain Bacteria; kingdom Bacillati; phylum Actinomycetota; class Actinomycetes; order Kitasatosporales; family Streptomycetaceae; genus Streptomyces; species Streptomyces sp. NPDC005794. Next base: position 39,371 of record NZ_JBIAIN010000021.1, read on the forward strand.
CAAAGCATCGTGCGGTCTGTCATGGGTGCGGGGCATGTCGGTGAGGGCGTCCAGGCGGCTCAACGGCTGCGCGGCGACAGCGCGGTGGCGGTCCGATGGCGCTCCGGGCGCGTCACTCCGCGGGCGGGGGCGCATCGCCCGCGGAGTGCGTACGCCCCGCCCGCTACTCGACGACGCCCTGTGCGTGGCCCTTGCGCAGGCCGCCGCTGGTGCGGGGCTCGTCGTCGGCGGACGCGGCCGGGACCGGGCGGGTCAGGGAGCTCAGATCGTGGGCGTAGGTCCCCACCGCGTGGGCGATCACATCGATGTTGGTGTCGAAGTGCCCCGTGTCGATGTTGTCCAGGTCGTCGCAGGCCGCGTGGTAGCAGGGGTCGTACGCGATGCCGGCCGTCCCCCCGTAGGTCTCGGCCTGCGCGGCCGTCTTGACGCCCTCGGCGCCCGTGTCCGTACCGCCGGACGGGATGCCGACCTCGATGAACGGCCCGTAGTCGGAACGCCCGGAGAAGTCCGTACCGGTGTGCGGCTTGCCCTGGCTGTCCAGGAACGCGTTGATGTCATGCTCCAGTTGGGCTGATCCCTCGGGGCCCGGGCCCGCGCCCGCGCCGTCGGAGTCGTCACCGTCGAAGACGAACTGCACCCCGTTCGGGGAGGCGATCATGTCGAAGTTGAGGTAGAGCGCGATCTTCGCGCGCTGTGCCTCGGAGAGCTTCGCGACGTATGCCTCCGAGCCCAGCAGGCCGTTCTCCTCCGCCGACCACCAGGCGAACCGCACCTTGTTGGCGGGTGTCCGGTGGGATCCGGCGAGTCGCAGGGCGACTTCGAGGAGTCCGGCCGAGCCGGTCGCGTTGTCGTTGATGCCGGGGCCGTCGCTGACGGAGTCGAGGTGTGCGCCGAGCATGACCGTCCTCGCCGCGTTCCCGCCGCGGGTCTCGGCGACGACGTTGTGGGTGGTGCGCTCCTCCCGGAACTCACGGATCTCGAGGGAGACCCTCACCTCGCCCTTCGCCAGGTCCGCGACGAGCTTCTCGCCCTCGGCCCGGGTGAGTCCGCCGGTGGGGATCTTCCCGGCGGAGGCGTCGCCCAGGGTGCCGGCGAGGGCCCCTTCGGTGTTGTTGTAGATCACCGCGCCGGCCGCGCCCGCCGCCGCGGCCGCCGCCTGCTTCTCCGCGAACGAGCAGCCGCCCCGCTTGATCAGGGCGATCTTTCCGGTGAAGCCGGCCGCTGGGTAGTCGGCGGCCTCGCAGCCGGTGGTGTCGTCGGCGGGGACGGCGGCGAGGGCCGCCTCGATGCCGCCCTCCTCCGTGGAGGCGGTGTACGTCATCGCCCTGATCGAGAGGTCACGGGGCGTGGGGGAGACCACGGAGAGCTTCTCGGCGAGGGTCTCGGTGTAGGTGAAGTCGAACGCCTGGGAGACGACCAGGTATCCGGCCTTCCGGAGCAGCCGGTGGACGTGGGCGGCGGAGGCGTCATGGCCGGCCGAACCGGCCGCGCGGTGGCCCTCCGACGAGTCGGCTATGGCCTGGAACCGCTCCAGATGCCGGTGCGCGCCCCGGGCGGACGCGCTTTCGACCAGGTGTCGTGAGAGCTCGGCGGCGTCCTCGGCCGGGCTGTGCGACGCGTGTCCGTGGTCCGGGGACGCGGCGAGGAGGAGCGGTGTGGCCAGAGCGGTGGCGGCAACCACGGCCATGGTTCTGTGACGAGTCGCGGGCACGGGAGTCCTTCCGGGGGTGAACGGTTGTGGGGGTAGCCGGTGTGGCGGCCGTCGGGCCCGTCGGGGCGCCCGGCCGTACGCGGTCACATGGACCGGCCCGCGGCTTTGGCCGCCGCCTTCGCCTGCTGCTTGTGCGCCCGCACCTCGGCGAGCGAGTCGGGTCCGGTGATGTCGGCCACCGAGCGGTGCGAGCCCTCTTCGCCGTACGCCCCGGCGGCCTCCCGCCAGCCCGTCGGACGTACGTCGAACTGCTTGCCCAGCAGGGCCAGGAAGATCTGCGCCTTCTGGGTGCCGAACCCGGGCAGCGCGTTGAGCCGTTCCAGCAGCTCGGCCCCGGTGGCGGCGTCCGTCCAGACGGCGTCCGCCCGGCCGTCGTACTCGGCGACCAGGTACTGGCAGAGCTGCTGCACCCGCTTGGCCATGGAACCCGGGTACCGGTGCAGGGCGGGCTTCCCGGTGAACAGACCGGTGAAGGCGTCCGGGTCGTACGAGGCGATCCGCCGTGCGTCCAGGTCGTCCGACCCCATGCGCCGGGCCAGTGAGAGCGGGCCGGTGAACGCCCATTCCATCGGTACCTGCTGGTCCAGCAGCATGCCGACGAGGGCGGCCAGCGGGCTGCGGCCCAGCAGCGCGTCAGCGTCGGGCTCCTGGGCGATCCGCACGGTGCGGGCCTTGCCGTTGTCGCTCTTGGTCATGTATTCGATGATCGCGAGAGAGACCGGGATCGGCGACTCGGTGGGTGGCAGCCGTGGTGCCGTGGTGCTGTGAACGGCTTCCTCCGTCGTGCCGAGTGGCCGTAGCGGCGTACGAGCGCTTCGAGGACCTGCGGCGCGTGCCGGTGCCGGCGCGGCAGGTCCTCGAAGCGGTCCGGCTACGGCTCACCCCGTCTTTCAGCCGGTGGCCGCCGTGAGCTCACCGCCGTCGTCCATGATCGGCCGGATGACGACGGGGTAGACGGGCGCGCCCTCGGGCTGCGGACACAGCCCGATGCGGGCCGCGATCTCGGTGACCCTCTCCAGGCTCGCGCAGTCGAGCACCCAGTACCCGGCGAGCTGTTCCCGGGCCTCTCCGTACGGGCCGTCCGTGACGACCGGCCGGCCGTCCGGGCCCGGCAGCACCGAGCGGGTCGTGGCGGGTGCGGCCAGGCCGTTGCCGTCCACCATCTCGCCGGACTCGACCAGGTCGTTGTTGATGCCCTCCATGAAGGCGAACATCGCCTGCGTGTCCTTCGCACTCCAGGCGGGGCTCCCGGCCGACGGCTTGCCGGCCATGGCCTCGTAGTCGGCCTGCGAACCCTGAACCATCACGAGGTACTTCATGGTGCTGCTCCTGTCCTCTCGGTCGCCGCCCCGTGCGGGCAACGCCTTCAGGGGACGTCGAAGCCGGTGACCGCTGCTCGGCACCACGCGGGACGTCCTGCGAAATCACTCCGCCGCGCAGGCCCGGGAGCAGCCCCCGTAGAGTTCGGCTGCGTCGTCCCGCCAACCCCGAGGTACCGGTTGTGTCCCCCGCGTCTCCCCCGCCCGCCGTACCGGCGCCCGCGTCCGCTGCGTCTGCCGTGAGCGTCGTGGGGATCGGTGCCGACGGCTGGGCCGGTCTGCCGGAGACCGCGCGCGCGGTGCTCCTGGACGCAGAGGTCCTGATCGGCGGTGAGCGCCAGCTGGGGCTGCTCCCGCCGGAATGTGCGGGCCGGCGCGTGTCCTGGCCCTCGCCTCTGCGGCCCGCCGTGCGCGCTCTGCTCACCGCGCACGCGGGGAGCAGGACCGCGGTGCTGGCCAGCGGCGACCCCATGTTCTACGGCATCGGCCGGGCCCTCACCGAGGAGCTGGGCGCCGGGGCGCTCCGTGTGCTGCCGCACCCGTCCTCGGTGTCCTACGCCTGTGCCCGGCTCGGCTGGCCGGTGGAGGACACCGAGACCGTCACGCTCGTCGGCCGCCCCACGGCCCGGCTGGCCGGGGCGCTGCACGACGGGCGCCGGCTGCTGGTGCTCTCCGCGGACGCCGCCACACCCGCCGCCGTGGCCGCCCTGCTGCGGGCCCAGGGCTTCGGGCCCAGCCGGATGCGGGTGCTCGAACAGCTCGGGGGCGCGGCCGAGGACTGCCTGGACGGCTTCGCCGACACCTGGGAGCACCCGCCGGGGGACCCGCTCAACGTCATCGCGGTGGACTGCCGGCGCACCCAGGACACCGTGCGCCTCGGAGCCGTACCCGGGCTTCCCGACGAGGCGTACGAGCACGACGGGCAGCTCACCAAGCGCCACGTCCGGGCGGCCACGCTCGGCGTGCTCGCGCCCGCACCCGGTGAGCTCCTGTGGGACATCGGCGGCGGCTCCGGATCGATCGCGGCGGAATGGATGCGCACCCATCCGTCCTGCCGCGCCGTCACCGTGGAACGCGATCCGGTACGGGCGGGTCGCATCGCCCGTAACGCGGACCGGCTCGGCGTCCCGGGGCTGCGCGTGGTCACCGGCCGCGCACCGGACGCGCTGGCCGGACTGCCCGTACCCGACGCCGTGTTCATCGGTGGCGGACTCACCGCACCGGGGCTGCTCGACGCCTGCTGGGACGCGCTGCCCCCGGGCGGCCGGCTGGTGGCCAACACGGTCACGCTGGAGTCGGAGGCGCTGCTCGCGCAGTGGTACCGGCGGCTCGGCGGTGACCTGGTGCGTCTCGCGGTGGCCCATGCCGTGCCCGTCGGCGGGTTCACCGGCTGGCGGCAGGCCATGCCCGTCACCCAGTGGTCCGTACAGAAAACCTCGCACGCTCCAGGAGACGACAGATGACCGTGTACTTCATCGGCGCGGGCCCCGGCGCCGCCGACCTGATCACGGTGCGCGGCGCCCGTGTCCTCGCCGCCAGCCCGGTCTGCCTGTACGCGGGCAGCCTGGTGCCGCGCGAACTGCTCGCCGCATGCCCGCCGGACGCCCGGCTCGTGGACACGGCGCTGCTGGACATCGACCAGATCACCGCCGAGCTGGTCCGTGCCCATCAGGACGGCCACGACGTGGCCCGGCTGCACTCCGGGGACCCCTCGGTCTTCAGCGCCGTGAACGAGCAGATGCGGCGGCTCGACGAGGCGGGGGTGCCGTACGAAGTGGTGCCCGGGGTGCCCGCGTTCGCCGCGGCAGCGGCGGCGCTCAAGCGGGAGCTGACGGTGCCCACGGTCGGACAGACCGTCATCCTCACCCGGATCGCCCAGCGGGCCACGGCGATGCCCGAGGGCGAGGACCTGGCCACGCTGGGCCGCAGTGGCGCGCTGATCGTGCTGCACCTCGCGGCGCGGTACGTGGACCGGGTGGTCGAGGAGCTGCTGCCGCACTACGGGGCCGACTGCCCCACAGCCGTGGTCGCCATGGCCTCGCGCCCGGACGAGGTCATCCTGCGCGGGACGCTGGACTCGATCGCGGAGCAGGTGAAGACGGCTGGGGTGATCCGGACAGCGGTGATCATGGTCGGCCGGACACTGGGCGCGGAGCAGTTCCGCGACAGCCACCTGTACTCACCGGCGCGGGACCGCCACACCTGCTGACGGACGGGCGGGACGGCTGCCGTCCCGCCGTGCTCAGCGTCCTGCGGTGCTCATCGTCCCGCCCTGCTCAGCGTCCTGCCGTGCTCACCGGAGCTCGCTGCGCCCCACGACGGCCCCTGCCCGGTCGATGCAGATCACATCGACCGCCACCGGCGCCCCCCGCAGCACCGAAAGTGCCTCGTCCCGGGCCGCCACCGCGACCAGGTCGCCCAGGGGCACCCCGGCTGCCGTGCACAACTGCAGCGCCGCGAGGCCGGTGTTGGCGACCTCGATCTCCGCCGCCAGCGTCTCGCTCGCGCCGCCCTGCCGAGCCAGCCGCGCCAGGAACGGCTTGTCGACCTGGGAACGGCCCGAGTGCAGGTCCAGGTGTCCGGCGGCGAGCTTGGACAGCTTGGCGAACCCGCCGCAGATGGTCAGCCGTTCCACCGGATGCCGGCGTACGTACTTCAGCACCGCACCCGCGAAGTCCCCCATGTCCAGCAGGGCGATCTCCGGCAGCCCGTACTCGGCCACCACCGTCTTCTCCGAGGTCGAGCCCGTGCACCCGGCGACATGCCGGTGTCCGGCCGCGCGTGCCACGTCCACCCCGCGGCGGATCGAGTCGATCCAGGCCGAGCAGGAGTACGGCACCACGATGCCGGTCGTGCCCAGGATCGAGATTCCACCCAGGATGCCCAGGCGGATGTTCCACGTGAAACGTGCGATCTCCTCGCCGTCGTCCACGGAGACCGTGATCTCGACGTCGCCGGTGCCGCCGTGCTCCGCCGCCACCCGCGCGACATGGTCCCGCATCATCTGACGCGGGACGGGGTTGATCGCCGGTTCCCCGACATCGAGCGGCAGCCCGGGGAGCGTCACCGTCCCCACGCCGGGCCCGGCCCGGAACACCACTCCGGAGCCCGGCGGCAGCAGCCGCACGGTGGACCGCACCAGCGCGCCGTGTGTGACGTCCGGGTCGTCGCCGGCGTCCTTGACCACGCCCGCCGTGGCCTGCCCACCGGTGAGTTCCTCCACCGCGAGTGCGAAGGCGGGGGTCTGGCCCCTGGGCAGGGTGACGGTCACCGGGTCCGGGAACTCGCCGGTCAGGAGGGCCGTGTACGCGGCCGTGGCCGCCGCCGTCGCGCAGGCCCCGGTCGTCCATCCCGGCCGCAGACCGGTGTGCTTGAGTTGGGCGGTGCGCCCGCCCTGCGCCTCACTGCTCATGGATGGACCGACCCATGCCCTTGCACGTACTCGTCCTCGGTGGCACGACGGAGGCGCGCCGGCTGGCGGAGCGCCTGGTGGCCACGGACGGGATCCGGGTGACCAGCTCGCTCGCGGGACGCGTCGCCCGTCCGAAGCTGCCGCCCGGCGAGGTACGCGTCGGCGGCTTCGGGGGAGCCGAGGGCATGGCCGGATGGCTCCGCGCACACCATGTGGATGCGGTCATCGACGCCACCCATCCCTTCGCCGGAACGATCAGTTTCAACGCGGCCTCGGCCGCCGCCGCTGTCCATGTTCCCCTGCTGGCCGTCCGGCGGCCCGGCTGGGTGCCCGTCGAGGGCGACCGGTGGCATGTCACCGGCTCCCTCGCGGGCGCGGCGGAGCTGCTGCCGGAGCTCGGGGCGCGTGCCTTCCTCACCACGGGACGCATGGGTCTGGCGGCGTTCGCCGCCCTGGACTCCCTGTGGTTTCTGATGCGCTCGGTGGACGCCCCCGACGCCCCGCGTCCGGCGCGGATGGAGGTCCTGCTGGACCGGGGCCCGTTCTCCCTGGAGGGCGAGCGTGAGCTGATCCGGCGGCATCGCATCGACGTCCTCGTCACGAAGGACAGCGGCGGTGACGCGACCGCCCCCAAGCTCACCGCCGCCCGGGAGGCCGGGATCCCGGTGGTGGTGGTCGGACGGCCGCCGGTTCCGCCGGGGGTGCCGGTGGCCGGGACGCCGGATGAGGCCCTTGCCCTGCTGCGGGCCCTTCTTTCACCGAGCGCTTCGAGACCAGGAAATTCAGGATCGGCGCCACCCCGGTCGCCTTCTCCCGCTACCGCCTCGACATCACCGGCAACGGGGGCGCGGACGAGATACAGCAGCTGACCCGGACCCGCCGGTCCGGAAGCGGCGCGGACCGCTGCCCCGGGGCCACCGGTCCTGCTCCCGCCCGGGCCCCGTCCGGACCCGGGCGGGCCGGCGCGGCCGGTCAGTCCTCCGGGTAGCGGCGCGGCGTCCAGACGATCTGCTGCCCGTCGCCCCGGTGCACCCACCGGGTCTGCGAGGACCCGACGATGAGGATCGTCCGCATGTCCACCTCGGACGGGTCGAGATCGGCCAGCCGCACCGTCCGCACGCTCTCCGACGGCCCTCCGACATCGCGGCCCAGGACCACGGGCGTGTCCGGGGAGCGGTGCTCCAGCAGCAGGTCGCGGGCCTTGCCGACCTGCCAGGTCCGGCTGCGGGAGCCGGGGTTGTAGAGCGCCATCACCAGGTCGGCGGTGGCCGCCGCGCGCAGCCGCCCGGCGATGACCTCCCACGGCTTGAGGCGGTCGGAGAGGGAGAGGGTGGCGTAGTCGTGGCCCAGCGGCGCACCCGCCCGCGCGGCCGCCGCGTTCGCCGCGGTCACCCCGGGCAGCACCCGCACCGCGATGTCCGTGTACGCGTCCTGCGAGGCCACTTCCAGCACCGCCGTCGCCATGGCGAAGACCCCGGGGTCGCCCCCGGACACCACGGCCACACGACGTCCACGGCGGGCGAGGTCGAGCGCGAACTCGGCGCGCTCCGACTCGACCTTGTTGTCGGAGCCGTGGCGCAGCTGGCCCGGCCGCACCGGCACCCGGTCCAGATAGGTCGTGTAGCCGACCAGGTCGTCGGCGGCGGCCAGCGCCCCGCGTGTCTCGGGCGTCAGCCACAGCGGCCCGGCCGGCCCTGTGCCGACCACGACGACCTCACCGGTGTCCCGGCCCGCAGCCGGGGAGGGGCGGGGCGCGTCGATCCGGCTGGGCAGCACGGCCACCGCGAAGTACGGCACGGAGTCCGCGTCGGTGTCCGCCAGGTCGCCGGTCCGCTCCCCTGCCATGGTGGCGCGCTCGACGTACCGCGCCTCGGGCAGCCGTCCGGACGCCTCGAAAGCGCGGCGCACGGCGGGGAAGGTGCGGCCCAGCTTCATCACCACGGCGGAGTCCGCGGCCGCCAGACGTGCCGTCAGCTCCTCCTCCGGCAGGGTGCCCGGGAGGATGGTCAGCACCTCCTCGGCCTCGACGAGCGGGGTGCCGAGCCGGGCAGCGGCGGCGCTGACCGAGGTGACGCCGGGGATGACCTCGGTGTCGTAACGGTCCGCGAGACGCTTGTGCATGTGCTGGTACGAGCCGTAGAACAGCGGGTCGCCCTCGGCGAGTACGGCGACGGTGCGCCCGGCGTCGAGGTGCACCGCGAGACGGGCGGCGGCCTCGGCGTAGAACTCGTCCAGCGCTCCCCGGTAGCCGCCCGGGTGGTCCGTGGTCTCCGTCGTGACCGGGTAGACCAGGGCCTCCTCGACGTGGTCGGGGCGGATGTACCGCGCCGCGATCGAGCGGGCGATGGAGCGGCCGTGCCGGGCGGAGTGGTAGGCGACGACATCGGCCTCGCCGATGATCTGCACGGCCCGCACGGTCATCAGGGCCGGGTCACCCGGGCCGAGCCCGACCCCGTAAAGCCGCCCGGTGCTTCCGGTGCTTCCGGTGCTTCCGGTGGTGCCGGTCTGCTGCGGCTGCTGCTGCTCGGGCACGCTCACTCCTCTTCGCTGGCGATGGCGTTGAGGGCGGCGGCGGCGATGGCGCTGCCGCCGCGCCGGCCCCGCACGACGAGGTGTTCCAGCCCGGACGGGTGGGCGGCCAGGGCCTCCTTGGACTCGGCGGCCCCGATGAAACCGACGGGCACACCGATGACGGCGGCAGGGCGCGGGGCGCCTTCCTCGATCATCTCCAGCAGCCGGAAGAGCGCGGTGGGCGCGTTGCCGACGGCGACGACCGCGCCCTCCATCCGGTCCCGCCACAGCTCCAGGGCGGCGGCGCTGCGGGTGGTGCCGAGCTTCGCGGCCAGTTCGGGGACGGCGGGGTCGGACAGGGTGCAGATGACCTCGTTGTCCGCGGGCAGCCGCTTACGGGTGACACCGCTGGCGACCATGGCCACGTCGCACAGGATCGGGGCGCCGGAGCGCAGGGCCGCGCGGGCATCGGCCACCGCGTTCGGTGAGAAGGCGAGATCGCGTACGAGGTCGACCATGCCGCAGGCGTGGATCATGCGGACGGCGACCTGGCTCACGTCGGCGGGCAGCCCTGCCAGATCCGCCTCCGCGCGGATGGTGGCGAAGGACTGGCGGTAGATCGCCGGTCCGTCCTTCTCGTACTGGTGCACAGTGCTGTCGCTTTCTTCATCGAACCGGTCGGACAGGGGGGGGTGATGCGTGGTGGTCAGGTGCGCGCGCCCCGGGCGGCCGCCACGGTGGCGGCGAGCACGACCGGGTCGTTGTCCAGGACCGTTGCCGCCTCGGTGTTCCGGTCTCCCCGCACATGGGAGATCCGGTGTCCTCCGGGGGTGGCGACGACGTCGATCCACTCCCCGTGGGGGTGGCCGCAGCGGCGTTCGCACCCGGACCAGTACACAGGGAGCCGTCCGGCCGGTCCGACGGCGGCCCCCGCCTCGGCCCGTACGTCGGCCAGCGACTTCGCACAGCCGGGCTGCCCGATGCAGGCCCCGACACCGGCCCACGGGGAGCCGGGCCCGGTGATCAGACCGGCCCCTGCGAGCTCGCTCAGCAGGCCGTCCGCACGGTGGGGCGCGATGCCGGTGACCACGGCTCCGCGCCAGGGCGTGAGCCGTAGTCCGCCGGCGCCGGCCAGCAGCCGCCACTGCGCCCGGTCCAGCCGCCCCAGCGGTACGCCGACGGACAGCGCGGCCTCGCTGCGGCTGCCGGGGACGCGGCCGGGGACCGGGGGCCGGGCTTCGGAAGGGCGGGGACGGGACTCCGGTGCGCCGGTGATCCCGGCCTGCCCGAGCCGTCGTACGACGTCGGCGGGCAGCGCGGCGGTCGCGTCGTGCGGCAGGTCCTTCACCCGCCAGGCGCCGGTCTCCCGGGCCGCGTCCAGGAAGGCCTCGGCGGCGACGATCGCGGCGCGGGGGCCGTCGGGGGCGGGTACGCGGAGAACGGCGTCGCGCTCCCCGATGCGCAGCAGCGCGCTCCCGCCGGCCCGGCCGATGAGCGTGAGGTCGGCGCCGAGAGCGTCCACGTCGCCGCGGCCGTCGTCGAGCGCGAACAGAAAGCGTCCGGAGAGCGCTGTGGCCCGGTCGTTTCCGCAGAGAATCCGGTCCAGCTCGGTCAGCCACGGTCTGACGTCCACGGCCCCGAGGCCGTCCAGCCCGGAGAGCGGGGACGCGACCACGTTGCGTACGCGCTCATGAGGTTCGGAGGGCAGCAGCCCGGCCCCGCTCAGCATGCCGGCCAGTTCCACGCCGCAGTCCGGCGCGAGCCCGCGCAGCTGCACGTTGCCGCGGGAGGTGAGATGCAGCTCACCGTCACCGAAGCGCTCGGCGGCCCGGCCCAGCGCCTCTGCCTGGTGGGGCGTCAACACCCCGCCGGGTATGCGGATCCGCGCCAGCGCGCCGTCGTCCGCCCGGTGCAGCCGCAGCGCGCCGGGGCAGGCGTCGCCGCTGCTCCGGGCACACGCGTCGCCCGGAGACCGGGACGGAAGGGAGGAGGCGGACATGGCGGCGAGCATACCGACCGTGACCGTGGCACACCCCGACGGTCACTGTGACCTACGGGACACCGCTGCCGGCCCCGGTCAGGGCGGGGGGCCGTCTGGTCAGGACCCCCCACCTGCCGCCTACTATGCCTAGCGGCGGTCCGTTGGGTCCGCCATCGCCATACGGCGACAGGGGAGGAAGCCCGGTGAGATTCCGGCGCGGTCCCGCCACTGTGAGCCCGGCCGTCCGGCCGTGCGAGTCAGGAACTCCCCTCCCCGAGGTCTCGGATCCGTCCGAGCAGGGGAGACCCCAATCCGACACCGCCCGGGGCGTGGACACCCCGGGGAAGGACTGACGCCGCATGATCCTGCTCCTGTCGACGTCCGACACCGACCTGCTCAGCGCCCGTGCCTCCGGCGGCCCGGTCGGCTTCCGTTACGCGAACCCGTCCCGGCTCTCCGTCGAGGACCTGCCGCAGCTCCTGGAGGGCACGGATCTCGTCGTCGTGCGTCTCCTCGGTGGTGTCCGCGCCTGGCAGGAGGGACTCGACCAGGTCCTCGCCACCGGCCGGCCCGTCGTCGTCCTCACCGGTGAACAGGCCCCCGACGCCCAGCTGATGGCCGCCTCCACGGTGCCCATCGGCATCGCGGCGGAGGCGCACGCCTACCTCGCGCACGGCGGGCCCGCCAACCTGGAGCAGCTGGCGCGCTTCCTCTCCGACACCGTGCTGCTCACCGGCCACGGCTTCGAGCCGCCCGCCCCCGCCCCCGCCTGGGGCCCGCTGGAGCGGACGGCCCGGGACGTCACCGGCCCGACGGTCGCGGTGCTCTACTACCGCGCCCACCACATGAGCGGGAACACCGCGTTCATCGAGGCGCTCTGCACCGCCGTCGAGGACGCGGGCGCACGCCCCCTGCCGCTGTACGTCGCCTCGCTCCGTACCCCCGAGCCCGAGCTCATCGACGAACTCCGCGCCGCCGACGCCATCGTGACGACGGTCCTCGCCGCGGGGGGCACCAAGCCCGCCACCGCGTCGGCCGGCGGCGACGACGAGTCCTGGGACGCGGGCGCCCTCACCGGCCTCGACGTACCGGTCCTCCAGGCGCTCTGCCTCACCAGCCCCCGTGCGGCCTGGGAGGAGAACGACGAGGGTGTCTCCCCGCTGGACGCGGCCACCCAGATCGCCGTCCCCGAGTTCGACGGCCGCCTGATCACGGTGCCGTTCTCCTTCAAGGAGATCGACGAGGACGGTCTGCCCGCGTACGTCGCCGACCCCGAGCGTGCCGCCCGGGTCGCCGGGATCGCCGTACGGCACGCCCGGCTCCGCCACGTCCCGGCCGCCGAGAAGCGGATCGCGCTCGTCCTGTCCGCCTACCCGACCAAGCACTCCCGCATCGGCAACGCCGTCGGCCTCGACACCCCCGCCAGCGCCGTCGCCCTGCTGCGCAGGCTCCGCGCCGAGGGGTACGACTTCGGGCCCGAGGAGGACATCCCGGGCCTGGTCTCCGGTGACGGCGACGAGCTGATCTACGCGCTGATCGAGGCCGGCGGCCATGACCAGGAGTGGCTCACCGAGGAGCAGCTGGCCCGCAACCCGGTCCGCATCCCCGCCGCCGACTACCGCCGCTGGTTCGCCACGCTCCCCGCCGAGCTCCGCGAGTCCGTCGAGCAGCACTGGGGCCCGGCGCCCGGCGAGATGTTCCTCGACCGGTCCCGCAACCCCGAGGGCGACATCGTGCTCGCGGCCCTGCGCCGCGGCAACCTGCTGATCCTCATCCAGCCGCCGCGCGGCTTCGGCGAGAACCCGATCGCGATCTACCACGACCCCGATCTGCCGCCCTCGCACCACTACCTGGCCGCGTACCGCTGGATCGCCGCGTCCGCCGACGACAACGGCTTCGGCGCCGACGCGATGATCCACCTCGGCAAGCACGGCAACCTGGAGTGGCTGCCCGGCAAGAACGCCGGACTGTCCGCCGCCTGCGGCCCCGACGCCGCGCTGGGCGACCTTCCGCTGGTCTATCCGTTCCTGGTGAACGACCCCGGTGAGGGCACCCAGGCCAAGCGCCGTGTGCACGCCACCCTCGTCGACCACCTCGTGCCGCCGATGGCCCGCGCCGACAGCTACGGCGACATCGCCCGCCTCGAGCAACTCCTCGACGAGCACGCCCAGATCGCCGCGATGGACCCGGCCAAGCTGCCGGCCGTCCGCGCCCAGATCTGGACCCTCATCCAGGCCGCGAAGCTCGACCACGACCTGGGCCTCGAGGACCGCCCGGAGGACGAGGGCTTCGACGAGTTCATCATGCATCTCGACGGCTGGCTCTGTGAGATCAAGGACGTCCAGATCCGCGACGGGCTGCACGTCCTGGGCAGCGCCCCGGCCGGGAAGGACCGCGTCAACCTGGTCCTCGCCGTCCTGCGCGCCCGCCAGATCTGGGGCGGTACGACTTCGCTGATCGGGCTGCGCGAGGCGCTCGGCCTGGACGAGTCCGCGGCCACCCGCACGGCCGCCGACGAGACCGAGGAGAAGGCCCGGGCGCTCGTCCAGGCGATGGACGACGCGGACTGGGACCCGGCGGCCGTCGCCGGGGTGGCCGCAGGACACCCGCAGGCCGTCGCCGACATCCTCGACTTCGCGGCCCGTGAGGTCGTGCCCCGCCTCGCCGCGACGACCGACGAACTCGACCACGCGGTCCACGCGCTGAACGGCGGCTTCGTCCCCGCCGGCCCGTCGGGTTCCCCCCTCCGGGGCCTGGTCAACGTCCTGCCGACCGGCCGCAATTTCTACTCCGTGGACCCGAAGGCCGTTCCGTCGCGCCTCGCCTGGGAGACCGGCCAGGCCCTCGCCGACTCGCTCCTGGAGCGCTACCGCGCGGACAACGGCGACTGGCCCACCTCCGTCGGCCTGTCCCTGTGGGGCACCAGCGCGATGCGCACCGCGGGCGACGACATCGCGGAGGCGTTCGCCCTGCTCGGTGTCCGCCCCGTCTGGGACGACGCCTCGCGCCGGGTGACCGGCCTGGAGGCGATCCCCTACGAGGAGCTGGGCCGCCCCCGGATCGACGTCACGCTGCGGATCTCCGGCTTCTTCCGCGACGCGTTCCCGCACACCATCGGCCTGCTGGACGACGCCGTACGCCTGGCGGCCTCGCTCGACGAGCCCGCCGAGCAGAACTTCGTACGGGCCCACACGCAGGCCGATCTGGCCGAACACGGCGACGAGCGGCGCGCCACCACCCGGATCTTCGGCTCCCGGCCGGGGACGTACGGCGCCGGGCTGCTCCAGCTCATCGACTCCCGCGACTGGCGCACGGACGCCGACCTCGCCGAGGTGTACACGGTGTGGGGCGGCTACGCCTACGGCCGTGAGCTGGACGGACGCCCGGCGCGGGACGAGATGGAGACGGCGTACAAGCGGATCGCGGTGGCGGCGAAGAACACCGACACCCGTGAGCACGACATCGCGGACTCGGACGACTACTTCCAGTACCACGGGGGCATGGTCGCGACCGTACGCGCGCTGAAGGGCACCGCTCCCGAGGCGTATATCGGCGACTCGACCCGCCCCGAGACGGTCCGCACCCGCACCCTGGTCGAGGAGACGTCCCGGGTCTTCCGCGCCCGGGTGGTCAACCCGAAGTGGATCGAGGCGATGCGCCGCCACGGCTACAAGGGCGCCTTCGAGCTCGCCGCGACGGTCGACTACCTCTTCGGGTACGACGCGACGACGGGCGTGGTCGCGGACTGGATGTACGACAAGCTGACCGAGACGTACGTCCTGGACCCCACGAACCGCGAGTTCCTCCAGCAGGCGAACCCCTGGGCGCTGCACGGCATCGCCGAGCGCCTCCTGGAGGCCGAGTCCCGGGGCATGTGGGCGAAGCCCGACCCGGCGGTGCTCGAAGCGCTGCGCCAGGTGTTCCTGGAGACGGAAGGCGACCTGGAGGGCGAGGACTGAGCGGCCCGGACGGGGAGCGGGTGACCCGCTCCCTGTCCGGCAGCGGAGGGGCCCGGGCCGGCGGGGCTCAGCGGTCGACGTGCGCCAGGAGCGCGTCGGCCGTACGCAGCAGAGTGGCGCGGGCGTCCGTGCCGTCGAGGTAGCCCCCGACCATCGCCCCGTCGCGCGCCAGCAGCAGTGAGGCCGCGGCCGCGAGTGGCTCCGGGTGGCCCGCCGCGCGCAGCACCGCGGCGAGGGTGTCGCGGAACCAGATGCGGTGTTCGGCCACCAGGACCCGGACCGGGTGTTCCGGGTCCGGGTACTCGGCCGCCGCGTTGATGAACGGGCAGCCCCGGAAACCGGGACCGCAGACCTCTTCGGCCAGCCACCCCATCACGGCGTCCACCTGCCCGCGCGGGTCCCGGGCCGTGGCGACGGCGCGCTCGACGTCGGCCCGGACGGCCGCGTCCCGCAGCCGCAGATAGGCCAGGACGAGGTCTTCCTTCGAGGGGAAGTGCCGGTAGAACGTCGCTTTGGTGACTCCGGCCGCCGCGATCAGCCGGTCCACGCCGACGGCGTGGATGCCGTCCGCGTAGAAGACGTCGGCCGCGGTGGCGAGGAGCCGGTCGCGAGCCGCCGAGCGTGGGGGCGGTGAGGGCTGCGCTGGCATGGACTTCACGTTAACAGACTGGTCTGTCTCCTTTCTGCCTTGACAAGCGTCACGGGCAGCCGCAGGCTATGGGGAGACAGACCGGTCTGTCTCCCTCCTGTCACGCCGACCGAAAGAGATCCGTCCCCATGAGTGACTTCACCACCACCGACGGCACGCGCATCCACTACAAGGACTGGGGCAGCGGCCGGCCCGTCGTCTTCAGTCACGGCTGGCCCCTGAACGCCGACGCCTGGGACGGCCAGCTGCGGCTCGTCGCGGAAAACGGCTTCCGGGCCATCGCCCATGACCGGCGCGGCCACGGCCGCTCCGACCAGCCCTGGCAGGGCAACGACATGGACACCTACGCAGACGACCTGGCGCAGCTGATCGAGCACCTCGGCCTCGACGACGTGATCCTCGTCGGCCACTCCACCGGCGGCGGCGAAGTCGCGCGCTACATCGGACGGCACGGGACCGCCCGCGTCGCGAAGGCCGTGCTGCTCGGTGCCGTTCCTCCGCAGATGGTCAAGACCGACAGCAACCCGGAGGGACTGCCCATCGAGGTCTTCGACGGCATCCGTGAGGGCGTGCGGAGCGACCGTTCCACGTTCTACCAGGGCCTGAGCGAGAGCTTCTACGGCGCCAACCGGCCCGGCTCCAATGTCTCGCAGGGCGCGCGCGACGCGTTCTGGCTCATGAGCATGCAGGCCGGGCTCAAGGCCGCGTACGACTGTGTCGCCCAGTTCTCGGAGACCGACTTCACCCAGGACCTGGAGCGCTTCGAGAACGTCCCCACGCTGATCGCCCACGGCGACGACGACCAGATCGTGCCGATCGCCGACTCCGCCCACAAGGCGGCCCGGATCGTGAAGAACGCGACCCTCAAGGTCTACCCGGGCGCCCCGCACGGTCTGATCGGCGCCTACGAGGAGGCGTTCAACGCCGATCTGCTCGACTTCATCAAGCAGTAGGGCCCGAGGCCGGGCGGCCGGGGTGCGGGGAGGGCTTCCGCGTTGCCGCCTCCCCGCGTCAGGTCCACGCTGGGGGGATGGGTGATCAGCCGAGCCCCGAGCTCCTCATGTCCGTGGAGCGGGCGTTCCGTCTGATGGAAGCCGCGGGGGCCCATGCGGGCGGAGTTCCCGCGGCGCAGCTGGCGCGCGAGGCGGGACTGGAGCAGGACACCGCGAACCGCCTGCTGCGCGCGCTCGTCCGGGACGGGTACCTGACGAAGCTCGACGACGGCGGGTACGTCATCGGAGACACGGTCGACCGGCTGCGCGCCGCCGGCCGTGGGGGCGGGCGGCTCGCCGGTGTCCGGCCGGCCCTCGCCGGCCTGCGGGACGAGATCTCGGCGGCCGCCTATCTGACCCTCTACGAGGACGGCGAGATCCGTGTCGCCGAGATCGTCGACGGGCCCCGGGCGCCCCGGGTCGACCTCTGGGTGGGCTTCGAGGACGCCGGTCACGCCACCGCCCTCGGTAAGTGCGTCCTGCGCGAGCTGGACGAGGAGGCGCGCGGCGAATACTTCTCCCGGCACGTGCTCGACGA
This sequence comes from Streptomyces sp. NPDC005794, assembly GCF_042871445.1. NCBI lineage: Bacteria > Bacillati > Actinomycetota > Actinomycetes > Kitasatosporales > Streptomycetaceae > Streptomyces > Streptomyces sp. NPDC005794. The sequence continues at coordinate 56,443 of NZ_JBIAIN010000021.1, forward strand.
CCTCACGCCCCACACCATCACCCACCGCGAGGAGCTGGTCCAGCAGCTCGACGCACTGCCGTCGCCGTCCGTCATGGACCGCGAGGAGTACGCCCTCGGCACGGTCTGCATCGCGGTGCCCGTGTACAGCGGCGACACGCTCGGCTCACTGGGCATCTCCTTCCGGGCCGACAGGATGTACCGGACCACCCAGGTCCGCGAGATGCTGCTGGCCGCGGCGGACCGGGTGACCCGCGGCCTCTCGTTGCCCCTCTGACCGCCCCGGGGCACCGGTCCGGCCCCCGGAATCCTTCGGCGGAGGCCGAAGAGTCCCGCCCCTAGGGTCGTGCGTATGGACACGTTCGCCGCACTGCACCGCACCGGTGCGCCGCTTCTGCTCCCCAACGCCTGGGACCACGCGTCGGCCGCGGCCCTCGCCGGGCAGGGCTTCCCCGCGATCGGTACGGGCGGGGGCGCGGAGCCGGGGACGCGTAGAGCGGCGTGCGCACGGTCATGTGGCTTTCCTCACAGCGAAAGCACAGGCGGTGAAAGCAACTGCACCCATTCGTCTTTTCTGTCTGTCCCGGTGCCGTGATATCGGCCGGTACTCGTGAAAAACTCGTGACGGTTTATCGTGCCCCGGTCATACGATCACCTCAAGTCGCAACTGCGTGCCCCATTCCGCTGCGACCCCTTCTTCTTTTTTCGCACACCGAAGGGCCCTTGTGAAGATTCGCCGGATTCTTGCCACAGCCGTTGCCGCCGCGGTGACGACCCCTGTCCTGCTGCTGTCGGTCACCCCCGCGTTCGCCGACGAGAAGCCGGCGGCGCAGACGCAGGAAAAGCCGTCCGTCGCGGAGCTGGAGAAGGCCGCCGCAGCGGCGAAGGCGGCGTACGACGACGCCGTAGCGGCCGAGGACGCCGCCTACGCGGCTTGGGAAGCGCTCCTGCTGGACACCACCCCGCTGGCGGTGGCCGCCAAGGCCGCCGAGGCCGTGGCGGCCGACGCGGCCACCGCGAAGACCGCCGCCGACCAGGCGGTCGTCGAGGCCCAGGCGGTGGTCGACGCACTGACGGAGACGTCCACCGACGCGGAGAAGGCCGACGCGGAGAAGGCTCTCACCGAGGCGAAGACCGCGGCCACGGACGCCGATGAGGCCAAGACCGCCGCCGACGAGGCGCTCGCCGCAGCCCTGGACGCGCGAGACGACGAGCGGGTCGCGGCGGGCCGCGCCTACCACCTGGCGAAGCAGGCCACTGAGACGGCCCTCGCCGCCAGGACCGCCGCCGACGAGGCGCTGGCCAAGGCGAAGGAGGAGGCGGCCGAGGACGGCGAGGACGGCGAGGACGACGGGGACGACGACGGCGAGGAATGCGTCCCCGAGCCGAAGCTCACCACCGTCGTCACGGGTCTGCCGTCCACCGTCGTCGCCGGCACGAAGGTCGACTTCAAGCTCCGGGTGAGCAACGGCACCGACAAGACGATGGACGAGGTGTTCCCGTTCGTCTACGTCCACGCGACCGACCGGAGCGGGCTCAACGACATCGACGACCTGGTGCGCCTGCAGTGGTCGTCCGGATCGTCCAAGACGTGGAAGACCGTCGACAACGAGCACTACATGGACGCCATCAGCCCGCTGAAGGCCGGCGCCCACGCCGACGTCAGGATGCGCCTCGCGATCGACGCCTCGGCCCCCGCGGGCAACGGCATCACCTTCGTCGCCGGTGACTACTTCAACGACAACGGCAGCTGCGGCGGGAACCCGGACCTCGAGGGCTACGAGTTCATGATCGCCGCCGCGGGCAGCAAGCCCGGCACGGTCCCCGACGCCAAGCCCGGAAAGACCAAGCCGAACACCTCGGACCTCACGCCGCAGAGCGGAGGGTCGGCCGGCCCGTCGAGCGGCACCCTCGCCGCCACGGGCTCGTCCGACGCGACGTCCCAGCTCGCCCTCGCGAGCGGCGCGGCCCTGGCGATCGGCGCCGGCGCGGTGTTCGTCGTACGCCGCCGCAAGGCGGGCTCCCACGCCTGACGCATGAGCCGGGATGCCTGCCAGGCGTCCCGGTCCACACAGCGACCTCCGGCGGGGCCCCCCCCCCCGGGGGGGGGCCCCCCCCGGGGCCCCGCGCCCCCCCCGCCCCCCCCCCCCGGCCGGCCACCCCCCCCCCGCCCCACACCCGGGGGCGGCCCCGCCCGGGGGACCCCCCCGCCCGGCCCCGC
>NZ_JBIAIN010000021.1:58652-161578 GCF_042871445.1 Streptomyces sp. NPDC005794
GCCGGCGGGGGCCCCCCCCCCCCGCCGGGGGGGGGGGGGCGCCCGCGCCGGGGCCCCCCCCCCCCCCCCCCGCCGGGGGCCCCCCCCCCGGGGGGGGCCCCCCCCCGCCGCGGTGCACCGGCTCACGATCGTCGGCGACAGCGGGCCGTTCACCGCCCCGGACGCCTTCACCTGGGAGGCGGCCTCGCGGTGGATCCCGCTGCGCCGGTCCGGCCGGCGTGGCACGATCGCACAGGTGACGAGCAGACCCGCAGAGGCCCAGCAGCTGCGCGACCTCGCCCGGCTGCGCCGCGTGCGGGACCGGATCGACCGGGAGTACGCGCGACCGCTGGACGTCGAGGGGCTCGCCCGCGGCGCGAACATGTCGGCGGGCCACCTCAGCCGCCAGTTCCGGCTCGCCTACGGGGAGTCGCCGTACAGCTATCTCATGACACGCCGGATCGAGCGGGCGATGGCGCTGCTGCGGCGTGGCGACCTCAGCGTCACCGACGTCTGTTTCGAGGTCGGCTGCTCGTCTCTCGGCACCTTCAGCACCCGCTTCACCGAACTGGTCGGGATGCCCCCCAGCGCCTACCGGCGCCAGGCGGAGAGCGGGACGGAGGGGGTGCCGCCGTGCGTGGCGAAACAGGTCACCCGACCGGTCAGGAATCGAGAAGCACGCACACCGGACCGCCGCTAGCGTGAGGGCCATGGACATCACCATTCACACCAGCGTCCTCCCGCACGACGACCCGGACGCCACCCTCGCCTTCTACCGCGACATCCTCGGTTTCGAGGTCCGCAAGGACGTCGGGGCCGGCACGATGCGCTGGATCACGGTCGGCCCCGCCGGCCAGCCCGGCACATCCATCCTGCTGGCACCGCCGGCCGTCGACCCGGGCATCACCGAGGACGAGCGCCGCACCATCGCCGAGATGATGGCCAAGGGGACCTACGGCTGGATCCTCCTGGCCACCAAGGACCTCGACGCCACCTTCGAGAAGCTGCAGGCGAGTGACGCCGAGGTCGTCCAGGAGCCGACCGAGCAGCCGTACGGCGTCCGCGACTGCGCCTTCCGCGATCCCGCCGGCAACCTGATCCGCATCCAGGAAGTGCGCTGATCTCTCCGCAGGGCCTCAGCTGCCGCCGGTCACCGCTGTGGAGGGCGCCGTGGACCGCTCGATCAGGCCGTTGACCGTCCGGTCGCCGTGCGCGTCCAGGGGAGTGGAGTAGTCGCCGACGGCCCAGAAGGCTCCGGAGTCGCCGGCCGGGGCCAGGTCGTAGAAGGTGTACGACGGCCACCGGGTGTCGCCGTCAGGTGCCGTGGCTCCGGCTTCCTTGGTCCAGGTGGTGCCGTCGAAGTGCCAGAAGACCGGCCCGGCATGGGCCGGCTCCGCCTGGTCGTTGCCGGTGACCCACAGACCGCCGTGGCCGTCGGGTGCGATGGCGTGGACGTAGAAGGTGGCGAGTGCCCCGGTGACGTCCTCCCAGGTGGTGCCGTTCCAGTGGACGACGCTCGGTATGGGCTCGGTGACCTCGGGATCGGTGGCCCACCCCGCGACGTAGACGCTGTCCGGGGACTCGGCGGCCACCGTGGCGGTGTCCGTACCGGCGCGCACGGGCGGCGTGTCCATCAGCGTCCAGGTGGTCCCGTCCCAGTGGTAGGTCACCGGGTGGCCGCCCTTCACCGGGTACCGCATACCGGTGGCGTAGGCGTCGTCCGCCGAGAGCGCCTCGATGTCCCGGATGTCGACGGAAGGGGGCAGTGCGAAGGTCTCCCACGTGCCGCCGGAGTAGGTGTAGAGCGCGTTGCCGCCCTTGAAGAGCCGGCCGGGGACGGCGTCGATCGGCACCTCGGGCCAGGCCTGGTCGGCGGCGCCGGCCGTCGGGACGGTGCTCCAGCGTTCGCCGTCGTAGTGCACGAGCGCCTGGTCCCTGCCCACCGACCCGTAGGCCCAGACGTCGTCCGCGGCCACAGCGCTGACCGCTGACCACTGCCAGACGTCGGGAAGCCCCGGAGCGGTGTCCTCGCTCCATTCCACGCCGTCCCAGCGCATGATGGCGCCCTGTCCGTCCTTGCTGCCGACCGCCCACGCGAGGTCGTCGTCGACGGAGGACACCGACAGCAGGGATCCGGCAGGGCTGCTGCCCGAGAGGGAGACCTCCCAGCCGGATGACCCCGCCGCGCCGGCACCGCCGGCGGTGAGCAGGGTGGAGCCGAGAGCCAACGAGACGGCTGCGGTGCGCAAGAGGTGCCGTGCGAGCATCAGTGAGCGTTCCTTCGCGGTGAGACAAAGCTTCCTGGTGGCCGCGTGGGGCGTACGCCCTGTCGGCCACGGGGCCAGACTCCCGGCGGTCCCTGTTGGTTGTAGGCGTGGCGGGCCGGAGCGGCACTCGTTTCGGTCAAAGGGAGCGGGCTGCCGGTCACCTTCGCCAGAACAGGTGGTGCGTCACACCACTCGGGCTGGGCACGACGTCGAGGTGGAACCGGTCGAGCAGCTCGTCGGGTGATTCCCAGAGCCGTACCCCGGATCCGAGCCGCACCGGCGAGACCGCCACGTGCAGGGCGTCGACGAGGTCGGCGTCGAGGAACTGCCGGATGGTGGTCGCCCCGCCGCCGAGCCGGACGTCCTTGCCCTGCGCCGCCTCTCGCGCCTGTGCGAGTACCTGGGCGGGCTCGGCGTCGACGAAGTGGAATGTGGTGTCGGAGAGCGTGAACGAGGGGCGCGTGTGGTGGGTCATGACGAACACCGGTGTATGGAAGGGGGGTTCGTCCCCCCACCAGCCGCGCCACTCCAGGTCCGGCCAGGGCCCGCGCTGGGGCCCGAACTTGTTGCGGCCCATGATCTCGGCGCCGATGTTGCGCGAGAAGTCCCGCGTGAGGTAGTCGTCGAGGCCGCGGCTTCCGCCGGGGTCCGTGCGGTTGGGCCAGCTCGCCGTGGCACCGGCCCAGGCGAACATGGCCCCGGGGTCGGCGTGGCCGAACGGTCTCTCGAGGCTCTGGTGCTCACCGGCTCCGAATCCGTCCTGCGAGACGGTGAAGTTCTGGACCCTCAGCAGCTGTCCCACGGGTTCCTCCTGTGCTCGACGACGGTGCTGAGACTGCCAGGGAAGGCGGAACTCATCGCTGGGACGCTCCGGACAGGGCTGAACGAGACCGAATCCGTGGCGGAACCAGCGGCTGAGGCCCGCCGGGACCGGCGTACGCCCGTGAGTGGGACGACGAGGCATCGCCGCGGTCCGGCCCTGCTCACCGGCCGGTGGCGTCAGCACCTTCCGCCTCGTGCGTCTCCTCGGTGACCCCGGCCCCGGCGCGCCGACGGCTCAGCAAGGAGGTGCCCACGATCACCAGGCCGATGGCGACGACCTTGGCGGCCTGGTAGTAGCCGGCCACCGGTTCCTCCGGGGCGCCGGGCAGCCGGAAGAAGGCCCACGCTGCCGCGAGACCCCCGAGGGCGATCAGCGCGACAGCCCCCCACGTCCCGAGATCCGCCCACCAGGGCTCCGGGGCGTCACCCCGCTCGTCGGTCTTCTCAACATCCTTGTCGGTCATGTCCGGTTGGTCTCCTGTGCCGGGTGGGGGCGGTCACGCGGTGGAACGCGGGCCGGGTGCGGGCGGTTCACCAGGACCACGCCGATGAGTCCTACCGGCGAGGGCTCGTGACTGATAGAGGTCAGAGTTCACCGCAATGTGACCTCGCGGCGCTCATTCGCTGCAAAGATCGTTGTAAATTGCACAATATGAGCACCGTTTCGCCTGACACCCATCGTGTCACCGCCTTCGCCGAATGGGTCGACGCACATCGGGACGCCCTTGCGGACACGGTGTTCCAGGCGTGCGTCACGGCCGTTCCTTCCTTCGTCACGAGCGGCCGTGAGACCGAACTCGCTTTCCGGACAGCGTGCTTCTCCTTCCTGCCGGGCCTCAGCGAGGCGGTGGTCACAGGAGAGTTCACCGGTGGGGCTTCGCTGCCCGAAGCGGCGGAGCATTTGGCACGGTGGCTCCCCGCAGCGGGGATCAGCCTCGTGGATCTCGTACTCAGCTACGACGTAGCGGGGAACGAGCTGCTCGACGCCTTCAGCAGGGATCTGAGAGACAGCGCCGGCTGGTCGGGGGACAGCGACCGTGCCGAGGTGCTGTCGGTGGTGGCGGGCCGGTTGTTCCAGTTCCGCCGGGCGGCGTTGTCCCAGGCGATGGCGGTCTACAGCCAGGAGCAGGAGCGACTGCAGCGTCGCGAGACTTCCGACGTACTGGAAGCCGTCCGGGAGGCGCTGGCGGGCGAGTTGGACGATGTCGAGGCCGAGCGGCGGCTGGGCTACCGGATGAACGCCCGGCACGTGGGTTTCGTGGTGTGGGGCCCTGGAGCCACCGAAGCCGTGTTGAGGGGGGTCGCCGCGCGGTTGCGGTCCCAACTGCAAGCACGGCAGGGCCTGGTGGTGCTGCCGGGCGAGTGTGCTCTGCACGGATGGCTGAGCGTCCCGGAGAACGCCCCCGGGCTGGACGAGCTGCGTGCCCGTACGGCCGTGCCTGCCGGCATCCGCATCAGTCTGGGTATGCCCCACCACGGCGGCGTCGGCTTTCGGATCACTCATCGCGAGGCGCTGGAGACCCAGTCCCTCACCGACCGGGCCGTGCCGCAGCTCGCACGTTCCGACGCACCGGGCGAAGCCAACAGCATCGTCTCCTTCTGCGACGTCGTCGCGCTGGTCTTCGCCAGCCGTGACGTGGAACTGGCGCGGCACTTCGTCCGGAGCCAGCTCGGGAGCCTCGTCGAACCGCGTCACGCGGTCCTGTACGAGACACTCCGCGTCTGGTTCGAGGAACTCGGCAGCCCCACCCGAGCCGCCCGACGCCTCAACGTCCACGTCAACACCCTCGTCAAGCGCCTCAACCGGGCTTCGGAGGTCGTGGACCGGCCCCTGAACGCAGGTGACTTCGCCTTCCGTTTCGCCTTCGAGATGTCCAGGATCACCGACGAGTGAGCCCTTCGGGAGCGGCCGTCGGCCGGGCGAGGCCGTCGCCGCCCGCACCGTACGGCGCCCCGTACAGGCCCCGGCCGGCGAGGGGAATCCTCTGTGGGAGGAGACCGCCTCACCGGCCGGTGGCGCCGAACCCGCCGGGCCGGCCGTGCTACCTGTCCGTGCCGCTCACCTGACCGGTCGCCGGGACTTCAGCATGGAGGCGATGTCGTCGTCCACGGTGAGGTAACGGCCGGACAGCGGATCGGCCTCACCCGCGGCCAGACGGATGAGCATCTCCGCCGAGCGACGGGGGTCGGCGAGCCGCCGGCCCTCGCGCTGGGCCAGCAGCCACACCCGGACTTCGTCGCTCCACCGCTCTCCGGTCACCCCGCCCTCGATCTGCCGCTTGGTGATGCCGAGGTCGACAAGGCCGGGGTGGTAACTGAACACCGTGACTCCCGTCCCCTCCAGTTCGGGCGCCAGATTCTCACCCAGCTTGATCAACGCGGCCTTCGACACGGAGTACCCGGAGACAAGAGGCCACCGGTGCTTCCCCGCAGAGCTGACGATGTTGATGACACGGCCACCGCCCCGCTCGATCATGCCTGGCAGGACGGCGCGGCAAGCGCGGGTGCCTCCACGGAGGTTGACTTCCATGGCGTGCCACCACGCGTCGTCGTCCGTCTCCCACAGGGGGCCGGCCGGGCCGGTCACTCCCGCGTTGTTCACCAGGACGTCGACCGAACCGAACCGCTCGCCGACCGCCTCCAGCAGCCGCGGCATCGACTCGCGATCACCCAGGTCCGTCGGCAGTGCGAGGACTTCGGCCCGCCGTTCCCGAAGCCGGTGCGCGAGAAGACCGAGCCTGTCCACGTCGCGCCCGGTGACCACGAGGTTCGCCCCGGCTTCCGCCATCGTCGTCGCGAACAGCTGCCCCAGCTCTCCGGTGGCTCCTGTCAGCAGGACGGTCCGTCCCTCCAGGGGAAGCACCGGCTCGGGCACCGCCGCAGTCTCACGCCCGCCCTCGACGACGCTCACCGAAGGCCGCGTCTCTCCGGCCGGGACGGTGACCTGCGTGTGCAGGTACCGTGCCAGAGCATCCGGAGTGGGGTGGTCGAAGACCACGGTGGCTGCGAGGGGCTGTCCCACCAGCTTCTCGATGCGGTTCCTGAGTTCGAGAGCGGTCAGCGAGTCGAACCCGATCTCGAAGAAGTCGCGGTCCGCCTCGACATCCTCCGTCGTGGTGAACCCGAGGACCGCCGCGACTTCCTCCGCCACCACCGACTCCAGGAGTTTCGCCCGCTCGTCCGCGTCCAGCGGGGCCAGCATCTCCCCGAGCGGCCTCGCGCCTTCCGCCTGGCCCGACGGCTTCGCCGCCGACGCCTGACGGAGGTGGTCGCGCAGCAGCGGTGTGAGCGGCGAGGCCTCGGTGTCGGACAGATTCCGGGCGTCCAGCTGCAGAGGCAGCAGCACGGGATTGTCCGCCACCAGCGCGGTGTCGAAGGCCGTCAGGGCGTCCACGGTGGCGAGGGGAGCGATGCCGAGACGCGCGAGCCGGCGCAGGTCACCGCTGTCGAGGTGACCGCTCAGCTCGCTGCGCTCCGCCCACAGCCCCCAGGCCAGGGACAGTGCCGCGTGTCCCGCCGCGCGGCGTCGCTGCACGAGGGCGTCGACGCACGCGTTGCTCGCCGCGTAGTTCGCCTGTCCGGCGCTGCCCCACCAGCCGGCGGCCGACGAGCACACGACGAACCAGGCGAGCGAGAGATCCCGGGTGAGTTCGTCGAGGTGGTGCACGGCGTCCACCTTCGACGGCAGCAGTCCCTCAAGCCTCTCCCACACCAGTTCGCGGAACGTGCCGTCCTGGGTCGTACCGGCCGCGTGGATGACACCGCGCAGCGGACGGTCCGCCGGTACGCGTGACAGGACGCTCGCGAGCTGACTGCGATCACTGACGTCACAAGCCTCTATCGAGGCCGTGGCACCGAGAGCGCGCAGCTCGTCCGCCAGCTCCACCATGCCGGGAGCCCGCTCGCCACGTCGGCTCAGCAGGACCACGTGGCCCACACCGTGTGTACGGACCGCGTGCCGTGCGAGCGCCGAGCCCACCACGCCACCTGCTCCCGTCACCAGCAGGGAGGCCGTCGCCCAGGCAGTGCCGGAGTCCGCCGGAAGAGTGTCGGCCGTCGTCTGTCCGGTGGCGTCCACCGCCGGCGTGACCAGCCGGGGAGCATGTGCCTTCCCGGCCCGGACGGCGATCTGCGGCTCGCCGTCCGACAGCAGTGCCGCAAGCCCGTCGACCGACGCGGGGTCCGCGTCGAGGTCGACCAGCAGCAGTCGTCCGGGGTGCTCGGTCTGTGCCGCGCGCAGCATGCCCCAGACCGCTGCCTGAGCGGGGTCACCGCCCTGGGACTGCCCGTCCGTCATGACCGCGCCCTGCGTGACGACGACCAGACGTTCGTGCGGAGCCGGTTCCTCGGCCAGCCAGCCCTGTACCTCCGTCAGGACGGCGGAGAGTGCGGCACGCACCTGTGCGGGAGCCGGGGCGTTACCGTCGAGGCACCGCAGGAGGCGGACGTCCCTGCCACCCTGCGCCAGACGGGCGCCGGCCGTGTCCGTCCCGGCGTCCCCGGTCAGCATCAGGTACCGGTACGCCGGACCGTCGGCCGCCGGTGAGACCGCCGGTACCGGCGTCCACCGCACTTCGTAGAGGAACTGCTGCGGCGTGCTCTCCAGCGCCCTGAGCTCGTCCGGTCCCATCACCCGCAGGGTCAGGCCGTCAGCCGTCATCACCGGACTGCCGTCCGGGTCCCACGCGGTGAACGCCACGGTGTTGTCACCGGTCTGCACGAGCCGGACGCGCAGGCGGGCGGCGCCGTGCTTGTGGATCTCCGCACCTGCCCAGGAGAACGGCAGTCGCAGTCCTGCGGCTGCCGGCAGGACTCCCGGCGCTGTCAGCGGATGGAGTGCCGCGTCGAGCAGGGCCGGATGCAGCAGATAGGTCCGCGCTTCCTGCGCCACGTGCTCCGGCAGTTCGATCTCGGCGAAGACCTCGCCGTCCCGGTACCGGACATGGCCGGCGCCCCGGAAGGCGGGTCCGTAGCGAAGGCCCTGCCATTCGAGGTCGGCGAACGCCCCCTCCAGGTCGAAGCTCTCCGTTCCGCCGGGCGGCCAGGCCGGCATCGTGTCGGCCTCCGGAGCCTTCCGCTCTCCCTGCGCCGTGAGCCGGGCCGTCGCGTTGTCGGTCCACGGCACGTCGTCCCCGGCCGTGGCGGCCCTGGAGTGCACGCTCACGTCGCGCAGTCCCTGACCGTCGGGCGGCGACACGAACAACTGGACGTCCAGGTCGTTCTCCGGGGGAATCACCATCGGCGCGCGCAGGACGAGTTCGGCGACCCGCGGGGCACCGAGCCGCTGTCCGGCCGCGGCCAGCATCTCCAGGATCGCGGTGCTCGGCGCGACGACGGCACCGCCCACCTGGTGATCCGGCAGCCACTCCGCGTCCGTGGTGGACAACCGGCCGGTCAGGGCCACTGCGCCGCCCGCGAGGTGAATCGCCGTGTTCAGCAGCGGATGTCCCAGCTGACCGGGCAGGTCCGCGGCGGGGCGGGCGGCGGGGGCGGGAGCCGGGTCGAGCCAGTACCGCTCCCGCTGGAAGGCGTAGGTGGGCAGCTGCAGCGGCGGCTGGGCCCCGCCCGCCTCACCGAGCACCGAGCTCCACTGCACGGGGGCGCCCTGCACGAACAGACGGGCCACCGCCTCGAGCAGCGCCCTGTTCTCCGGCCGGTCCTTGCGCAGCAGGGGGACCAGCGTGGCACCGGACGGGTCCTGCAGGCATCCCGCGGCCAGGGCGGACAGTGTTCCGTCCGGTCCCAGCTCCACGAGCGTCCGCACGCCCTGTGCTTCCAGCTCGCGCACGCCGTCGTGGAACCTGACGGGTTCGCGCACGTGCGTCAGCCAGTACTCGACCGAGGTGAAATCGCCGGTTCCGGCCTGTGCGCCGGTGAGTGTGGAGACCAGCGGGATCTGCGGCACGCCGAAGTCGATCCGGGACACGACGGCGCGGAAGCCGTCGAGCATGGGCTCCATGAGCGGCGAGTGGAACGCGTGGCTCACACGCAGCGCACGGGTCCTGCGGCCGCGCCGCTCCAGTTGTCCGACGATGTCCGCGACCTGCCCGCTGTCGCCCGACACGACCGTGGCGGCGGGCCCGTTGACAGCCGCGACACCGACGGCGTCATGACCCGCCAGCAGGGCCCTGACCTCGTCCTCCGGAGCCTGGACCGTGACCATGGCGCCGCCGTCGGGCAGTTCCTGCATCAGACGGCCACGCGCCGTGACCAGTGCGGCGGCATCCGGCAGCGACAGGACGCCGGCCACGTGCGCCGCCGCGATCTCGCCGACGGAGTGGCCGGCCAGGTACGCCGGACGCACCCCCCAGGAGGTGATCAACCGGAAGAGGGCGACCTGCAGGGCGAACAGACACGGCTGTGCGTACTCGGTGCGGTTCAGCACCGTGGCCGCCTCGGGGTCGTCGGCGAAGACGACATCCGTCAGCCGGCGGTCCAGATGGACCTCCAGGGCCGCGCTCACCGCGTCGAACGCCTCGGCGTACGCGGGGAACGCCCGGTACAACTCGCGGCCCATCGCCGGCCGCTGACTGCCCTGCCCGGAGAACAGGAACGCGGTCTTCCCCGCCTCGCGGGTGTCGTCGGCGAGAACGGCGTGAGGATGCGGTTCCCTCCGCGCGGCGGCGGACAGTCCGCTGACGAGCTCCTCGTGATCGGCGCCGAGCATGACGGCACGGTGCCTGAAGGTCGCGCGCCCCGAGGCCAGTGTCGCGGCGACCGCGCGGCCGTCCGCTTCGGGCCGCCCGTCGACGAAGTCGAGCAGACGGGTCGCCTGGGCCACGAGGGCATTGCGCGTCGTGCCGCTGAGCACCCAGGGAAGCACGTTCGTCGCGGGCCGCTCAGGGGCAGGGTCCGCCGGGGCGGGGTCCGCCGGGGCGGGGTCCGCCGGGGCGGGGTCCGCCGGGTGCTCCAGGATCACGTGGGCGTTGGTGCCGCTGATGCCGAAGGAGGAGACGGCCGCTCGCCGCGGGCCCTGCTCCGTCGGCCACGTCCGCTGCTCGGTCAGCAACCGGACCGCCCCGGAGCTCCAGTCGACGTGCGGTGTGGGCTCACTCACGTGCAGCGTCCGCGGCATGACACCGTGGTGCATCGCCATGACGGTCTTGATGACGCCGCCCACCCCGGCGGCCGCCTGGCTGTGCCCGATGTTGGACTTCAGCGTACCCAGCCACAGGGGTCGTTCACGGTCCTGTCCGTACGTCGACAGGAGCGCCTGGGCCTCGATCGGGTCACCCAGGGCGGTGCCCGTGCCGTGCGCCTCGACCACGTCGACGTCCTCGGGGGACAGGGCCGCGTCGGCGAGGGCCTGCCGGATGACGCGCTGCTGGGCGAGACCGCTCGGGGCGGTCAGACCGTTGGAGGAACCATCCTGGTTCACCGCGGAGCCACGCACGACGGCCATGATCCGGTGGCCGTTGCGCCGGGCTTCCGACAGCTTCTCGACGACGAGCACACCCACGCCCTCGGCCCATCCAGTGCCGTTCGCGTCGGCCGAGAAGGCCTTGCAGCGTCCGTCCGGCGCGAGCCCCCGCTGCCGGCTGAAGTCGATGAACGTGCTGGGGATGGACATCACGGTCACCCCGCCCACGAGAGCCAGTGAGCACTCCTCCCGCTGCAGTGCCTGACTCGCCAGGTGCAACGCGACCAGGGAGGACGAGCACGCGGTGTCCACCGACATGGCCGGACCCTCCAGCCCCATGACGTACGAGACCCGGCCCGACGCCACGCTGCCCAGGCTGCCGTTGATCAGATAGCCCTCCATGCCGTCCGGGGTCTCGTGGAGGCGGGAGCCGTAGTCGTGGTACATGACGCCGGCGAACACGCCGGTCGGTGAGCCCTTGAGCGTCTGCGGGTTGATGCCCGCGTGCTCCAGCGCCTCCCAGGACGTCTCCAGCAGAAGTCGCTGCTGCGGGTCGGTGGCGAGCGCCTCACGCGGGGAGATGCCGAAGAACTTGGCGTCGAACATCGCGGCGTCGTGCAGGAAGCCACCGGACCGTGTGTGGCTGGTGCCCGGCAGGTCCGGATCGTCGGCGAACAGTGTCTCGAAGTCCCAGCCACGGTCCGTGGGGAACGGCGTCACGCCCTCGGAACCGCTCGCCACCAGGTTCCAGAGGTCGTCGGGGGAATCGACGCCTCCGGGGTAGTGGCACGCCATGCCCACGATGACGATCGGGTCGTCCTCCACGGCCGTGGTGGCCGCGTTCTGCGGCACCTGGGCCGCCGCCGGCTCCTCCCCCGCGTCGAGGGTCTGCACGAGGTGATCAGCCAGCGACGCGAGGGTGGGCCGGTCGAACAGCAGGGTGGGCGGCAGCCGGAGCCCCGTGGCGGCGTTCAGGATCCCGCGCAGCTCGAGGGACATCAGCGAGTCCACACCCAGCTCCGAGAACGACGCTTCCCACTGGTCCTCACGAAGGTCCTGCCGTCCGAGGACCGCGGCGGTGCTCGTGCGGACGAGGTCCGTCAGGGTCTGACGCCGCTGCTCCCCCGTGGGCGGCAGTGCCATGGGTGAAGAGCCGGCCGGGACGGGGGCCGGGCTCGTCGGCTGCGGCTGTGCCGCGTGCACGCGGGCCGGGACGCGCGCACCGGAGGCGTGTGCCGCGAGGAAGGGCGGAAGGGATTCCGTGGCGGCACCCGGCAGCCCGACCGCGCTCAGCCGGACCGGTGCGAGGACCGGTTCCCGCCGCGCGAGCGCACGGTCGAACGCCCGCAGCGCGTCCGCCGTGGACAGCGGCTCGATCCCCACACGTGCCATCCTGCGGATGTCCACGTCGCTCAGGTGCCCGGAGAGTTCGCTCTTCTCCTCCCACAGCCCCCAGGCGAGGGACAGCGCGCGGTGACCCGCATGGTGCCGGTCCTCGATCAGCGCGTCCACACACGCGTTCGCCGCCGCGTAGTTCGCCTGTCCGGCGGTCCCCCACCAGCCGGCGACGGACGAGCACGCCACGAACCAGTCCAGCTCCAGTTCCCGGGTGGCCGCGTCGAGCACGTGCACCGCGTCCACCTTGGCGCCGAGCACGGCGTTCAACCCGTCGGGAGTCAGAGTGTCGACGAGGTTGTCCGCCAGCGTCCCCGCGGCGTGGATGACGCCCCGCAGCGGGTGTGTGGCGGGGATGTCCGCCAGGACCGCGGAGACCTGCCCGCTGTCGGCCGCGTCACAGGCGGCGACGGTGACCGTGGCCCCCAGCTCCCGGAGCTCGTCGGCGAGTTCGGTCACGCCCGGTCCCGCCGCGCCACGCCGGCTCATGAGGACGACATGGCCGACCCCTTGAGCGGCTACGACATGACGGGTGAGCGCCGAACCCACCACGCCTCCCGCCCCGGTCACCAGCACCGAGGCGTTCGCCCACCCTGATCCGGCGTCACCGCCCGGGTCGGCCGCCGGCGACGGAGCGCCGGCCGATGCCTCGACGTGCTGCAGTCGCGGGACGAGGAGCTCACCGCCCCGCACCGCGAGCTGCGGTGCCGCGGCGGCCAGGGCCGAGGAGAGCCCTTGGGGCGCGTCCGGCGTCCCGTCCGTGTCGATGAGCCGCACCAGCCCGGGGTGCTCGGTCTGCACCGTCCGGACCAGTCCCCAGACGGCCGCGTGCATCGGATCGACCGCCGCGTCGGGACCGGTCGAACACGCCTGCCGGGTGATCACCACCAGGGACTCGCCCTCGTGCCGTGGCCCGGCGAGCCACGACTGGATCCGCTCCAGCAGCGCGGCCAGCCCGGCGCGCACCCGCTCGGGTGTCGTCCCCGCGACATCGCTGACGCGGTCGACCGCCGAGGCGGCACCGGCCAGGTGGTCGTGGACCGCCTCGACGACAGGACCGTCGCCGACCACCAGGCATCGCCGCGCCGACGGAGCCTGCCCACCGCTCGCGGTCGCAGCCCCGAGCGGTTCCCACACCATCCGGTACAGCGGCTCCTCGCGGCCGGCGGACAGCGCCAGCCGGAGTTTCGCCGCCGACACCGGACGCAGCACCACACCGGCCTCGAGGACGGGGCCGCCCTGGGTGTCCCAGGCCGTCAGGCGGACCGTGTCGGGTCCTTCCCTCCGCATCCGCACGCGCAGAGCCGAGGCTCCGCGGGCATGGTGGCGTACGGCGGACCAGGAGAACGGCAGCCGCGCGCCCTGCGCGTCGGGCAACAGCTCACCTGCGGCGAGCGGATGCAGCACCGCGTCCAGCAACGCGGGGTGCAGCAGGTACCTGCCGCTCTGCGCCGCGTCGGCGTCCGGCAGCCGCACCTCGGCGAACAGTTCGTCGTCGTCCCGCCAGACCGCCCGCACGCCGCGGAAGGCCGGACCGTACGTGAGGCCGCGTGCCGCGAGTTCGTCGTAGTGGTGCTCGATGTCCAGCGCCACGGCGCCCGCCGGAGGCCACGCGGTCAAGGACTCCGCGCCCTCCGGTGCGGCTGCCGGCTCCCCGCCCAGCGTCCCCGTGGCGTGCGCGGTCCACTCGTCGGCACCGGCGCGCCGGGCGAGCAGGTGGAGCGCGGAGACACCGGGGGTGCCCGTCGCCTCGATCCTCACCTGTACGTCGGTCGCCTCACCGTCGGCGATGACCAGCGGAGCGTGCAGCAGCAGTTCCGTGACCTCGCCGTGGCCGGTCTGCTCGGCGGCCCGCGCCGCCGTCTCCAGCAGCGCCGTACCCGGCACCACGAGGGCACCGGCCACCCGGTGGTCGACGAGCCAGGGGAGGCGCCGGGTGCTGAGCCGGCCGGTGAGCACCGCTCCGTCGTCCAGCTGCACGGCCGCCGCCAGCAGCGGGTGCCCCATGGGGATCAGGCCGGCGGACGCGAGGTCCGCCTCCACGGCGAGCGGTTCCAGCCAGTAACGCTCGTGCTGGAACGCGTACGTCGGCAGTTCCACCACGCGGGCGTCCGTGCCCGAGAAGCAGGCGGCCCGGTCGATCTCCGTGCCCGACGCGTACAACTGGCCGACGGCGAGGGCCAGCGCCGTCGGTTCGGGCCTGTCCTCGCGCAGTACCGGCAGGATCAGCCGGCCGGTGTCGTCCAGGCAGCCCTGTGCCATCGCGCTCAGCACGCCGTCCGGGCCGAGTTCCAGGAAGCGGGTGACGCCCTGTTCCCTGAGGTGGCGGACGCCGTCGGCGAAGCGCACCGTGTCCCGTGCCTGCGTGACCCAGTGCTCGGCGTCACCGAGTTCCTGTGCGGACGCGCCGCGCCCGGTGAGGTTGGACACGAGGGGGATGCCCGGGGCGCCGTAGGTGAGACCTTCCGCAACGCTGCGGAAACGTTCCAGCATGGGTTCCGTCAGGGGCGAGTGGAAGGCGTGGCCGACCTCCAGCCTGCGCGTCCTGCGGCCGCGTCGCGCCCACTCGTCGGCGAGCGCCAGTACGGCTTCCTCGTCACCGGACAGGACGACCGACTCGGGGCCGTCGACGGCCGCGACGCCCACCCGGTCGGTGAGGTGCGGCAGCACCTCGTCCTCGCCAGCCTGGACGGCGACCATGGCGCCGCCCGCCGGCAGTTGCTGCATCAGACGGCCGTGCTCCGCGACCAGGAGCGCCGCGTCCGGCAGGGACAGCACGCCGGACACGTGTGCGGCCGTCAGTTCTCCGATCGAGTGGCCGGTGACGTAGTCCGGCCGGATCCCCCAGTCCTCCAACAGCCGGTACAGCGCGACCTCGACGGCGAACAATGCTGCCTGGGTGTAGACCGCGCGGTCCAGCAGTTCCTTGTCCGTACCCCAGACGACTTCGCGCAGCGAACGGTCCAGATGCCTGTCCAGCTCGGCCACCACGGCGTCGAACGCGGCGGCGAACACCGGGTGCTCAGCGTGCAGTTCCCGGCCCATACCCAGGCGCTGGGCGCCCTGACCGGTGAACATGAAGGCAAGCTTGCCCTCCGGTACGACGTGTCCCTTGCCCACGCCCGGGGCGCTGCGGCCGCCCGCCAGGGCCTCCAGCCCCGACAGCAGCTCCTTGTGGTCGCGGCCGACGACGACGGCGCGGTGCGGGAAGGCGGTACGCGCCGTGGCCAGTGAGTACGCGATGTCCGACGGCCGCAGTTCAGGCCGCGCCGCGACGAAGGAGCGCAAGCGCTCCGCCTGGGCCGCCACGGCGGCCGGGGACTTCCCACTGACCACCCACGGAAGGGCCGTCCGCTCCGTCGTGGGGGGCTGCTCCGGCCGGTCGCCGGCCGGCTCGCCCGGGGGCGCCTGCTCGATGATGACGTGGGCGTTGGTTCCGCTGATGCCGAAGGAGGAGACAGCCGCACGCCGGGCCCGCTCGCCTTCGGGCCAGGGCTGCGCCCGGGTGAGCAGCGCGAGGGAGCCCGCGGTCCAGTCGACCTTCCGAGAGGGCTCCTGCACATGCAGGGTTTGGGGCAGTACGCCGTGTCGCAGGGCCATGACCATCTTGATCACGCCGGCGACACCTGCCGCGGCCTGGGTGTGCCCGATGTTCGACTTCAGGGAGCCGAGCCACAGGGGATGCTCGGCGTCGCGTTCCTGTCCGTAGGTCGCCAGAAGCGCCTGCGCCTCGATCGGGTCGCCCAGCGCGGTACCGGTGCCGTGTGCCTCCACCGCGTCGACCCCGGCCGCCGACACGCCGGCGCCGGCCAGCGCCTGGCGGATCACCCGCTGTTGCGAGGGCCCGTTCGGCGCGGACAGGCCGTTGGACGCGCCGTCCTGGTTGACCGCGGAACCCCGCAGCACCGCGAGGACGCGGTGACCGTTGCGCCGGGCGTCGGACAGCCTCTCCACCACCAGGACACCGACGCCCTCCGCCCATCCGGTGCCGTCCGCCGTCTCCGAGAACGCCTTGCAGCGGCCGTCCGGGGCAAGTCCACGCTGACGTCCGAACTCGGTGAACATCCCGGGCGTGCTCATCACCGTGACGCCTGCGGCCAACGCGAGGGAGCACTCGCCCTGACGCAGCGAGTGGGCGGCGAGGTGGAGCGCCACGAGGGACGACGAGCACGCCGTGTCCACCGTGAGGGCGGGCCCTTCGAGCCCGAGGCTGTACGCCACCCGGCCCGACACCACACTGCCCGCCTGACCGGTCAGGAGATGCCCGGCCACATGGTCCGGGCTTTCGTGCAGACGTGTCCCGTAGTCCCCCGCCATGGCCCCGGCGAAGACTCCCGTCCGGCTGCCCCGAAGGGTGTCCGGCACGATGCCGGCCGCCTCCAGCGCCTCCCATGACGCCTCCAGCAGCAGTCGCTGCTGGGGGTCCATCGCGAGTGCCTCGCGCGGTGCGATCCCGAAGAACTCGGCGTCGAACTCGGCCGCGTCGTAGAGGAAGCCGCCCTTGCGGGGACGTCCCTCACCGGCCGCACCCCCGACGAGGGGGTCCAGCACGTCCCAGTGGCGGTCGGTGGGGTAGTCGCCCAGGGCCTCCTCCGCGTCACACACCAGTCGCCACAGATCCTGCGGGGACCGGACGCCCCCGGGGAACCGGCAGCTCATGCCGACGATGGCGACGGGATCGTCCTCGACCGGTATCACCGAGGCCCGCACCGCCTCGGCCACCGCGGTAAAAGCGCCACCCGTGCCGCGCAGGGCGTCCATCTCCCCGGCCAGGCGCTCAGGGGTGGGGTGGTCGAAGACGACGCCGGACGGCAGCGCGAGTTCGGTGGCGGCGTTGAGCCGGTTGCGCAGCTCCACGGCCATGACCGAGTCGAAACCCTGGTCCTTGAACGACCGGTTGACCTGGACGTCCGCCGGATCGGTGCGCAGGACCAGGGCGGTCTGCGCACGGACGAGGTCGAGCGCGGAGACCAGCGCGTCGGTCTCCTGTCGCTCCGGCTCGGCGTCCGCGTCCCACGGCGCGGTGACGGCCGGCGCGGGGCCGTTCGGGCGTGAGGGCCCGGCGGCTATCCAGTGCCGCCGCCGCTGGAACGCGTACGTCGGAAGCTCGTGCGCCGGCAACGGCTCGATGCCGTCGGGAAGGAACTCGGTCCAGCGGACGCGAGCGCCTCGCACGTACGTTTCCGCGAGGCAGGTGAGGAACCGCTCCAGCCCCCCTTCGTTGCGCCGCAGCGAACCGGTCGTGAAGACGCCCGCCACGGCCGCTTCGTCGGCGATGTCGGCGACGGCCGCTGTCAGAACGGGGTGCGGACTGCACTCGATGAAATCGGTGTGACCTGCGGCCAGCAGCTCCTGGACCGCCGTGCTGAAGCGCACCGGCTCGCGCAGATTGCGCACCCAGTACTCGGCGTCCAGGGCGTCACCGTCCAGCCAGGCGCACTCCACCGTCGACATCAGGGGCACTCGCCCGGCGACCGGTGTGATGCCGGCCAGGTCGTCGAGGAGTTCATCCCGCAGGGAGTCCACCTGCGGGCTGTGCGAGGCGTAGTCCACGGCGATGCGCCAGACCCTGACGCCGGTCCGGTCCCATTCGGCCTCCAGGCCCTCGAGAACCCCCGGATCGCCGGAGAGCACGGTCGACCTCGGGCTGTTGACCACGGCCACCGAGACGCCGGGGTGGGACTGGATCTGTGCACGCACCTCGTCGACCGGCAGGCCGACCGACGTCATGGCGCCCTGCCCCGCCAGCCGGTCGGCGATCAGCCTGCTGCGCAGCACCACCACCTTCGCCGCGTCCTCCATGGACAGCGCGCCGGCGACGACGGCAGCCGCGATCTCCCCCTGGGAGTGGCCGACCACGGCGTCGGGCGACACGCCTGCCGCCTCCCACATGGCCGCGAGGGACACCATGACGGCCCACGAGACGGGCTGGACGACGTCGACCCGATCCAGTCCTTCCCCGTTGGCCAGCACTTCGGTCAACGACCAGTCCACGTGGGCGCCGAGTGCCCGGTCGCAGCGGGCTATGGAGTCGGCGAACACGGCGGAGGAGGCCAGGAGTTCCTTGCCCATGCCGGCCCACTGGGCGCCCTGGCCGGGGAAGACGAAGACCTTTCGGGTGTCATGCGAGGAGCCCACGTGTCCCACGACGGCACCCTCCCCGGGGGCACCGTGCGCGATCCGGTCGAGGCTCGCCCGCAGAGCGTCTCCGTCCGGAGCCAGGACGACGGCCCGGTGGTCGAAGAGCGTGCGGGAGGTGAGCAGCGTGGAGGCTGCGCCGACGGGGTCGATGCCGGGCCGTCGCGCCAGGAACGCGTGCAGCCGCGCGGCCTGGCCGCGCACGCCGGCCGCACTCCTGGCACTGAGCACGTAGGGCACCGGCGTCCCACCGGCGACCGCCGGGGCGGCAGGCGTCTCCTGCGGAGCGGCCGGCACCGTCCGGGGCGCGCCGGCCAGGACGACGTGGCAGTTGGCCCCGCCCATGCCGAAGGAGCTCACGCCGGCCAGCCGGTCGTGGGCCGGGTGGCCCCAGTCGGAGAGTTCGGTCTGCACGCGCAGCCCGAGTTCCGCGAAGGGGATGCGGGGGTTGGGCCGCTCGAAGTTCAGGCTCGGGGGAAGTTGGCCGTACCGGATCGCCAGGGCCGCCTTGAGGAACCCGGTGATGCCCGCGGCGCCTTCCAGGTGGCCGACGTTCGTCTTGGCCGACCCCACGGCGAGCGGTGCGTCGGCCGCCCGCCCGGGAGCGGTCACCGCGCCCAGCGCGGCGGCTTCGATCGGGTCGCCGACCTTGGTGCCGGTGCCGTGCAGTTCGACGTACTGCACCCTGCTCGGCTCGACGCCCGCCCGCTCGTACGCCGTCCGCAGGACGGACTCCTGCGCCGAGGCGTCAGGGGTGGTGAGGCCGTCGCTCGCCCCGTCGTTGTTCACCGCGCTGCCCCGGATCACGCAGTACACCGTGTCGCCGTCGTCCAGTGCCTTGTGCAGGGGCTTCAGGACGACGAGGCCGCCGCCCTCACCCCTGACGTAGCCGTTGGCCCGCTCGTCGAACGTGTGGCAGCGTCCGTCGGGCGACAGCCCGCCGAACTTCGAGGCCGCCACCGTGCTGTCAGGCGCGACGTTCAGGTGCACGCCACCGGCCAGCGCCAGTTCGGATTCACCCGACCGCAAGCTCTCGCAGGCCAGGTGCACGGCGACGAGCGAGGAGGACTGGGCGGAGTCCACGACGAAACTGGGACCCCGCAGTCCCAACGCGTACGACACGCGGTTCGCGATGAGGCCGCGGCTCAGACCGACCACGGTGTGGTGGTCGATGCTCTCCAGGCCCTGCTGCTGGCTGAGCGTCGCGTAGTCGGTACCGATCGCGCCGGCGAAGACGCCGACCTGCGCGCCACGCAGCGCGTCGGGCACCATGCCCGCGTTCTCCAGCGCTTCCCAGCTGAGTTCGAGCATGAGCCGCTGCTGCGGATCCATGGCCGCGGCCTCACGAGGGGAGATGCCGAAGAACTCGGCGTCGAAGTGGCCGACGTCCTCCAGGAATCCGCCCCAGCGCGAGTTGGTCCTGCCCAGGCGGGTGGAGTCGGGATCGTAGAGCGCCGGCCCGTCCCACCGCCCGTCCTGGACCTCGGTGACAGCGTTCGCACCGGCGCTGAGCAGATGCCAGAACGCGTCTGGATCAGCCGCACCGGGCAGGCGGCACGACAGTCCGATGACTGCGATGTCGTCGCGGGGATCGGGGGCCTCTGGAGAAACGCTCATGGCACTGTTCCCATCTTGCGGCAGTGACGAAATCCCTGCTGGGGTGCATCGGTCACACGGCGTGTGAGAGCACCGCAGCGCGAAGGAAGGCAGGAAGGTGGTTGCGGAATGTCATCCGTCGGGATTGGACGGCGGAACGAAGGGACAGGGCCGCGTGTAGCTTGTGTGTATTTCCGGTGTCACCCGGGAAGCAGACACGGATCTACACGTACACGCACACAGCCTCATTGCCGTGCTGTGAGGAGGTTTTGTGTAATCTGTGAATCGCATGAGGCAGCAAGTGAACTTTCGCCTTCAGGTGTCTTTCCGGCAGAGCGGATTTCGGTCTCGCCGCAGACAAACGGTCGGCAACTGCAGGTCTTGAGCGCGATCCGCGTGGGTTCACGTTAGGCATGCCGCTGATTCGCCATCAAGGGGCTCTCCCTACACTGCCCGGTGGTGTCACCCACCCCCTGACTCGGTGTTCCGTGGGCCGTGGGCAAGGGAATCGCATGACGGGTGGCGCCCCATTCCCGGGCGATTCTCGGCCCTGTCGGACTGCCGAACACAGGGCAGAAACCGGGGAATTGGTCAACAGGGGGTAACGGCTCGCCCCGCTCTCCATTTCCCACTTCTCACATCATCCGCAGTGCGGTGCTCCGAACTGCCTCGGGTCGCTGGACAGATCGGTGGAGGCGAGTGAACAATGGCCTGGTCACACCCCCCGATCACCACCGGCCACGCTCTTGGTACGGACCATCCAGGCCGGATCGTCAGGCTATTCGTCCGGGCCGACGTCGAATAACCTGTTTCCATAAGCGCGTTCGTCGAGAAGCGAGCGCGTTCGTCGCACATCCACCGTCAGCGTCCCTTCGTCGGTCACATGCCCGTGCGAAGAGTCGGCGCGAAAGGACGCGGCCCGCCTCGGCGATGCTCCCGCCGGAGATCGCCCCCGGGCGGGTGTCCTGCCGCTACGGACCCACCGTCGAGGAGCAACCATGGTGAGCCACGCCGCCCGCGCCACGAGTAAGGGAATACAGCAGTTCCATTCGTCCCCCGGCGCGGAAGCAACCTTGGTGTGCTTCCCGCACGCCGGCGGCGCTGCGAACTACTACCGGCCGCTCTCCGCCGCGCTGAGCCCTGGCATCGACGTTCTGGCGGTCCAGTACCCGGGGCGCCAGAACCGCAGGGCCGAGCCCCTCGTCGGCACCATCGACCAGCTGGTCGACGACAGCGTGGAGGCGTTGGGTCCGTGGGCCCACCGACCGCTGTCCCTGTTCGGACACAGCATGGGAGCGGTGGTCGCCTACGAGGTGGCCGGACGGCTGACCGCGGCCGGCAGCCCGCCCGTCACCCTCATCGTCTCCGGCAGTCGCGCACACGGTGACGGGCCGGCGCGTGAGGTGCACCGGCGGGACGATGACGGGGTCGTGGCAGAGATCAGGCGACTGGGTGGGACGGACACGCGCGTGCTCGAGGACCCGGAGATGCGCGCCCTGTTCCTGCCGACTCTCCGCGCCGACTACCAGGCCGTGGAGACTTACCGGCAGACCGAGGGGCCGCTGCTCTCCTGCCCGGTGCTCGCCCTGGCCGGCGACAGCGATCCAGTGGCGTCCCCGGCCGAGATGCGCCACTGGGATGCCCGGACATCGGCACAGTTCGACCTCCTCAGCTTCAGCGGCGGTCACTTCTACCTGGCAGACCACACTGCGGCTCTGGCGTCCGTCGTACGCGACCATGTCATCGCTCTGACCCGCTGAACGCGGCGGCGACGAGGGGGCGGACGCCCGGGACGGAGGGGAACGCGCCCCTGCTCCGTGGCCGGGTCCCCGGCGGCACTCGGCGTGTCGTCCTCGCGTACGGGATTTCGAACGCGTGAAAGGCTGCCCCCCACGTGCTGCCCACATGTGACGAGCCGGGTGAGCAGGGCGTCCTGAGGCTGGAACCTCGGTAGGGCCGTTCCTTCGGATGCGGCACACTGCGCGGCGCTCCACCAGGTACTCGCACGACAGCGGCCGGCCGGCCGTCTCGCTGTCCGGCGGCCCCGCGCGGAACGGGGTCCGCTCGGTGAGCGCGCCGCTGTACCAGCTGAAAGCGGAGTTCTTCAAAACCCTCGGACACCCGGTGCGTATCCGCGTCCTGGAACTCCTCAGCCAGCGCGAGCACGCGGTCTCCGAGATGCTGTCCGAGATCGGCATCGAAGCGGCCCACCTCTCCCAGCAACTGGCCGTCCTGCGCCGATCCAACCTGGTCGTCCCCCGTCGCGAGGGCTCCGCCGTCTACTACTCGCTGACCAACCCACACGTGGCGGAGCTGTTGCGGGTGGCGCGAACCATCCTGTCCGGCGTGCTGACGGGCCAGGCCGAACTGCTTGCCGATCTTCAGGCCGACGAACCTGACACCGCGCTCCAGCGGCGCAGGTCAGCGACTCAGTAGAGCGGAACGGATCATCCGCTGACGCGGGAGTGCGCATGCCCGGCCGGCGTGGTGTGCGGCTCGGACGGGTACGCGGTGCCCGGCGGCGTGCTGGTCCCTCTCGGCGATGAAGACGATCACCGTCGACCCCGAGACGCGAGTGGCGCGCGCCCAGCCGCGCGCCCAGCCGGGCGCCCTGGTCGGGGCGCTGGACGCCGCCGCTCACCTTCGACGTACTGCCCGGTGAGAGCAATGGCGGAGGATACGAGATGCGAACTCGTGAGGGGTTGCCCCCAACACGCTTCCCAAGCCTTCGCCCGGCTGCACGGGGACGGGTACGGGCATCCCGACCTGGGCGGAGGCGGCGGCTACGGGCTTGCCGAACTATGGAGTACGCCTGCGAACGAGACCAGAACTGAGACCTGATGCCCGTTCATTTGCCGGCCTCCGGGCCGTACCACTGCATGGCCTGGCCGGTGACGGCGGCGATGCATGCGAAGTCGTGGTCGCGGTGCAGGAGGGTCAGTCCCTGGAGCTCCGCGGTCGCGGCAACGACGAGGTCCACAGCTCCCGCGCTGCGGTGCTGGCCGCGCTGGGTCAGCAACTCCTGAACGTGCCAGGCGCGGTCGTAGGCGCGGTCATCGACGGGCACCCAGCCGAACAGCACTCGCAGGTCCTCGATGCCGCGCGCACGGTCTGCGGCGGAGCGGGCGCTGTAGAAGAACTCCAGCTCGGTAACAGGGCAGGTCGCGATGAGTCCTGCTGTGGCGGCCTGGTCCCAGCCGTATTGCTCGGCGTCGTCGCGGAGGAATCGGGCGAGCGCGCTGGTGTCGATCAGGAACTGCGCCGCGCTCACCGCCGGTAGTCCCTCTTGTCCGCGAAGAGATCCAGATCGAAGCCTCCATCGCCTGCGGCAGCCCGCAGCCGAGTGAGGGCGAGCGCCCGTCGGCGGTTCTCGAGCACCTCGCGCAGAGCGGTATTGACCGTTTCCTTCTTGGTGCCGGTACCCAGAGCCTGGGCTACGTCGGCCAGCAGATCGTCGTCCAGGTCGATAACCGTACGGCTCATCGAGCACCTCCTGAGATATCAATTATGGAGTCGAGTATATCTCAGTGGATGTCTCGGGTCCTGATGGTGTCGATGCCTGGGTCCCCAGAGTGGTCGGTGCCGGGCAGTATGTTGAGGGTGTTCACACCACGAGACAGCGATGCGTGGGCGGGAAGTCTGATATCCGCGGATCTATGCAGGCGCATAAGGGATATTCTTGGGCATTCTGTCAATCTTCCGCGCGCTGGGTTGTGCCGGTGGGGTCACCTCCCCTCTATGAGCACTGCAATGCGCAGTTGATGCCACATGGCTGACCTCCCTAACATCGCAGCCATCGGATCCGCTGTCGGGGCGGTTCGCGCAGCAGAACGGGGCCAGCATGAGAATCACGAGACACCAGAAGCAGAAATTGGTGTCGAGGGCAGCTATCGCAGAGATGGCCGGTGTGCGGCGCTCGGCGATCACCAACTGGGAGCGCAGGTACACGGACTTCCCCAGCCCCACGAGGGCCGGCGGTACTGACTACTACTACCTGTCCCACGTGCTCACCTGGCTGAGTGGGCGCTCGGTGCCGCCGAGGGCCCGTCGGGGCGATGAGGGTGCAGATGTCACATACGCCGACCGTGTAATGGCGTCTCTCACGGCGGCGTCGGAAACCGAAACCGCAGGGGCCCTCGAAACGGAGGGTTTCCCGGCCGTCCGGGGCATGGCGGCTGATGAAACCGACGGCAAGCGCCTCAGTTCGGTCGAGGTCCTGTTCCGCGAGCAGAACGAGGGGAACTGGGGAGCAGGACCGCGAGCCAGCTTCCTGTACCTGCTGTTCTGCCTCCTCTTCCTGAGGTGGGCCGAGCCGAGGAGGTGGGCAGATGTGCGGCGGGCCGCCGCACACGGTCAGGCAGGAACGCACCTCCACACATTCCTGCCCACGGTCGCCCAGCAGGTCGAGCAGGCTCTCGCCGCGCAAGGGGTGACCAGCGCCATGGCAGTGAGGCTCGAGGGCCTCAAACCCCGCAGCCACCACGACATCGTCCACCTCCTGGACATGATCGAAGATCTGGGGCGCGGATGTTTCACCGAACTGCTGAGTCACCATGCGCATGAAGCCGGGCTGGGCAGCCGTGATGCCTTCACCCCGCCTGGCGTTGCACGTCTTCTGGCAGCACTGCTCGGCGCGAGTTCCTCGGCCCAGAGCCTGTACGACCCGAACGGCCGGGGTGGCGAACTCCTGTCAGCCGTATTGGCCGCCAGGCCGGAGCCGGGAGATGAGGTCGGCGGACAGGTTCCGGCTGTCGTTGCAGGGAGCGCCCATCCGGAGACGCGCGACCTCGCGGCCATGAATCTCATGGTGCACGGTGCTCGTCCGGAGTGGCTGAACCTTACGGGCTCAACCCGCCCTTGGTCGGCGGGGGTTCGTCAACGGCGCCGGGCGGATCTCGTTCTCACCAATCCGCCGTTCAACGTTCCTGCGGCGCCGGTTGATGCCGACTGGTGGATCTATGGAGAACCGCCGGCATCCAACGCCAACCTGGCGTGGCCCCAGTACGCGGTCATGTCCCTCAACGAAGGCGGCCGGGCAGCCGTCCTCATGCCCAACAGCGCCGCCACCTCCTCCAACCTCAAGGAACAGCGTATTCGGCACGCCCTGGTGGATCGCGGAGTCGTGGAATGCGTCGTCGCACTACCGGCCAAGATGTTCAGCGCCACCACGATCTCTGTCAACGTCTGGATCCTGAAACCAGAAACGCAGGAGCAGAGCTCGGGACAGGTTCTGTTCATCGACGCGTCCGGCCTGGGGAACAAGGTATCCAGGAAGCTGTCCGTCCTGGAGGCTGACGACTGCGCGCTCATCGCGGCTGCCTACCATGCGTGGCGCGGGACGGGCGGAAACGACGCGGTCATCCCGGACTCCCGGCTTCCCTGCGCGGCTGTCCGAAGGGAGGCCATCAACGCAGCTGGTTCCTCGTTGCGCCCTGCCGACTACGCGCGGCCCGCGAGGCGGTCAAGCGTAGAAGCCGAAGGGCTGACAGATCCTTATGGCGCTCTGCTGAGGTCACGGAAGGCGGCTGGGCAGGCCGACGCCCGGACCGACGCCAGGGTTGCTGAGTTCAGGCAAGTCGACGGCGGGATCGGCGGATTGCTCGGTACAGCACCAGATGACCGGGAATGGCGGAGCCTCGGCGAGTTGTGCGAGCTGCAAGCAGGCCCCTCTCCATCACTGCTGCCGAAGGAGACCTACGTGCCCGCCGGCGCGGTGCCGGTTGTGCAGCCCAAGCACCTGCGCGATCGCAGGGTCGCCGACGCGCGCGATACGGCCGTTTCGTACGACAAGGCGCAGAGGATGCGGCGCTTCGCTCTGGAAGAAGGAGACATCCTGTGCGCGCGGACGGGCACAGTGGGGCCCGTGGCTCACGTGCAGGCGGACCAGGTGGGCTGGTTGTTCGGCAGCAACCTGATCCGTCTCCACCGGTTCGCGCCCGAGGTCTGCCCCGCCTATCTGCTGGCCTACCTCTCGCTCCCGCAGACCGTCGAATGGATCAAGAGCCGGTCCGAGAAGACCACAGTCCCCTCAATCAGCAAGACGGACCTTCAGGCACTGCCGGTGCATCTGCCGATGTGGTCCGAGCAACGGCGCATCGCTGAGGCACTGGAAGCGCTCGACGAGCAGATCGCCAGGCACTCGGAGGTTGCTCGGGCGGCATCCCAGGTGCACAAGAATCTGGCCGAGCAACTGATCGGACTTGCCGCCCTCTCCGGTTCAACTCTGCCTACCTCAGCCGGCGCCTTCCCCGAGAGGACCTCACGATGAGTGACCTGCCCTTTGCCGCGAGGTTCGCGTGGCTCCTGGTGGTCCTGCTGTTCTCTGTCGTCGTCGGGTTAGCGGCCTTCATCTTGAAGACGCGCACCGGAACACGAGCTGCCGACGCTGCCCTCGTGGCAGGCTCCGCGTTCGCCGGCAGCGTGATCCTGAGCCTTGGGCTGATCGCCGCAGCAGTCGGTGTGTGACCAGGCAACGCAGAAGGCCCCTTGAACCCAAGGTATCCCGGTCGGGGCCTTCGACGTATTGCCCGGTGAGAGCAATGGCGAAGGATACGAGATGCGAACTCGTGAGGGGTTGCCTCCAACACGTTCCAGATGTCCGTCCGGGGGTCCGGCGGGGCCGTGGGGGTCCTGACCTGCGAGGGAGGACTCTGCGTGGCCCTGTCCGGACGGGCCCGGAGGGGGGAATGAGACCAGGACTGAGACTATGAAAGTCACTTGCCGGCGTCAGGCCCGTAGCACTGGACGGCTTGCCCGGTGACGGCGGCGATGCACTCGAAGTCGCGGTCGCGGTGCAGGAGCGTGAGGCCTTGGAGCTCGGCGGTGGCTGCTACCACCAGGTCGGCTGCCCCTGTGCTGCGGTGCTGACCTCGTTTGGTCAGGGCTCCCTGGACCTGCCAGGCCCGGCTGTATGCCCGATCGTCTACGGGGACCCACCCGAAGAGGAGACGCAGGTTCTCGATTCCCTGCGCGCGGTCGTCGGCGGAGCGGGCGCTGTAGAAGAACTCGGGTTCGGTGATTGGACAGGTCGCGATGAGACCTGCCGCTCGACCTGGTCGCATCCGTACTGCTCGGCGTCACCACGCAAGAACCGGGCGAGGGCGCTGGTGTCGATGAGGAACTGGGCCGAGTTCACCGACCTTAGTTCCTCTTGTCCTCGAAGAGCTCGAGATCAAAGGCCCCTCGTCTGCTGCCGCATGTCTTTGACCACGAAGAAAGCAGTCGAGCACCGGGCACATCAGCCGACGCAACCTCACCGAGACGACGGCCCGCCGTCCGTCAACCGGCACGGCGGTGAGCACGCGGCTGACCGGCGGGGCGGGCGAGGGGCGATGTCATCGCCGGTCCGTCCGGGGCGGTCGGTGTGGGGACCGTCGCGCCGTCGCGGCGGCCGCCACGGGGCCGGTCCCGGAGGTGGCCGCCGCGACGCCGCTGTCCGGCTACGCCTTGCGGAGGCGGCCGATGATGCCGTTGAGATCCTGATCGAAGAACCCGGGGTCGACCTTGTGGCCGCCTGCCCTCTCGTGCGACTCGTGCTGGATGCCCGCCCTGTCGAGGAAGCCGCGGAACTCCCGCTGGGTATCGAGCACGCCGACCTCGTTGAACGTGTCCCAGAAGGTCGGCTCGGGGCTGGTGCCGGCGACCATGAAGACCCGCTTGCCCCGGTAGCTCTCGAGCCGCTCGATCGGGTTGTCCGCGCTGACCCGGGCCTGGTCCCAGAACGGCGCGCCGTAGACCGTGCCGCCGCCCAGTTCGACGGCAGCGGACGAGGCGTTGGCCCAGTGCACGACAGCGCCGTTGACTCCGGCGACGGGACCGCGCAGGCTGGCCGGACCGGAGTGGGAGCTCACCGAGGCGAAGTGCCCCCAGTATTTGGCCGCGTACTTCAGCGCGCCGAAGCCGCCCATCGAGAAGCCGGAGACGGCGCGGCCGTCGAATTCGGCGTACGTCCGGAAGTTCGCGTCGATCCACGGGATCAGCTGCTCGATGTGGAAGTGCTCCCAGTCACGGGCGCCGACGTTGGTGCTGACCGGGTTGGAGTACCAGCCCGCGCGTCCGCCGTCGGGCATCACCACGATGACCGGCTTGCCGGCGGTCGCCGGACGGATGCCCCAGCGGTCCCAGAAGATGAAGTCCTGCTCGCCGCCGTGCAGGAGGTAGAGGACGGGATACGTGCGACCGCTCGAGTGGTAGTCGTCGGGGAGCAGGACGTTGACGGCGGGGGACCAGCCGCCGATCGCACCGGTCTGGAACCGGTAGTACCACATGCGGGGGTCGGTCTCCATACGGTCCACGATGTGCAGTCCGAAGCCGTCACCGGCGGTGGCGCCCCGGGTGGCCGCGCTCGCCGGCGAGGCCGACGCGACGACGCCCGTGCCGCCGAGGGCCATGGCCGCGGAGACTCCGCCGACGGTCTTGAGAAGGTTTCTGCGTGTGGTGCGGTGCTGCTCGCTCAACTGTGCCTCCTGGTCGGGGACTTGTTCCGGTACGTGGTGGCGTCGGTGGTTCCGCCCGCTCGGAAGCTAGTCGCCCGACGTTCTCGGCGCCATCCGGAACGATCCGGAGTGACAGAGCCCTCGGGTCCTGATGGGCTGGGCCGGTGACGGGGCAGGTCTTCCGTACCGGGAGGCGCCGGCCGCAGTCGGCCGGCAGGGCGGCCCGCCGGGACGGGGCCGGCGCGGAGCCGCCCGCTACGACGAGGCCGACGCGGAGCCGCCGTCAGCACGAGGAGGCAGGTGACGGCACCGGGAAACCTCGGGCCGGCCCTCCGCCCGCACAGCGGGCAGCCAGGCGGCGTCCCGCGCGGAGCCGCTCGGGAGACGGACACGGATCCACTCGGACGACTGCCGGTCCGCCTCGTCGATGATGGGAGTCCCTTGAGCGATGCCGCAGTCGGCAGTGAGGACGTCACCGTGCCACACGCGGGTCGGCACCACATTGTCGGCGGTGTAGGAGCCCCAGGGATCGATCGCCAGCCCGAGACTGCAGTCGGGGTCCCGCTCCGCCGCTTCCTGGCACGCGAGTTCGGCGTTGAACACCGTGATCTTCACGGGGCCGGCCAGGTTGCCGGGCGGCCCGGCGTACAACCACACTCCCGCGGTCGCGGCGCACACCGCGCCGGTCGCGAGGAGGACACGGACGCCGCGTCGCCGACGTGGCACGGGTCGCCTCCCCGCGCGGTCGGTGACGGGCGGCCCCGCGGCGATACGCGGGAGCAGGCTCTCGGCCGTGTGCGCGGCGCGTGCCGCGTGGGTCGGGGCCAGGCAGTCAGCGATCAGCGCATGCCAGAACGGCGGCACCGCACCGTCCATACGCAGCCGTGCCCGCCCTTCGGCGTACTCCTGTACGGCGGCGGCGCGCGCCATCGGGGTGGCGCCGGGAAACGGCGGGACGCCCGAGGCGAACACCTCGTGCATCAGGACGCCGAGTGCCCAGATGTCGGTGCTCGGCCGGGACTCGACTCCTTGCTCGCCGAGCGGAGCCTTCCAGCGCTCCGGCGGAAGGTAGTCCATGGTTCCCATCGGGGGCGCGTAGCCGTGGGTGCCGTGGGTGCCGGTGAGTTCAGCGGCCAGTCCGAAATCGGAGAGCTTGACGGAACCGTCCTTCATGAGCAGGACGTTCTCCGGTTTGAGGTCCCCGTGCACCCAACCACTGCGGTGCAGATGAGCCACGCCCTCGCAGACGCCGGCGACCAGGCGCGCGCCTTCCGCTTCGGCGACTCCCTGGCCGAGGACATCCCGGAGACTGCACGCGGCCCGTTCCATGATCAGCACGATCGCCCCGTCGAGGAACGGTCGGGCGGGTTCGCTGAGCACGACGAAGTCCAGCAGGCGGATCAGCCTCGGATGGCCGGCACGGCGTCCGAGTTCGACCTCCCGGCGTGCGGATTCAGCGACGCTGCGGGTCTGGCGCGGTGCGAGACCGGCTGTCGGAAGGAACTTGAGCGCGACCTCTTCGGGACCTGCCGGACGGCCGTCACCGTGGTGGTCGCGGCCACCACCACCGACGAGGCGTCCCGCGTAGACCTTGGCCCAGCCCCCTGCCCCGATCGGCTCGGTGACCTCCCAATCAAGGACGCGGTAGCCACGCGGGAGCGGCTCCCTACCGTCATGTCCGGCTGTGTCGGCCGGGCCGGACAACGGCATCACTCCGGACCATGGGTCGCTTCGACGCGCCTGTCCGGTCATGGCGTGTTCCACTCCCGGGGGGCGGCCCCCGCCCGCCGCGGCAGCAGCGCCAGGTGCTCCTCCCGGACGAGCCAGAAACGCAGCACGAGCCCGACGAGCGCCTCCCGCTTACCGTTGCGGCGCGCTCCCGTGCGGGGCCCGCGCTCCGCCGGATCACCGATCCGCATCTTTTCGTCGGCCAGGTAGTCGATGTGTGAACTGATCGCCCGGGCCGTCAGGTGGCGGCAGGCGTCGTGATCCCGCAGCCGTTCGACGATCTGAGGCGTCGTGGGTACCGCGACCGATGATTCGTCGCGCAGGCGCGGTTCGCAGAGCGCCACCAGTACGAGGAAATAGAGCGAGGTCTCGTCCAAGGAGTAGGCCGCGACGGTGCGACTGCCCCACTGGCCGTCCGATCCGTCCCCGGGCAGGTAGACATGGTCCGGGGCGAACACGTGGAAGGAGACGGCGGTGTTGCCGCGTGCGGGCAGCACGACTCGGGAGAACTCGAAGGGGATGGGCGCTCCGGCGCGCCTGGGCGGCACTCTCAGGTACTCCCCAGCACCCTCCGGGTTCTCGACCAGGTAGCTCTGGCTCGTACTGTGATTGCTCAGCTGCCAGTGGTCGTCCGTCACGCGGATCTCCCCCGCCAGCCGGGAGATCGCCGCATCGTCGAGGCGGAGTTCGACCGGGGCTCCCGCCGAGCCCCGTCCGAAGCGCGCCGTCTCTCCCGGGCCCAGCCGCAACGTCATGGGGCCACCGCACGGCTCGCCCTCGCCGCTCCGCAGTGGCAGATGAACCACGATGCCGCTCACTTTCCCCCTTCTCGTTCGATCGCCGCGCAGACACCGGCGTGTCTGCGCGATGTGGCACGCGCCCCGGCAACTCCGTGAGGACACGTGGCGAGAACACGCGGTGAGAACACGCATCGAGTCTGCCGCCGACTCAATGGGCACAGAAGGAATTTCTGGAAGAAGTCTCTATTTTTTCAGCCATCTCCGACCGGCTCGTGGCCTGGACGAAGCGGACGCTGAGGTTGATCCCAGCGGAACAGCTCGAGCCGATCCGGCCCGTGCCGTGACGGATGCCGTGCCGGCGGCAGACCTCGGTGAAGGCGGCCGCGCTGTACTGACCAGGTTCCACCGGTGGAGTCGCGCATCACCAGGCCCGGCGCGGCCGGCGCCGTGTGGTCCGCGCCGGTCGTCCGCTTCTTCCACATACGTCGAAGGGCCCCACCGCAAGCCCCTTGGGGCTTGGGCTCTAACGGTCCTCACAACACCCGCGATCTGTGGGAGTTGCGAGGACCGTGGCCGTTGGACGCGATGATGTTTCGGGGTTGAGGGAGCGTTTCCTTGCGCGGCTGGATGCCGTGGGGAACGTGATCGTGGTGGCGCGCGAGCTGGGGGTGAACCGGAACACTGCGTACGGCTGCGAACGAGACTACGGATGAGACTGAGCCGCCGGTCCTGTGGGTCTCGCCGTGGTGCCTACCGCTTCTTGCGGATCTTGCGCTTCTTTGCCTTGGCTTCCTTCTCCTTACGCTGTGCAACACCGTAAGCCGACCAGGGGCCTTGGTGTTTCGCGCAACGAGAGGTGCCGACTACCGCGAGGTTTCGGCACGCCGTGCCAGCTTTGGTGCGTGCGCCGCACCTGGACTGAGATGCCACTCCGTCCCCCTACTCAGAGGCCAAGGAACTCCAGACCTCACGAAGACTGCTTCGCAGCGCTTACGGCAGGGAGGGCGTACACGCGACGCACGGAAGCACGACACCGGGCGACCCTGGCAGGTCGGAAATGCAGTCGCCACTCTGGAGGGGAGGGCCGGCCGAGGGCTTCCGTCGAGACGGCCTCGGACACTGCGCCGCATAGGCGCGCCACGATTCCGTGGCCTGGCCTTATAGCCTTCGCGGCCTTTGTCTGTCCGCCACGGCCCACAATTGTCAGCACGTGCTGAGCTTCGCGCCTCCTGACGGCTAATGCCCCAACACCCCTACGGCGCTGCACAGATCTTTTCGTCTGGATTCGACGGTGTCGCAGGTTCCAGGGCGGAAATAGCTAAGTGGTGCACGCGCCTGACTGGTCAGTATTCTAGGGGTTGTGTCGCAGTATTGATTGCACCTCCTTCAATTGTTTGTATGATGCTCGGACATGCTTTACGAATTCACTCCCAGGGTGACGTATGAGAACTTATTCTTCCCCTCGGAACTGGCTGCGCGGCACCAGTGCCACAATCGATCCAGGCCAGGTATATGCACACGTCATGCTCTGCGGTCGAAGAGTTTACCCGTTCGACAACATAGAGGGCGCTGGCCCGTTGCGTATGCCCCTCCAAGGCCACACATGGTGGGGGAAGGTGAGCGTTGCGAATCAAGCGACGATCGAAATACCGATCAACGTCCAAGAGAATGGGTACTTCCTGGACGCTGCGCTCTGGTGGCCCGAATCCGGCACCCACAACGATATCGACCTCTCCTTGAGTTCCGGTACCCGCTTCGAATCGAGTGCTTCAATCAACAGCGTTTTCGAGAGGTGCCGGAAGGACGGAGCGGCTGGCGGCGCCTGGCAGCTGCGCATTCGAGGCTTCAATGTTCCATCCAGTCCACAGACGGTCTACTGGGCGGCTCATGTGATGTTCCTGTGAGGCTATCCGTGGTCGTCGATGTCTACCGCGGGCAGCCGTGGTACATGGCGCGGCCCGAGCCGGAGGACGAGATCGCCGGCACGCTGGAAGCCTCAAATCCTGTCATCGGACCCGGCAATCGACCGGCGTTGTCGTTCGTGCTGCGGACCGTAGACGATGAACTGCCGGTGTACGCCGCAGGAGTCGTGGACACGCTTGGCCCGTTGGCAGGATTTCACCTGCAGATCCGGGGCAAAACCGTCGACTTCACCAACCAAGGCGGAACCCGCGAACTTTGGATCGCCACGATCGTCGCCGCGGGAGGAATCGGGGAGTAACTTCCCCAGGCCGCATAGGGTCGCGGGTCGGCGTCTGGGGCCGTCTCCACGAAGCAGTTCTGCACCGACTCGACGACGTTGGCCTCGTCGACGTCACCCGCGTCGTCCTCGACTCCGCCCACGTAAGGGCTAGATCAATTTGTCGCTGCCTGACTTCGGGCACCCCGGGCGTCCCGATCTGTTGCGGGAGATCACCGCCAGGGTCTCCGATCGCGACGCGCAGCTGCTCGAATGCCTCGTACACCACGACGGGCGGTAATGCCTGTCGGAGACCGGCGGGAAGTCCCCGTGGATGTTCATCCGTCGAGGCAGGGTTGAGGGCCGACGACCTCTCGTGGCCTCGCACCTACCGATCACGCACAAGCCGACCCCGGCGGAGAGCGCCCAGCACAAGGCAACCAAGGAGCGGATCGTCGAGACCGCCGGGCGGTACGGCCTGGACGCCGAGGCCGAGGTTCCCATGGCGAACCGGCGGCGCGTCTCGGACGCCGTCGTCACCGGGCCTGGTGGTCGCAGGATTGGCTGGGAGATCCAGTACCACCACCTCAGCCCCAGCAGCGTGCACCGGCGTTCGGTCAACGCCGTGGAGCACGGCACCACCCGCTGTGGGTGGCGAAGGACCGGACGGCTTCCCTGATCGACCGCGCCCCCTGGGCACGCGTCGACGACATGCCGTGGAAGGACATTGTCGACCGCAAGGAGATGGTGATCCGCGGCGGCTACCGGCACCTCGAAGTCTGGAAGTGCGTACCGAGCAGCGAGCGCCACTGCCTCCTCAGCGAGGGCGCCGGTCATTACGGCGCGATTCACGCGGACTGGTTCGTGCCGGCGCTGTGCCTCCCGGAGAAGAAGCCGGTCTGCATCGAGGACCTGGTCCTGCAGAGCGCTACGGGGGAGAGCGTCCCGGTCTACGTGCCCAGTCGGGGCAGTGGCCGCGCTGGGCGGCACATGTGGGTGTCGGCGGCCGACCGCGCGCTGTGGGAGGAGATCGTCGACGAGAAGACGCCCCTGCCCGCAGTCCCGGCAGAAGACGACGACGTGATCACCTTCGCTGAGCAGGAGATCGACCGCACCTGCCGGGCAGGCGAAGACAGTTGGTTCATCAGTGACGGCCGGCCTCTTCGTGACTTCGATCAACCGACAGACGGCTTCACCCTCCCCCGTCTGCCGGCCCAACGCTCCAGCGACCCGATGTGGATCACTCCCCTCGAGCGGGCAGCAGCCTCCGCAGCGCTGGGCTGCCCACCATGGGAGCTCGGGCTGTGTACCGGCTGCAGCCAGATGATGCGGCGGTACGGGCAGAACGCGGCCATGTACTGCAACGTGTGCCGGGCGGCCTCAACGGGCGGTAGCCGGGAACTGCAACCAGAACTGCAACCACCAACGTCGAAGGCCCCCGCAGCAAGCTGCGGGGGCCTTCGACGTATTGCCCGGTGAGAGCAATGGCGGAGGATACGAGATTCGAACTCGTGAGGGGTTGCCCCCAACACGCTTTCCAAGCGTGCGCCCTAGGCCACTAGGCGAATCCTCCGCCGCAAACAATACAAGACGTTGGAGGGTGCTCGCGAACACGTTCCCCGGAGATCGTTCCGGACCGTCCTCGGCAGGGGTGCGGTCGGGGAGCGGGTGGACGGCAGGGGGCGGGGATCGGCTAAGGTGGGCGTCAGCCCCTCACGTGGCGCTATCTGACTGAACTCCCCCAGGGCCGGAAGGCAGCAAGGGTAGGTTGGCTCTGGCGGGTGCGTGGGGGGCCCTTGCGTGTCCGGGTGTGGTGTTCCGCCGGGCGCTCGGTCCGGGGCGGGGCCGGTTGTCGGTCCACCCCGATAACCTCGTATGTGTGTCGTCCCTTGCGCTGTACCGCCGCTATCGCCCCGAGTCCTTCGCCGAGGTCATCGGTCAGGAGCATGTCACTGACCCCCTGCAGCAGGCCCTGCGGAACAACCGGGTCAATCACGCGTACCTGTTCAGCGGGCCGCGGGGCTGTGGGAAGACGACCAGTGCCCGCATCCTCGCCCGCTGCCTGAACTGCGAGCAGGGCCCCACGCCGACCCCCTGCGGGGAGTGCCAGTCCTGCCGGGACCTCGCGCGCAACGGGCCGGGCTCGATCGATGTCATCGAGATCGACGCCGCGTCCCACGGTGGCGTGGACGATGCCCGTGACCTGCGGGAGAAGGCATTCTTCGGGCCCGCGTCGAGCCGGTACAAGATCTACATCATCGACGAGGCGCACATGGTCACCCCGGCAGGGTTCAACGCCCTGCTGAAGGTGGTCGAGGAGCCGCCGGAGCATCTGAAGTTCATCTTCGCGACCACCGAGCCGGAGAAGGTCATCGGCACGATCCGGTCGCGTACGCACCACTACCCCTTCCGGCTGGTGCCGCCCGGGACACTGCGCGGTTATCTCGCGGAGGTGTGCGGCAAGGAGAACAGCTTCGTCGAGGACGGTGTGCTGCCGCTCGTGGTGCGGGCAGGTGCCGGGTCCGTGCGTGACTCGATGTCCGTGATGGATCAGCTGCTGGCCGGCGCCGCCGACGACGGTGTGACATACGCCATGGCGACCTCGCTCCTCGGCTATACGGACGGGTCCCTGCTGGATTCCGTCGTGGACGCCTTCGCGGCGGGCGACGGGGCCGCTGCCTTCGAGGTCGTGGACCAGGTGATCGAGGGCGGCAACGACCCCCGGCGCTTCGTCGCCGACCTGCTGGAGCGGCTGCGCGACCTGGTGATTCTGGCCGCCGTGCCGGACGCCGGGGACAAGGGGCTCATCGACGCACCCGCCGACGTGGTGGAGCGGATGCAGGCCCAGGCGGCCGTCTTCGGCGCAGCGGAGCTGAGCCGTGCCGCCGACCTGGTCAACGAGGGGCTCACCGAGATGCGCGGGGCGACCTCGCCCCGGCTCCAGGTGGAGCTGATCTGCGCCCGGGTGCTGCTGCCCGCGGCCTTCGACGACGAGCGTTCGCTCCAGGCCCGGCTGGACCGGCTGGAGCGCGGCGCGTCCTTCGCCACGGCCGGGTCCGGCCCTGGCGCGTCCTTCGCCACGGCCGGGTCCGGCCCCGCCATGGGGTACGTACCGGGGCCGGAAGCCCATGGGGCGGGCGTCGGGATGCCCGGCGCAGGCGGCGGTCCCGCGGCGGCTCGTGCGGCAGCCCGTGGCGAGGTTCCGGGCGGTGCCCCCGCCGACGTACCGAGGGCCGCGCCCGTGGCCGCTGAGGCCGCGGCCCCGCCGGCCGTCCAGCAGCCCCGGCCCGCGGTGCCGCAGGAACAGGAAGAAGCGCCGCCCGCACAGCAACCCGCGCCCCAGCAGCCCGCGGCCCCGGCGCCCGCAGGTCAGCGCCCCGGCGCCTGGCCCGCGGCGGCCGGAGCAGGCAGCGGCGCGGAAGCGGCGTGCAGGCCCGGTGGCTGGCCGACCGCCTCCGCGCCAGGAGGCGGCGTGCCGCAGGGGCAGGCGCCTGCCCCTGCCCCGTCCGCCCCTGCCCCGTCCGCTCCGTCCCCCGTCGCGCAGGCTCCCGCGCCCGGCGGGCAGGACATGGCACAGGGCGCGGCCCAGGTGCGGAACATGTGGCCGGACATCCTCGAGGCCGTGAAGAACCGCCGCCGGTTCACCTGGATCCTGCTCAGCCAGAACGCCCAGGTCACCGGCTTCGACGGCAGCACCCTGCAGCTCGGCTTCCTCAACGCCGGAGCGCGCGACACCTTCTCCAGCAGCGGCAGCGAGGAGGTGCTCAAGCAGGCTCTGGCCGAGCAGTTCAACGCCAAGTGGCGGGTCGACGCGGTCGTCGACTCCTCGGGCGGTGGCGGCCAGCCCCCGCAAAGCGGCGGCGGTGGTGGTGGCAGGCCTCCGGCCGCGCCGTACCAGCCCGCGCCCGCCCCGCCGGCTCCGTCCTACGAGCCCCGGCCGGCCGCCCCGGCCCCGCAGGACCCGCCGGCCGCTCAGCAGCCCCCGGCGCAGCAGTCCGGGCGGCCCGAGCCGTCCTCGTACGACCGCGCGGCGCCCGAGCCCCCGCGTTCGGTCGCGCCCGAGGACGACACCGCCGAAGCGGACGATCCCGATCTGGTCGACTCGGCGCTCTCCGGGCACGACCTGATCGTCCGCGAGCTGGGCGCCACGGTCGTCGAGGAGTTCACCAACGAGTAGGGGCACCCTGGCCCCGCTCGGACTGTCCACGGGCCCCGCTCGGACTGTCCACGGGCTCCGCTCGGACTGTCCACGGGCTGCCCACGGGCGTCCACCGGCTGTCCACGGCGTCCATAAGCCGTCCGCGAGCCGCCGCCGGCCCGTCCGCGACCGCCCCCGGCCCGCCCCCGGGCTGTCCACGGAGCGGAGCCCGTCGAGTCCGCCGGCCCCCGGCGGCTAGGCTGCACCCCGTGAAGGTCCTCGTCATCGGCGGCGGCGCCCGCGAACACGCCCTGTGCCGCTCTCTCTCCCTCGACCCCGATGTCACCGCTCTGTACTGCGCCCCCGGCAACGCCGGAATCGCAGAGGTGGCCGAACTGCACCCGGTCGACGCACTCGACGGCGACGCCGTCGCGCGCCTCGCCACCGAACTGGGCGCCGAGCTGGTGGTCGTCGGCCCGGAGGCACCGCTTGTCGCCGGTGTCGCCGACGCCGTGCGCGCGGCCGGTGTCCCCTGCTTCGGTCCCTCGGGTGAGGCTGCCGAGCTGGAAGGCTCCAAGGCGTTCGCCAAGGACGTCATGGCCGGTGCCAACGTCCCGACCGCCCGCAGCTACGTCTGCACGACGTCCGCCGAGATCGACGAGGCGCTGGACGCCTTCGGCGCCCCGTACGTCGTGAAGGACGACGGCCTCGCGGCCGGCAAGGGTGTCGTCGTCACGGACGACGTCGAAGCCGCGCGTGCCCATGCCCTGGCCTGCGACCGTGTGGTCATCGAGGAGTTCCTCGACGGCCCCGAGGTGAGTCTCTTCGCGATCACCGACGGCACCACGGTGCTGCCCCTTCAGCCCGCCCAGGACTTCAAGCGCGCCCTGGACGGCGACGAGGGCCCGAACACGGGTGGCATGGGCGCGTACTCCCCGCTCCCCTGGGCCGACCCGAAGCTGGTCGACGAGGTCATGCAGACCGTCCTGCAGCCGACCGTCGACGAGCTCCGCCGCCGCGGCACCCCGTTCTCCGGGCTGCTGTACGCCGGCCTCGCGATCACGTCGCGCGGTGTACGGGTCATCGAGTTCAACGCCCGCTTCGGTGACCCGGAGACCCAGGTGGTCCTGGCCCGGCTGAAGACGCCGCTGGCCGGGGTCCTGCTCGCTTCCGCCAACGGGACCCTGGACCTCGTACCGGCGCTGACCTGGCGCGAGGACGCGGCCGTCACCGTGGTCATCGCCTCGCACAACTACCCGGGGACGCCCCGCACGGGGGACCCGATCGAGGGTCTCGCGGATGTGGTGGCGCAGGATGCACCGCACGCGTTCGTCCTGCACGCCGGAACCCGGCAGGACGGCGGCGCGGTCGTCAGCGCCGGAGGGCGTGTGCTCTCCGTCACGGCGACGGGCAAGGACCTCACACAGGCCCGGGAGCGGGCCTACACCGCGGTGGGCCGGATCCGGCTCGACGGCTCCCAGCACCGTACGGACATCGCCCGCAAGGCTGCCGAAGACGCCTGAGACGCCTGAGACGGGACGTCTGGGACGCCTGAAGACGCCTGAGACGGGACGTCTGGGACGCCCGGGACGCCTGCGACGGCCACCTGCTCGTCCCCTGTGCCCGGCCCTCCACGGAGGCGCCGGGCGCGGGTGTGTCAGGTGCCTCCCGGCCAGGGCGCGGGAGGCCGTGTCCGCGCACCCGGGGCAGGGGGCGCGGTATCACCGAACGCCTGGACACCGGCACGTCAGCAGCTTTACCCAAAGCCATTCCATCGGGTGACGACTCGGCCATCCGGATGACGCCCGCCGAGGGCCCAACTAGGGTGCGGCGCAAGCGTTCCGGCACTTGGCCCACCGGCATTGCGATGTCAGTGACGGGTGCCACAGTGGGGGAGTGACCAACACCGTCGCGGGGGCAGAGGGGGTGACGTCCAGCCGTGTCCGGTACCGGTTCGGTTGAGGAGCTGGGTGCGCACGCAGCGCGGGCCAGGGCTGTGGCTCTGCTGCGCATCCGCAGCAGAGCCACAGCCCTGGCGATCCTGCCGGCGGGCGCGGCCGTCGTGCTGCTCGTCGCGGGCGCCCAGGGGCGCGTCGGCCCAGGAGTGTGGTCCACCGTCAGCTGGGCGGTGGCGGCCTGCGCCGTCGTGGTCCTGCTGCTCGCCGCGGCGGTCGCCGTGGTGGTGGCGCGCGCGAGGCCCGCGGTCAGTCCCACCGTGCCTCTCACCGAGGCCGCCGCCCCCGATCTCTACCGTCTGGTCCGGGACCTCGCGGACCGGCTCGACGTCCCGGCGCCGTCGGCCATAGCGCTGACCCCGGACTGCGACAGCTGGCTGGAGGACCGTACGCACCCCGCCGCCCAGCCGGGGGCGAAGGACCTCAAAGGCATGGCGCGGGCCCGGAGGGGCCGCCGTGTCCCCGCCCCACCGGTGCTGGTGATCGGTTCTCCCTTCCTGTGGTGGATGCGGGTCGCCGAACTACGGGCGCTGCTGGCCCCGGTCGTCGCGGGCACCGGGCCGTCCGCGCACCCCGACATAGCCGCCGCCCGCCGTTTCGTCCGTGGCCTGGACGCCGCGGTCGCCGACGCCGAGGTGCCCGGACACGGGCTCGTACGCAGGATTCCCGCCGTCTTCGTGGGGTGGGTCTCCAGAGTGCTGCTGCGTGGCTGTCGCGGTCACGCGGCAGAGATGGAGCGCGGGGTCGCCGCTGCCGCGTCGGGGCGTGCCCAGGAGGTGGACTACGGGCTGCGGATCGTGGCCCAGGAGCAGGTCGGCCTGGCCTACGCGGGCTGGGACCGGCTGCTGACCCGGGTCGCGCTGCCCGCCTGGCGGATGGGGCGCTGGCCCTCCCGGCTCGACGCCGGGGTCGTCTCCGCGCTCACGGAGCTCTCCCGGCGCGACCGCCTGGCCGGGGGCTTCACCTCGCGGCTGGGGGAGCGCCCCGCCTGCGATCTGATCGAGGAGCCCGGCGCGGCCGACGAGGCTGCCTCGCTGCTGGCCGCGCGCCTGTTCCACGGCGGGCCGGCGAAGACCGGACCCGGCTGGTCCCCGGTCGACTGGCAGCAGTATCCGCAAGAGGTCGTGGACCGGAAATGGCGTTTGGAGGCCGCCCGCCTGCACCGGGTGCTCGATGCCATGGGAGTGGCCACCAGCGTCTCCGTGGGGGCGCCGGACCCGGCGCCGGACACGGTGGCGGCTGACGGCTCGGCGGTGCCCACGCTGGCGCGTGTGATCGACCACCTCGCCACGCCGGGCGCCAACAGCGAGGCGCTCGCGGCCGGGATCGGTGCCGCCGTCGCCCGTGACGAGGAGAAGGCGGCCCCGCGCACCCCGCCCGGCGCGAGCGGCGCCCTGGCGGACGGCACCGCGGCCGGGACCGGCACCGACCCCCTCGACCTGTGGGGGCCTGTCCCGCTCCCGCTCTTCCCTCTCCAGCCGCCGCGTACGGGCACGGAGCTGCTCGCCGACCACGTCGTGGCGATGGTCTGCTGCGCCGCCGTGGACACGGCGGGGGCCGCACCCGGGCTCGACTGGCTCGACGGCCCCGCGCTGCTGGTCGACGGCGGACGGAGGTCGGACCTCGGTGCCCCCGTGCTGAGCCTCGTCGAGGACGGCGATGCGGAGCCGCTGCTCTCGTGGCTCACCGCGGTGGGGGTGCGCACCGACAAGCCCGTACGCCTGGGCTGAACGATGCGCCTGCGCCGCGAGGAGGCGCGAGTTGAACGGTCGTCCGTCCACTTAGATGGCGGAAATAACCTAAATGTCCTC
Source organism: Streptomyces sp. NPDC005794 (assembly GCF_042871445.1). Classification (NCBI taxonomy): domain Bacteria; kingdom Bacillati; phylum Actinomycetota; class Actinomycetes; order Kitasatosporales; family Streptomycetaceae; genus Streptomyces; species Streptomyces sp. NPDC005794. The sequence continues at coordinate 99,196 of NZ_JBIAIN010000021.1, forward strand.
TCAATACGCAGAAGATCGGGCTTTGTTGCCATCGATTCGCGACGAACGGTGACGGAGTGCCTGCGTAATGTGATGTGCTGAGCACGGCGCCGGCATCCGGCGCCACCGGATGTCTCGGGGGACGAGGGAGGGGAGCGGGATGGGGGCGGAGCAGATCCGGCGATGGGAATCGGGTGCCCTCGCGCATGCCGTGAGCGACCCCTTCGGGCAGGGCCCGCTGCCCTGGCTGCGCGGCAGCGAGAACTACTTCGACGACACCGGACAGGTCGTCCCCTGGTACGCCGACCCCGACCTCGGCCGCGGCGGATCCGGCGGCGGCACCCGTACGGCCGACGACGTGCGCCGGCAGATCAAGGGGTTCGTGTCCCCCGGTGCCGCGGCGCCCGGCGAGGCGATCGACTTCCACATCACCGTGGACCCGCCCCAGCAGTTCTCCGTCGACGTCTACCGCATCGGGCATTACGCGGGTGACGGCGCCGCCAAGATCACCACCAGCCCGCGCCTCTCCGGCATCGTCCAGCCGGCACCCATGACCGCCGACCGGACGGTCTCCTGCCATCACTGGTGGCTCTCCTGGCGACTTCAGATCCCCAGCTACTGGTCGGTCGGCGCCTACGTCGCCGTGCTCACCACCGCCGACGGCCACCGCTCGCACGTCCCCTTCACGGTCCGCGACGACCACCCGGCCGACCTGCTGCTCCTGCTCCCCGACATCACCTGGCAGGCGTACAACCTCTATCCGGAGGACGGTCGCACCGGCGCGAGTCTCTACCACGCCTGGGACGAGGAGGGCCGGCTGCTGGGAGAGGGGGACGCCGCCGTCACCATCTCCTTCGACCGCCCCTACGCGGGCGCAGGTCTGCCTCTCCACGTGGGCCACGCCTACGACTTCATCCGCTGGGCCGAGCGTTACGGCTACGACCTCGCGTACGCCGACGCCCGCGACCTGCACGCCGGCCGCGTGGACCCCAGCCGATACCGGGGCCTGGTCTTCCCCGGCCACGACGAGTACTGGTCGGTGCCGATGCGCCGTACCGTGGAGCTCGCCCGGGACACGGGCACCTCGCTCGTCTTCCTCTCGGCCAACACCCTGTACTGGCAGGTCGGCCTGGGGCCGTCACCTTCCGGCGTACCCGACCGCCTGCTCACCTGCCGCAAGCGTCGCGGGCCGGGGAAGTCCGCGCTGTGGCGCGAGATCGACCGCCCCGAGCAGCAGCTGCTCGGCATCCAGTACGCGGGCCGGGTCCCCGAGCCCCACCCGCTGGTCGTACGGAATGCCGGCCACTGGCTCTGGGAAGCCACCGGCGCGGCCGAGGGCGACGAGATCGAGGGGCTGGTCGCCGGCGAGGCCGACCGCTACTTCCCGCGCACGTCGCTGCCCGAGCACGAGAGCCGCATGCTGCTCGCGCATTCCCCGTACGCGGACAGCGAGGGGGCCACCCGGCACCAGGAGACCTCGCTGTACCGCGCTCCGTCGGGCGCGCTCGTCTTCGCCTCCGGCACCTTCGCGTGGTCCCCGGCTCTGGACCGCCCGGGTCATGTCGACTCCCGTATCCAGCGGACCACGGCCAATCTGCTCGACCGGATCTGCAAGCGGGACTGAGGGGCCGCGCCGCCGAGGGAGGCGCCCCGTGTCCACGGGACGACCCCTGGCGGCACGGCTCCTTCGCATGCGGGACAATCGGAACGACTCCTGGATCAACCTACGCGGAGGCAGCGTGTCCGGTTTCGTAGAAAAGCCCGAGCCTGTGCAGGTGCCCGGGCTCACCCATCTGCACACCGGCAAGGTGCGCGACCTGTACCGGAACGAGGCGGGCGACCTCGTGATGGTCGCCAGTGACCGCATCTCCGCGTACGACTGGGTCCTGCCCACCGAGATCCCGGACAAGGGGCGCGTCCTCACCCAGCTGTCGCTGTGGTGGTTCGACCAGCTCGCCGATCTCGTCCCCAACCATGTGCTGTCGACGGAGCTCCCCGCCGGGGCGCCCGCCGACTGGGCCGGCCGCACCCTGATCTGCCGCTCGCTGCGGATGGTCCAGGTCGAGTGCGTGGCGCGCGGCTATCTGACGGGCTCCGGTCTGGTCGAGTACGACGCGACCCGTACGGTCTGCGGTCTCGGTCTTCCCGAAGGCCTCGTCGACGGTTCCGAGCTCCCGGGGCCGATCTTCACCCCGGCCGCGAAGGCAGCGGTCGGTGACCACGACGAGAACATCTCGTACGAGGAGGTCGCCCGCGAGGTCGGCCCCGAGACGGCGGCCGTGCTGCGCCGGACGACGCTCGACGTCTACGGCCGCGCCCGGGACATCGCCCGTGAGCGGGGGATCATCCTCGCCGACACGAAGTTCGAGTTCGGCTTCGCGCCCACCGCGGACGGCGGCGAGGAGCTGATCCTCGCGGACGAGGTGCTGACGCCCGACTCCTCCCGCTTCTGGCCGGCCGAGAGCTGGGAGCCGGGCAGGGCTCAGCCTTCGTACGACAAGCAGTTCGTGCGCGACTGGCTGACCTCACCGGCCTCCGGCTGGGACCGGCACAGCGAACAGCCGCCCCCGCCGCTGCCGCAGGACATCGTCGACGCGACCCGGGCCAAGTACCTGGACGCGTACGAGCTCCTGACGGGCACGAGCTGGCCGGCCCAGGGGATGTAACGGAAGAAGGCCCCGGTCGCGAGGACCGGGGCCTTCTTACATGGAGCGGACGACCAGGTTCGAACTGGCGACCTCAACCTTGGCAAGGTTGCGCTCTACCAACTGAGCTACGTCCGCATGCGCCGAAGTGCGATGCCTACTATACCCAACCTCGCTCGCGTGCGAGACGCACTGCCGCATGACGGTTCTCCGCACCGAGCTTGGAGACGGCGGCCGAGAGGTAGTTGCGCACCGTCCCCTGGGACAGCGACGCCCGCTCCGCGATCTCCGCGACCGGTGCCCCGTCCGCCGCCAGCTCCAGCACCTCGGCCTCCCGGGCGGTCAGCGGGGAGTCCCCGGCGGCGATCGCGTCGGCCGCCAACTCCGGGTCCACATAGCGGTTTCCGGCGTGCACGGTACGGATGATCTCGGCCAGCCGCCGGGCGCTGACCGTCTTCGGGACGAACGCCCGGACGCCCGCTTCCAGGGCTCGTCTCAGAGTCCCCGGCCTGCCGTGACTGGTCACGATCATGGTCCGGCAGCCGGGCAGTCCGGTCCGCAGGGATGTGGCGACCTTCACACCGTCCGCGCCCGGCATCTCCAGGTCCAGGACGGCTACATCGGGCCGGTGCGCCATGGCCATGGCGAGCGCCTCCGGTCCGGTCGCCGCCTCGGCGACGAGGACGATGTCGTCCTCCAGCGCGAGGAGCGCGGCCAGCGCGCCCCGGATCAGGTGCTCGTCGTCGGCGAGCAGGACGCGGACGGGGTCCGTCGCGGCGGTCATCCGTTCTCCAGTGGGGAGGGAGCGGCACTCCGTGGTGCGGGCAGCGGGACGGCCGCGGCCAGGTGGAACATGCCGTCACCCGTCGGTCCCGCGTCCAGCGAACCACCGACCGCTGCCAGCCGTTCCCGGAGTCCGTGGAGCCCTGAGCCACCACCGGAGACGACGGCCTCGTCCGGTGTCACGCCGTCGTTCTCCACCAGGAGCCGGACGCCGTCCCGTGCGGCCTCCAGCCGGATGGCACACCGCTGGGGATCGCCGTGCCGCAGGACGTTGGTGGCCGCCTCGCGTACGGCCCAGCCGAGCACCGACTGCACCGGGGCGGGGAGCCGCGCGCCGTCGCCGTGGACGGTGCATTCGATCCCCGCCGCCCTCAAGACGCCCTGGGCGCCCAGCAGTTCCGTACTCAGGTCGGCCTCCCGGTATCCCCGCACGACGTCGCGGACCTCCTGCTGGGAGGCGCGCGCTATGCGCTGCACCTCGACCATCTGGTCCATCGCCGTGGGCTTTCCGCGCTGCCCCAGCTCGACCGCGAGCTCGCTCTTCAGCGCGATCACCGCCAGATTCCGGCCCAGGACGTCGTGCAGGTCCCGCCCGAACCGCAGCCGTTCCTCGGCGACCGCAAGCCGGGTCTCCACGTCCTGGGCGTCCCGTAGCTTCTGCATGATCCCGAGCGTCCAGGCGGAGAGGCGTACGGTGCCGGAGAGCAGCGCACTGCTGAAGCCCACCCCCGCCAACGTGGTCAGGGCGAAGGACCCGGTGGCCCCGGCCAGCAAGGCACCGCCGCTCATGCCGGCCGCGATCGCCGCGATGGCCGGACCGGACGCCCACACCGGTACGGCGAGGACGAAAGGCGTCAGGAACGGCCACGCCACCGCCCCCAGGGCGAGCTGCAGCTCGGGAAACGTCTCGGTGCCGACGTAGCCGCCGAGTGTCAGCAGGCCTGCCGCGTTCGCCACGGACAGGACGGCCGCGAGGACGACCAGCCGTCGTGCGACGGCCCCGCGGCCGAGGTAGCTGTCGAGAGCCCGGGCGACCAGTGGCGCCGAACAGAGGCCCTGCGCGATCGCGGTCAGGACCGTGAGGGCGATCAGGACGGCAGGCGCGTCCGAGTGCCGCACCGGGCGTGTCACCGACAGGAGCACCACGCACAGGACCGCCCCCCAGACCGTGGAGTGCAGGGTCCCGCGCGTGTAGAGATCGATCTTGTCGAACCCCTCGCGCCTCTGCCACCTGCGCACCTGTGCTCGTACCCACACGGTTCCCGCTCCCCCTGCCTCCGTGGACCTCAGCTGCGCGGGTCCCGTCCGGAACCATTCGGTTCCGGACGGGAAAACCCGCGCCGGTCATGGATCAAGTCTTCAGCCGGTTCGCGGTCGTGAGCAATGCGCGTTGTCATCACTGTGCATGACAAACGTCATGCGTAGGATATCCGGGAACGTCAAAGGCCCCGGTCGAGATCGACCGGGGCCTTTGAACCAAGAGCGGACGACCAGGTTCGAACTGGCGACCTCAACCTTGGCAAGGTTGCGCTCTACCAACTGAGCTACGTCCGCAATGCCACCACTCGGCTTTCACCGGTGGAGCGCTCACTACTCTACCCGATCCACTCAGTGGTCCGGTAAGGCAGTGCAGAGCGGGTGACAGGAATTGCACACTGCGCCTTCCCCCTGGAAGGGGGATGTTCTACTACTGAACTACACCCGCACGCTGCGTCGGACCCGGCTTTTCGGCCTTGCCCTTCGGCGTGCTCCAGACTCTAGCCGACCTGCAGGGGTGTTGTGCAAGTCGGCTTCCCGAGGTGCGGCTCCGGGGTTCCGGAGGGCATCGAAGCGGAATGGAACATTCCGGGCGATGCTCTCAACTGGCCGCGCTGAACGCCTCGTAGACCTTCTTGGGGATCCGGCCGCGGGCCGGCACCTCCATGCGGTGCGAGCGGGCCCAGGCGCGCACGGCCGCGGGGTCCGGTGCGAGCGACGTGTGGTGGTACGACATGGGAGGCTTGCCGCGCTTGCCGGTATTTGTCTGCTTTCGGCCGGCCGCTACGTACGGGGCGAGTGTCTTACGCAGTTTCTTTGCATTGGTGGGATTGAGGTCGATCTCGTACGACTTCCCGTCCAGGGCGAAGGTGACCGTTTCCGCCGCTTCTCCCCCGTCGATGTCGTCGGAGAACGTAACTACTACGCGCTGAGCCACGGATATCGGTCCTTTCCTTCGGCACCGTCGCGCTGACGTGCGCTGATGCCGGCCTTCCGGCGGCTGGGCGGATGCGGATCGACTGCTGTCGACTGTTCCGGGGCAATCGTGGTTTCCCGCTATTCATTTGTACAGCGGAAGGAGCCGCATTGTGAAGCCCGGCCAATTACATCCGCGTGTTGCATCCGTGGGTTGCGTCCGCGTGTTGCCTCCGTGTGTCCGCGTGCAATCCGGGTGAAGATTTTTCCCGGGATTTTTCCCGGGTGTTGTCGCCTCCGATATCTGTCCGTGATCGGCCCCGGTGATATCTACCCGCGTAGAATTTCAGGCCAGGTACGCTGAGAGGACCCGCGGGGATCTGGGGAACCCCTCGGAGACACAGCCGCACCACACCACCGGGAGTGCCAGTGGCACGCGTCGTAGTCGACGTCATGCTCAAGCCGGAGATCCTCGACCCGCAGGGACAGGCTGTGCAGCGCGCACTGCCCCGTCTCGGCTTCGACGGAATCGCGGACGTTCGTCAGGGAAAGCGTTTCGAGCTCGAGGTCGAGGGGCCGGTCGACGATGCCGCCCTCGCCCGTATTAACGAGATGGCCGAGACGTTCCTCGCCAACACCGTCATCGAGGACTTCACCGTCAAGGTGGAGGAGGAGAAGTGACCACCCGTATCGGAGTCGTCACTTTTCCCGGCACGCTCGACGACCAGGACAGCCTGCGGGCCGTGCGGATCGCGGGTGCCGAACCCGTATCCCTCTGGCACCGTGACAAGGACCTCCACCAGGTCGACGCCGTCATCCTGGCGGGCGGATTCAGTTACGGCGACTATCTGCGCGCCGGCGCCATCTCGCGTTTCTCGCCGGTCATGGAGACCGTCATCGAGCAGGCGAAGGCCGGCATGCCGGTCCTCGGCATCTGCAACGGCTTCCAGATCCTGACCGAGGCACACCTGCTGCCCGGCGCGATGCTGCGCAACAACCACCTCCACTTCATCTGCCGCGACCAGAAGCTGCGGGTGGAGAACGCGGAGACCGCCTGGACCTCGGACTACACCGCGGGCCAGGAGATCTCCGTACCGCTGAAGAACGTGGACGGCCGGTACACCGCCGACGAGCACACGCTCGACGAGCTGGAGGCCGAGGGCCGCGTCGCCTTCCGCTACGCCGACGTCAACCCGAACGGCTCGCTGCGCGACATCGCCGGCATCACCAATGCCGCGGGCAACGTCGTCGGTCTGATGCCGCACCCGGAGCACGCCGTCGAGCCGCTGATCGGCACCGGTCGCACCGACGGCCTGGGTTTCTTCACCTCGATCATCAAGAAGCTGGTCAACGCATGAGCCTGGACACGGTCAAGCACGCGGCCGAAACCCCGGACGCCGGGCAGCCCTGGAAGGATCTCGGCCTCAAGGAGGACGAGTACGCCCGGATCCGCGAGATCCTGGGCCGCCGTCCCACCGGCGCCGAGCTCGCCATGTACTCCGTGATGTGGTCCGAGCACTGCTCGTACAAGAGCAGCAAGGTCCACCTCAAGCAGTTCGGCGAGAAGGTCCCCGACAACGACGCCATGCTCGTCGGCATCGGCGAGAACGCCGGTGTGGTCGACGTCGGCCAGGGGTACGCGGTCACCTTCAAGGTCGAGTCGCACAACCACCCCTCGTACATCGAGCCCTACCAGGGCGCGGCCACCGGCGTCGGCGGCATCGTCCGCGACATCCTCGCCATGGGTGCCCGTCCGATCGCGGTCGTCGACCCGCTGCGCTTCGGTGCGGCCGACCACCCCGACACCCGGCGGGTCCTGCCGGGCATCGTCGCGGGCATCGGCGGATACGGGAACTGTCTCGGCCTGCCGAACATCGGCGGCGAGGTCGTCTTCGACGCCTGCTACCAGGGCAACCCGCTCGTCAACGCCGGCTGCATCGGCGTGATGAAGCACGAGGACATCCACCTCGCCCAGGCCTCCGGCCCCGGCAACAAGGTGATCCTTTACGGCGCCCGCACCGGCGGCGACGGCATCGGCGGCGTCTCCGTGCTGGCCTCGGAGACCTTCGACGACACCAAGCCCACCAAGCGGCCGGCCGTCCAGGTCGGCGACCCGTTCCAGGAGAAGCTCCTCATCGAGTGCACCCTGGAGATCTTCAAGGAGAAGCTCGTCGCGGGCATCCAGGACCTCGGCGGCGCCGGGCTCTCCTGCGCCACGAGCGAGCTGGCCTCCGCGGGCTCCGGCGGTATGCGCGTCGAGCTGGACACCGTGCCGCTGCGTGACTCCTCCCTCTCGCCCGAGGAAATCCTCATGAGCGAGTCGCAGGAGCGCATGTGCGCGATCGTCGAGCCGCAGCACGTGGACCGCTTCATGGAGATCTGCGAGAAGTGGGACGTCATCGCCACCGTCATCGGTGAGGTGACCGAAGGCTCGCAGCTGGAGATCTTCTGGCACGGTGAGCAGATCGTGGACGTACCGCCGCGGTCCGTCGCCCACGAGGGCCCGACCTATCACCGTCCGTTCGCCCGTCCCTCCTGGCAGGACGCGCTGCAGGCCGACGACGCCGGCAAGCTGGCCCGTCCGGCGAACGGCGCGGAGCTGCGCGAGCAGGTCCTCAAACTGGTCAGCTCCCCGAACCAGGCGTCCAAGTCCTGGATCACCGACCAGTACGACCGCTTCGTGCAGGGCAACACCGTGCTGGCGATGCCCGAGGACGCCGGCATGGTCCGGATCGACGAGGAGTCGAACCTGGGCGTGGCCATGGCGACCGACGGCAACGGCCGTTACGCCAAGCTCGACCCGTACACCGGCGCGCAGCTCGCGCTGGCCGAGTCCTACCGCAACGTCGCCGCCTCCGGCGCCAAGCCGCTCGCCATCTCCGACTGCCTGAACTTCGGTTCTCCCGAGGACCCGGACGTCATGTGGCAGTTCGCCGAGGCCACCCGTGGTCTCGCGGACGGCTGTCTGGAGCTCGGCACCCCGGTCACCGGCGGCAACGTGTCGCTGTACAACCAGACCGGTGAGACGGCGATCCACCCGACGCCGGTCGTGGCGGTGCTCGGTGTGATCGACGACGTCACCCGGCGTACGCCGGTCGCCTTCGCCGAAGAGGGCCAGCTGCTCTACCTCCTGGGCGAGACCCGCGAGGAGTTCGGCGGCTCGGCATGGTCCGAGGTCATCCACCAGCACCTGGGCGGCATGCCGCCCAAGGTCGACCTGGGCCGCGAGAAGCTGCTCGGCGAGATCCTGATCTCGGCCTCCCGCGACGGCATGATCGACGCGGCGCACGACCTCTCCGACGGCGGTCTGATCCAGGCGGTCACCGAGTCCTGCCTGCGTGGCGGGAAGGGTGCCCGGCTGGTCGTTCCGGAGGGCGTGGACGCGTTCACCTTCCTGTTCTCGGAGTCGGCCGGCCGCGCGGTCGTCTCGGTCCCGCGCAGCGAGGAGCTCCGCTTCAACGACATGTGCGGGGCGCGGGGACTGCCCGTGACCCGGATCGGTGTCGTCGACGGCGAGGAGATCGAGATCCAGGGCGAGTTCAGCATCCCGCTGAGCGAGCTGCGCACGGCGCACGAGGGGACTCTGACGGGTCTGTTCGCCTAAGTTTCTGCCCGTACCGAAGCCCCCGTCCGGGTCTACCGGACGGGGGCTTCGGCGTTCTCACCGGAAACTGTTGATGCATGTTACGTAATTACGTAAGGTTGTGTTCTGTGGAGCTTGAGGAACGCGTCGCCGAGCTGGAGCGCCGCATGGCGGCGCTGGAGCGGGCGGCGGGCGGCGGGCAACCGAGCTTGGGCGAGGGCGACTTCTGGGCGCTGGACGGGCTGAAGGACCAGCTCGCACAGGTCGGGGAGGCGGCAGCCGACGGCGGGGTGCTGTTCACGGGCGCGGTGAAGCTGCCCGCAGGCGAGCGGCACGAGTGGCAGTACGGCGCGCTCACCGCAGGTCTCCTGGGGACCGACGAGGACCGCCCCGACTGGGCGGATGCCGCCGAACCCCTGGCGGCGCTCGGCCATCCGGTACGGCTGCGGCTGCTCCGCGAGATCCTCGCGGGCCGGCGTACGGCTGCCGAGCTGGCCGGGCTGGACGCGACGGGCACGACCGGCCAGATCTACCACCATCTGCGCCTGCTCACCGCCGCGGGCTGGCTGCACACGAAGGGGCGCGGGCGCTACGAGGTGCCCGGTGCTCGGGTCGTGCCGCTGCTGGTCATGCTCACGGCCGCCCGGCCCTGAGGAGCCGGACCGACACGAACGAGGGCGCCGTCATGCCCGTACGCAGAGCCGCGATGGTCCTGTACCGCTGCTGCTGGATCGTCTTTGTCGCACTGGTGGTGGTCACCGTCCCCACGGGACCGCTGGACCCGTTCGCCTCGGTGTTCCTGCCCGCCGCGGTGGCTCTCGTCACCGGCTCCGCGCTGAGCCGCTCCGGCGGCGCGGGCATGACGGCCCCCCGGCCCGCTGTGGAGGTGAGGCCGCCCGTGGCGGGCCGCCGGTCCGCCGTCCACAGCCCGGCCGACAAGGTGCCGAGCCGTGGCGCGCGCGCCTACGGGCAGGAGCACGCGGTCGACATCCTCGCCGAACCCGAGGAAGGCAGCCGTCCGCCCTTCCGCCGGCTGTGGCCCGAGGCCTCGGAGTTCGCACGGGGTCGAGCGCCCGTACGGTGGGCGCGCGTTGTCACAGGCGCCGGTTAGTCTCGCCCCTATGCCCCCGGCCAAGAAGCGCCCGCGCGCCTACGACCTCAGCCGGACCCGCATCGCGGTCCTGGCCCAGTTCGACCGTGTCCGGGAGACGGTGGCCGCGCTGACGGCGGACCAGCTGGCCGGCCCGTCCGGACTGGGGGAGTGGACCGTCAGGGAACTCGTGGCCCACATGACGACGGCGCTGGAGCGGGTCAGCAGGGCCATGGAACTGCCGGCGCCGCCCGGCGGGCCCAAGCCGGAGACCGCCCTGCTGGAGTGGCCGTTCTCCACCGCCGGGAACGCCGCGGGGATCGCCGACCACGCCCGGGATCTCGCCGCGGCCCGGACCGACCTCGACGCGCTGTACGAGGAGACGGCGGCCCGGTTCGCGGAGCTGGTGCCTTCCGACGCCGGCGACCGGCTGCTGCCGACCCGGGCGGGCACGATGCGGCTGGGCGACTTCCTGGTCACCCGCACCGTCGAACTCGTCGTGCACACCGACGACCTGAACCGCGCGGCCGGCCTCTCGGTCGGCTACGACCGCCAGGCGCTCGCCGCCTGCACCCGGCTGCTCGCCGACGCGCTCGCGGACAAGGCGCCCGGCGGTTCCGTCGAGGTGCGCGTCCCGCCCTTCGCCGTCGTCCAGTGCATCGGAGGCCCGAAGCACACCCGGGGCACGCCGCCCAACGTCGTGGAGACGGACCCGCTCACCTGGATCCGGCTGGCCACCGGACGTACGCGGTGGGCGGAGGCCCTCGACGCGGCGCAGGTCACCGCCAGTGGTGAGCGGGCCGACCTGGCCCCGCTGCTGCCGCTGATGGGCTGAGGGGAACCGGATCGGCTACTCGATCCGTCCCAGGGCCATGCGCAAACAACGTATGGCTGTCAGCGTCCTGACCCTCCTCACCCTTGCCGCCTGCGGTACGGAGTCGGGCTCCTCCGGAGCGGGTTCCGGGGAATCCGGAGGCTCCGGGGACGGCAGCGGCACCGTACGGACCGGACCATCCGTGACCGGTGTCCACTGGAACGTGGCCTCCCTGACCGTCGGCGGGAAGAAGACCACCGCCCCCGCCGGCGCGCACGTCGAGATCGACTCCGCGGGGAAGGCCACGGGCAATCTGGGCTGCAACCGCTTCACCGCCGATGTCCGTACGGAGGGCGACAAGGTCACCGTCGGGCCGGGCACGACCACCGAGATGGGGTGCGAGAAGGATGTCCAGCAGTTCGAGAAGGCGATGGGCGGGGCCTTCAGCGGCGAACTCACGGCCGCCGTGGCGGGCCGGAGCGACGCGAAGACCCTGACCCTGACCACTGCGGAGGGCGATTCCATCGCCCTCACCTCCGAGCCCCCGGCCCCGCTGACCGGCACCGCCTGGAAGGTGTCCGGCCTGACATCGGGCAGTGGCACCACCTCCCTGCCGTCCGGTGCGCAGGACAAGGCGCACCTCACCTTCGGCGAGGGCGGCTCGGTGGAGGGGAACCTCGGCTGCAACTCCTTCCACGGCAAGGCGGCGGTCTCCGGCTCCACCCTCACCTTCGGCCCGCTCACCTCCACCCGGAAGATGTGCCCGGGTTCCGAGATGGAGCTGGAGCGTGCGCTGCTCGGTGTGCTGGCGGGGAAGACGACGTACGAGATCGATCACCGCTCGCTGTCGATCGAGGGGAAGAGCGGCAAGGGGCTCGTCGCGTCCGCCCCGGCGGCCAAGGGCTGACCGGCCGGGCTGTCCCGAATGCACCGGTATCACTCGGTGCTTCCGGGGCCGGCCCGAGTGGCCGGGCCCGGCCATGAGGACGTCCGGAGTGGCCCGCACGGCTTCCGTCGCGGTCGCCCGGTGTGAGGCTCACCACGAAACGAGCGTTCGGTCACCACTCGCCTTGCCGGCCGCCCCGGTTCACCGAGCGCCACGAGCGGGGCGATCGCGGCGCGGAGCCGCTGAATTGCCGGACCTGCCGGTAACCGCCGCCTGCCCCGGGTGTCGGCCGCTGCAGGGCCCTCCGGGGGAGGAGCGGAGGCGCCGCCGCGATCACCCGGAGTAGTCGCCCGACCCCCGCCCGGGCCCCCGTGGGGAGCGCCCCGCAGTCCCGTCGGCAGCCCCTGCCAGGGGGTCACCCAATTCGGACCGGTGGTCGATCTCGCCTACACTCGGTGGTGTGCCTCGTGGTGATGGACGACTCAACCACGACCTGCTCCCCGGAGAGAAAGGCCCCCAGGACGCTTGCGGCGTCTTCGGTGTCTGGGCTCCCGGCGAAGAGGTCGCCAAGCTCACCTATTTCGGACTGTATGCCCTGCAGCACCGTGGACAGGAGTCCGCGGGCATCGCAGTGAGCAACGGGTCCCAGATCCTGGTCTTCAAAGACATGGGACTGGTCTCGCAGGTCTTCGACGAAACGTCTCTGGGATCGCTCCAGGGCCATATCGCGGTCGGTCATGCCCGTTACTCCACCACCGGTGCCTCGGTGTGGGAGAACGCGCAGCCGACGTTCCGTGCCACCGCGCACGGCTCGATCGCCCTGGGTCACAACGGAAACCTGGTCAACACGGCCCAGCTCGCCGAGATGGTCGCCGACCTCCCCCGCAAGGACGGCCGTGCCACCCAGGTCGCGGCGACCAACGACACCGACCTGGTGACCGCGCTGCTCGCCGGCCAGCGGGACGACGACGACAAGCCGCTCACCGTCGAGGAGGCAGCCGCGAAGGTGCTCCCCGAGGTCAAGGGCGCCTTCTCGCTCGTCTTCATGGACGAGCACACCCTCTACGCCGCCCGCGACCCGCAGGGCATCCGTCCTCTGGTCCTCGGCCGGCTCGAGCGCGGCTGGGTGGTGGCCTCCGAGTCCGCCGCCCTCGACATCTGCGGTGCCAGCTTCGTCCGCGAGATCGAGGCGGGCGAGCTCGTCGCGATCGACGAGAACGGCCTCCGCAGCTCCCGCTTCGCAGAAGCGAAGCCCAAGGGCTGCGTCTTCGAGTACGTCTATCTGGCCCGCCCCGACACCGACATCGCCGGGCGGAACGTCTACCTCTCCCGGGTCGAGATGGGCCGGAAGCTTGCGGCCGAGGCCCCCGCCGAGGCCGATCTGGTCATAGCGACACCCGAATCGGGAACCCCCGCGGCCATCGGCTACGCCGAGGCGAGCGGAATTCCGTTCGGTGCGGGACTGGTCAAGAACGCCTATGTCGGCCGGACCTTCATCCAGCCCTCGCAGACCATCCGCCAGCTGGGTATCCGTCTCAAGCTCAATCCGCTCAAGGAAGTCATCAAGGGCAAGCGCCTGGTGGTCGTCGACGACTCGATCGTCCGCGGCAACACCCAGCGTGCCCTGGTCAGGATGCTCCGCGAGGCGGGCGCCGCCGAGATCCACATCCGGATCTCCTCCCCGCCCGTGAAGTGGCCCTGCTTCTTCGGCATCGACTTCGCGACGCGCGCCGAGCTGATCGCCAACGGCATGTCCGTCGACGAGATCGCCACCTCCATGGGTGCCGACTCCCTCGCGTACATCTCGCTCGACGCGATGGTCGAGGCAACGACGATCGCCAAGCCGAATCTGTGCCGCGCCTGCTTCGACGGCGAATACCCGATGGAGCTTCCGGACCCGGAGCTGCTCGGCAAGCAGCTGCTGGAGACCGAGCTGGCGGCCGGCCCCGCCGCGACCGCGGCGGCCGACGCGCTGCGTCGTCCGTGATCCGGACCGACCGGCTGCTTCCCCACCAGCCCCGTATTCCCACACGAAAGATCCCGGGCAATGTCTGAGACAACAGGTGCTTCCTACGCTGCGGCGGGCGTCGACATCGAAGCCGGTGACCGCGCCGTCGAGCTGATGAAGGAGTGGGTGAAGAAGACGCAGCGTCCCGAGGTCGCGGGCCTCGGCGGCCTCGGCGGTTTCGCCGGCCTCTTCGACGCCTCGGCGCTCAAGCGTTACGAGCGCCCGCTGCTCGCCTCCGCCACCGACGGCGTCGGCACGAAGGTCGATCTGGCCCGGCAGATGGGTGTGTACGACACCATCGGTCACGACCTCGTCGGCATGGTCGTCGACGACCTGGTCGTCTGTGGCGCGGAACCGCTGTTCATGACCGACTACATCTGTGTCGGCAAGGTGCATCCCGAGCGTGTCGCGGCCATCGTGAAGGGCATCGCCGAAGGCTGCGTCCTGGCGGGCTGCGCACTGGTCGGCGGGGAGACGGCGGAGCACCCGGGCCTGCTGGGCCCGGACGACTTCGACGTCGCGGGCGCCGGTACGGGCGTGGTCGAGGCCGACCTGCTGCTGGGCCCGGACCGTATCCGTAAGGGTGACGCCGTGATCGCGATGGCGTCGTCCGGTCTTCACTCGAACGGGTACTCGCTCGTCCGCCACGTGGTCTTCGACCGGGCCGGCTGGACCCTGGACCGCCAGGTCGAGGAGTTCGGCAGGACGCTCGGCGAGGAGCTCCTGGAGCCCACGAGGATCTACTCCCTGGACTGCCTGGCGCTGACCCGCACCACCGAGGTGCACGGCTTCAGCCACGTCACGGGGGGTGGCCTGGCCAACAACCTGGCCCGGGTGATCCCGGACGGGCTGCACGCCACGGTCGACCGGTCCACCTGGACTCCGGGTGCCGTCTTCGACCTGGTCGGCAAGGCCGGCAAGGTCGAGCGGCTGGAGCTGGAGAAGACGCTCAACATGGGTGTCGGCATGATCGCGATCGTCCCGGCGGACTCGGTGGACGCGGCTCTGACGACGCTGGCCGACCGGGGTGTCGACTCCTGGGTCGCCGGCGAGATCACCGAGCGCGGTGACCACGCCACGGGCGCCGAGCTGACCGGCGACTACGCGCGCTAGGACGCTTCACCCGTCGGTCCGGCACTCCACCGGACCGACGGGCGGTGTCGCCCTTCGGCCGCACCCGAGGGTGCCGCATCCCTCCGGACCGGTACAGCACAAAACCCGGTCCGGGCAGGCCCGGACCGGGTTGATGTGTCAGCGCGAGGTCAAGCGCCGCGGCGCTGTGACGACGGACCGGACTGGTCGTCCTCGTCCGCGTCCTCGTTGTCGTTGTACAGATCCGCGTACTGTGCGTACGGGTCATCTTCCTCGTCGTCGTCCTCGAACGGCTCGGCGTTCGGTGGTTGACTCGAAGGCGATGCGCCCAGCTCATTGGCCAGACGCGACAGGTCAGTCCCGCCGCTGCTGTACTTCAGCTGGCGGGCGACCTTGGTCTGCTTGGCCTTTGCCCGGCCGCGCCCCATGGCTCGACCCCCTCGGTGACGGGGCTCGACGGCCCCAGAGTCTTGACACGCGTTCATGTTTCAGGACGGACTCTCAGCAGAGAGACCGCGCCCGTGGCTTTAACCGTACCTGCTTCCTCGGCCATACGGTACGCCGCCCGCGTCACGCGCCTCCGCGCAGGACCACGGAGGAGCCCGTCCTCGCTGGTCAACCCCGATTTTAACCTCTTGTGGACGGCCGACCCGCCGACCGGAGTGAGTCTTGTCTCCCCCGTGCCCGCCGTCCTTCTCCCGCTCCCGGCGTGGCCTCCGTCACCGGGTTTTCCTCACGGAACCGGTGACGGAGAGCTGACGCGCGACGACGCGTCAGTGACGGCGGGCGTCCGCCATCCGCCGTTCGGCGATCCGGTCGGCCGCCGCGGCCGGCGGGATTCCGTCGGCCTTCGCACGTGCGAATATGGCCAGCGTGGTGTCGAAGATCTTCGTGGCCTTCGCCTTGCACCGGTCGAAGTCGAAACCGTGGAGTTCGTCGGCGACCTGGATCACGCCACCGGCGTTCACCACGTAGTCCGGTGCGTACAGAATCGATCGGTCGGCAAGGTCCTTCTCGATTCCCGTGTGGGCGAGCTGGTTGTTGGCCGCGCCGCACACCACCTTGGCGGTGAGCACGGGAACGCTCGCGTCGTTCAGCGCACCGCCGAGCGCGCACGGGGCGTAGATGTCCAGCCCCTCGGTGCGGATCAGCGCGTCCGTGTCCACGGCCACGGAGACCTCGGGGTGCAGCTCGGTGATCCGGCGTACGGACTCCTCGCGCACATCCGTCACGACGACTTCGGCACCGTCGCTCAGCAGGTGCTCGACCAGGTGGTGGCCGACCTTTCCGACGCCGGCGACACCGACCTTGCGGCCGCGCAGCGTGGGGTCCCCCCACAGGTGCTGCGCGGAGGCCCGCATGCCCTGGAAGACACCGAACGCGGTGAGTACGGAGGAGTCGCCCGCGCCGCCGTTCTCGGGGGAGCGGCCGGTGGTCCAGCGGCACTCCCGGGCGACGACGTCCATGTCGGCGACGTACGTGCCGACATCACAGGCAGTCACATAGCGTCCGCCGAGCGAGGCCACGAACCTGCCGTAGGCCAGGAGAAGTTCCTCGGACTTGATCCGGTCGGGATCGCCGATGATGACGGCCTTGCCGCCGCCGTGGTCGAGGCCGGCCATGGCGTTCTTGTACGACATGCCGCGCGAGAGGTTCAGCGCGTCCGCGACGGCCTCCTCCTCGGAGGCGTACGGATAGAAGCGCGTCCCGCCGAGGGCCGGGCCCAGGGCGGTGGAGTGGAGGGCGATCACGGCTTTGAGGCCGCTGGCACGGTCCTGGCAGATCACGACTTGCTCGTGGCCTCCCTGATCCGAGCGGAACAGGGTGTGCAGGACGCCGTTGGTCACATCGGTCACTGTGGTGACTCCCAAGTACGAAGCGGCGGGAGACCCCCCTGCAGGTGGGGAGGGCCCCGGACCGACCGACGCCGGCCGGTCCGATGGGCAAGAGCGTAAGTCCTCGTGACCCGTAGATCTGTTCCCCTGACCGGGATCACCCCCCTGTGGAGTACCGGCGTGACACGATTTACCGCATGTCGGTGGTGTCTTCGGTGCTCGTCCCTTACGCGTCCTACCTGCGGGTGTACGAGCCGCTCGCCGCCTTCCGTGAACCCGAACGGGGCCACTGGACGCGTTACGCGCGGCGTTCCGCCCTCCCCACGGCCCAGGACGAACTGCGGCGCTCGCTGGCGGGCTTGGTCTCCACCCCTCCGGTGGCGGTGCCGGTGCACGAGAGCGCGGACGCCTTCGTCGCGGTGGTCGACGGGGTGGTCTGCGTCTGCCCGTGGCGGACCCGGATGCGTGGCTGGCTGGCCTTGAGTGAACTGGGGGGTCTGTTTCCGGCCACTGTGCTGGACGCGGTGCTGCCCCCGGTGGTGCGGGGGCAGGCGGCGGCGGACCACGAGCGGTGGGCCGAGCGGAACCCGGACGCCCGCCCCTGGATCCGGACCACGGTGTGGCATGTGCCGGTGCGCTGGTTCGTCCTGTTCGACGACGAGGAGCGGGAGTACGTGACCGGCGGCACGGACGGCGCCGTCGGCGCCGACGGTGGCCGGCTGCTGCGTTACCGGACCCCGATGGTGCAGGCGCGGCGCAGGCTGGCGAGGGCGCTGCGGACGTTGCGGGAGACCGTCGACGAAGGCCCGCTGACCGAGGGGCTCGTGGAGGTGGGGCGCTGGCTGGAGGAGTTCCACCCGCGCGCCATGGTCGAGCTGGATTACGGCGGCCTGGTCCACGCGCTGAGCGGCGAGCAGCTCGCCGCGGACCGGTCGGCCGCGGATGTGGCCGAGGGCATCGCGGCGCTGCGCTCCGGGGACAGCGATGCGGCGGGTGTCGCGTACGGGCGTCTCGCCGACCGCTGGCGAGCCGTGCGTGACCTACAATCCTCCAACTAGCGCGAAGCGGTGTGAATGGGAACGCACCGCCGCATAGAGGTGCTATCCGCAGGGAAGAGACATCCTGTGAGGTGTCCGACATCCCCGGGCGCCGGAGAGCCCGGCGGAGGTGAACGAAGATGCCATGAGGGCAACTGGCGGGCCGTGAACCCTCGTCGAGTGTGACGCGTGCGACAGGTGGGGCGGGAAGGCGCTCATGAGGTCGGGACCTATGTCCCGAACCGGGCCTTTGCCTCAAGCGTGATGGATAGCACTAACGGGGCCCTTGCGCCCTTCCCTACTCCTCATGCCAAAATAGGACAAGGAGTCCGGGGAGGACTCCGTTCGCCCAACTACGGGCGGAATGCTTTGTATTGCACGCCATGGGGGGTCTGACGACTTCTGATGACTCCCGGTTGTCCTGTGACTGATCGTCACCGGGGCGTGACTGTCCGCTATGGCATGGTCCATCGGCTTCCGTCGCTGATGGGCACCTGGGAGGGCAATTCCATCGGTTTGGCCGACGTGGCTGGACGGATGGTGTAGTTGTAGTGCCGAAGACAAGCCGTTCGTCCTATAACCGACTCGGCCTGCGTCCGCCATTTCGGGCAACGCGGGTCAAGGTGCAGAATTTAGAGGAAAGAACCGAGATGGTTCGGTTCTCCCGAGGAGGCCGCTCATGACCGCTCGCACCCCTGATGCCGAGCCGCTGCTGACCCCGGCTGAGGTTGCCACGATGTTCCGCGTGGACCCGAAGACGGTCACCCGTTGGGCAAAGGCTGGCAAGCTCACGTCCATCCGCACGCTCGGTGGGCATCGCCGGTACCGCGAGGCAGAGGTCCGCGCACTGCTTGCGGGTATTCCGCAGCAGCGCAGCGAGGCCTGACACACCCCCTGTCGCCGCAGCCACAACAGGGCGCTGAAGGGTTCCCCAACCCCCGGTGTCCCCATTCATAGCTCCACATGACGGGTGCCCGCCCCAACGGGTGCCATGCCTGTGACATGCGGGTACGTCGTTCGATCGCGCTGGACTCCGCCGGGTCCAGCGCGATCTTTTTTGTGCCTGAAGGAGCCCGAAGGTGCTCAGCGGCCCGAGCGTCTGCCCGAACCTGCCGACGGGTCGGTTTGTGGGGAGGTCGCGTGCGACTCCGGGCGGGTCTGTTCGGGCCTGTTCGCCCGGGTCCCTGGCGTCGTGGGACAGCTCGGGCGGAACGGTCCGGGATGTACTTTCGAGGAAGTGCAATTGCACATATTAAATTGGCCAGTTGTATGAAGTGAGTAAAGTCGCTTCCACGCGGAACGGATTGGGTGACTCCCGTCACACCGGTCCGGTCCTGCCTCCTGCGAGGCCGCCACTGTTCGGCGGTCATGGCTGCGGCAGATGGTCATGTCGCGGGAGGGCTTTCGCCCCGTGGGCGGCCCTGCCGGCGGCCCCGGGGGCGGCCCTGGGGGTGGTCCCGTGGGTGGTCCGTGAGGTGGTCCGCGCCGGCCTCGTCGTCCGCACCCCTCCCGGGCGCGTCGGTGGCGTCCTGTGGGGCCTGCGGCGGCTCGGTTGCGTTGCAGGGCCCCTGGGGCGCGTACGGCATCTGTGGGGCCGTCAGGGGCTCCGTGGCGAGCCGCAGTAGGCGGTAGCAGATCGGACAGTGCCGGGTGAGGTGGCGGTAGCCGGAGGCGGCCGCCAGATGGGCGCGCAGCAGCGCGCGGGTCTCGTGCCTTTCCATGGGCGCAGACATGCGTGCGGCCTCCCGGTGGACCCGGCCGCCCCGCGTCGAGGGAAACAGGGGCGGACTCCGTCCTACGGAGTTACTCGCGGTGGGAGCCGGCGTCAAGACGCACAGAAGCCCGGATCCAGGGGATCCGGGCTTCTGTCTACTGCGGTCCTGACGGGATTTGAACCCGCGGCCTCCACCTTGACAGGGTGGCGAGCACTCCAAACTGCTCCACAGGACCAGGTTTTCGCTGCCGTTCTTTCGTCCGGCTGCGAAGACAGACTGTACAGGAGGTCCGCGGGCCAGGTCGAACTCACCCACAGTGGTGGAGCTGTCACGCCCCCGGGGCGGGTCGGGTCACGGCGCCGCCGCGTCGATCGCCTTCACGATCCGCTTGTCCGAGACGGGCTGTGCGGTGCCCAGGGCGTGCGCGAAGTAGCTCACGCGCAGCTCCTCGATCATCCAGCGGATGTCCAGGACGTCCTGGGGTACCGGCCGCCCCTGCGGCAGCTGTTCGAGCAGCCAGGCGTACTCGTCCTGCATCTCGTGGACCTTCTCCATGCGCGTGGTGTCGCGCTGGACGTTCGTCGGCATCTGCTGCAGCCGGCGGTCCTCGGCGACCAGGTAGCGCATCAGGTCGGGCAGCCTGCGCAGCCCGGTCGCGGTGACGAACCCGGGCGGCATCAGGCGGGCCAGATGGTCCCGTACGTCCGTGACGTTGTTGATCAGGACCAGGCTGTTCGTCGACTTCAGCCGGCGCTCGCAGGCCTGCCAGGCGGCCAGGATCTGCTGGACCTGGCCGATCGTGCGGACGGTGAGGTCCACGAGGTCGGCGCGCACCTTGTCGTACAGCTTCCGGAACGACGCCTCGTCCCAGGCCGGGCCGCCGTGCGCGGCGATCAGCCGGTCGGCGGCCGCCGTCGCGCAGTCGTCGAACAGTGCCTGGATGGAGCCGTGCGGATTGCGGGACAGCGCCAGCTTCTGCTGGTTGGTGAGCTTGTCCGACGCGAACTTCGCCGGGTTCACGGGGATGTTCAGCAGGATCAGCTTCCGGGTGCCCCGCCACATCGCCTGCTGCTGCTCGGCCTGCGTGTCGAAGAGCCGTACGGCCACGCTGTCGCCCTGGTCGACGAGGGCCGGGTACGCCTTCACCGGCTGACCGGCCCGCCTCGTCTCGAAGATCCGGTTCAGCGTACCGATCGTCCAGTCGGTGAGGCCCGCACGCTCGACGGACTCGCCCGTGGGCCCCGCGGTGGCCGCGGCGGCCTGGGAGAGGGCCTGGCGGGCCTTGGGGCGCAGCTGGATCTTCAGCGCTTCCAGGTCCTTGTCCTCGGCCACCTTGCGGCGCCGTTCGTCGGTGATCCGGAAGGTGATCTTCAAGTGGTCCGGGATCCGTGACAGGTCGAAGTCGTCCGCCGTCACGGGGACGCCGACCATCCGCTGGAGCTCACGGGCGAGCGTGAGCGGCAGGGGCTCCTGCAGGGGGACCGCGCGGTCCAGGAACTTCGCCGCGTAGTCCGGGGCGGGGACGTAGTGCCTGCGGATGGGCTTGGGCAGCGAGCGGATGAGCTCGGTGACCACCCCGTCACGCAGGCCAGGGATCTGCCAGTCGAAGCCCTCGGAGGTGACCTGGTTGAGCACCTGGAGCGGAATGTGGACGGTCACACCGTCGGCGTCCGCGCCCGGCTCGAACTGGTAGGTCACCCGGAATTTGAGCTTCCCCTGCCGCCAGGAGTCCGGGTAGTCGTCCTTGGTGACGGCCCCGGCCTTCTCGTTGATGAGCATCGAGCGTTCGAAGTCGAGCGCGTCCGGCTCGTCACGGCGCTTGTGTTTCCACCAGGAGTCGAAGTGCGCCCCGGAGACGATGTGCTCCGGGATCCGCTGATCGTAGAAATCGAAGAGCGTCTCGTCGTCCACGAGGATGTCGCGGCGCCGGGCGCGGTGCTCCAACTCCTCGACCTCGCCCAGCAGTTTGCGGTTGTCGTGGAAGAACTGGTGGTGCGTGCGCCAGTCCCCCTCGACCAGGGCGTTGCGGATGAACAGGTCGCGCGACGCCTCCTGGTCGATCCGGCCGAAATTGATCTTGCGCTGGGCGACGATCGGTACCCCGTAGAGCGTGACCCTCTCGTACGCCATCACCGCGGCCTGGTCCTTCTCCCAGTGCGGCTCGCTGTACGTGCGCTTCAGCAGGTGCTGGGCGAGTGGCTCGATCCACTCCGGCTCGACCTTCGCGTTGACCCGTGCCCACAGCCGGGACGTCTCGACCAGCTCGGCCGACATCACGAAGCGCGGCTGCTTCTTGAACAGCGCGGATCCGGGGAAGACCGCGAACTTGGCGCTGCGGGCGCCCAGGTACTCGTTCTTCTCGGTGTCCTTCAGCCCGATGTGCGACAGCAGGCCGGCCAGCAGCGAGGTGTGCACCGACTGCTCCGGCACGTCGGCACCTGTGGAGGACTCCTTGACCTCGATGCCCATCTGCTTCGCGACCGTGCGGAGCTGGGCGTAGATGTCCTGCCACTCACGGATCCGCAGGAAGTTCAGATACTCCTGCTTGCACATCCGGCGGAAGCTGGAGGAGCCGCGCTCCTTCTGCTGCTCCCGGATGTAGCGCCACAGGTTCAGGAACGCCAGGAAGTCCGACGTCTCGTCCTTGAAGCGGGCGTGGTGCTGATCGGCCTGGGTCTGCTTCTCCGAGGGCCGCTCGCGCGGGTCCTGGATGGAGAGCGCCGCCGCGATGACCATGACCTCGCGGGCGCAGCCGTTCTTCTCGGCCTCGATGACCATGCGGGCCAGGCGCGGGTCGACGGGCAGCTGGGAGAGCTTGCGGCCCAGCGGGGTCAGCCTCTTCTTCGGATCCTTCTCTCCCGGGTCGAGCGCGCCGAGCTCCTGGAGCAGCTGGACGCCGTCGCGGATGTTGCGGTGGTCCGGCGGGTCGATGAAGGGGAACTTCTCGATGTCGCCGAGGCCGGCGGCGGTCATCTGGAGGATGACGGAGGCGAGGTTGGTCCGCAGGATCTCCGGATCGGTGAACTCCGGGCGGGTCACGAAGTCGTCCTCGGAGTACAGCCGGATGCAGATGCCGTCGGACGTACGGCCGCAGCGGCCCTTGCGCTGGTTGGCGCTGGCCTGCGAGATCCGCTCGATCGGCAGCCGCTGGACCTTGGTGCGGTGGCTGTAGCGGGAGATGCGGGCGTTGCCCGGGTCGATCACGTACTTGATGCCGGGGACGGTCAGCGAGGTCTCGGCGACGTTCGTCGCCAGCACGATCCTGCGTCCCGTGTGGCGCTGGAACACCCTGTGCTGCTCGGCGTGCGAGAGACGGGCGTAGAGGGGGAGTACCTCGGTGTGTCTGAGGTTGCGTTTGTTCAGCGCGTCCGCGGTGTCGCGGATCTCCCGTTCGCCGGAGAGGAAGACCAGGACATCGCCGGGGGCCTCGTGGTCCAGTTCGTCGACGGCGTCGCAGATCGCGGTGATCTGGTCGCGGTCGGAGTCCTGGCTGTCGTCCTCCAGCAGCGGCCGGTAGCGCACCTCCACCGGATACGTCCGGCCGCTGACCTCCACGATCGGCGCCTCGCCGAAGTGCTTCGCGAAGCGCTCCGGGTCGATGGTCGCCGAGGTGATGACGACCTTCAGATCGGGGCGCTTGGGCAGCAGCCTGGCCAGATAGCCCAGCAGGAAGTCGATGTTCAGCGACCGCTCGTGGGCCTCGTCGATGATGATCGTGTCGTAGGCGAGGAGCTCGCGGTCCGTCTGGATCTCGGCCAGCAGGATGCCGTCCGTCATCAGCTTCACGAAGGTCGCGTCGGGATTCACCTGGTCGGTGAAGCGCACCTTCCAGCCGACGGCCTCGCCGAGCGGGGTCTTCAGCTCGTCCGCGACGCGTTCGGCGACCGTACGGGCGGCGATGCGGCGGGGCTGGGTGTGCCCGATCATGCCCCGGACACCGCGCCCCAGCTCCATGCAGATCTTGGGGATCTGCGTGGTCTTGCCCGACCCGGTCTCACCCGCGACGATCACGACCTGGTGGTCGCGTATCGCCTCCAGGATCTCGTCCTTCTTCTGGCTGACGGGAAGCTGTTCCGGGTACGACAGAGCGGGCATCCGCGCGGCGCGTCCTGCGAGCCGCTCGGCTGCCTTCCCGGCTTCGGCCGAGATCTCGTCCACGACGGTCTGACGGGCCTCGGGCTTACGGATGCGGCGGGCACCCTCGAGACGGCGGCCGAGCCGGTGCGCGTCGCGGAGCGAGAGCTGCCCGAGCTGGGACTGGAGATCGGCGAAGGAAGTAGACATACGGACCCCAGGATCTCACCCGGGCGCGAGGAGTGGCGAACTTATTTCGTCCGGGCCGCGTCACACCGCTCCGCAAGGGCGTGCCGTGACGTCGATGACCGAGCGGGAGAGCGGGCTCACAGGCCGTACCATTCCGGGCAACTGATCACCCGTTTCCCGCGCGAGGCCCCACACCTCCGCACCGCACTGCCCCCCTGCACGGAGCGCCGTATGCCCACGCCCACCCGCCCCCCGTCCTCCCCGAAGAAGCCGTCCTCCGCGAGGAAGCCGATGCTCTTCGGCCTCGTCGTCGTCCTTGCCGCCGGGCTGCTCGGCTTCGTCTCCTACCGGGCGACCGCCCCGGACGCGTCCGCCGCCGATGCCCCGGCCGAGGCCACGACCGCCGCCCCGGACTCCGACGTCTACCGGGAGCTGGCTGACCTCGCCCGGCGCGACGCCGGCGACAAGCTGGCACAAGGCCGCACCGACGCCCCCGTGGTCCTCATCGAATACGCCGACTTCAAGTGCGGCTACTGCGGGAAGTTCGCCCGGGACACCGAACCCGAACTGATCAAGAAGTACGTCGACGACGGCACCCTGCGCATCGAGTGGCGCAACTTCCCGATCTTCGGCAAGGAGTCCGAGGCCGCCGCCCGCGCCTCCTGGGCGGCAGGGCAGCAGGACCGCTTCTGGGCCTTCCACGAGGCCGCCTATGCCGAGGACGCCAAGGAGCAGGGCTTCGGCAAGGACCGGCTCAGGGACCTCGCCCGGCAGGCCGGCGTCAAGGACCTCGACCGCTTCGTAGAGGACACGGACAGCCCGGCGGCCGCCGAAGCCGTCAGCGCCGACCAGGAACAGGCCTACGGGATCGGCGCCACGTCCACCCCGTCCTTCCTCATCAACGGCCGCCCCCTGGCCGGAGCACAGCCCATGGCCGTGTTCACCGAGGCCATCGAGGCCGCGGCGGCCGAGGAAGCGAACGTCGGAAGCGCCGGGGACCCCGCGAAGTGACCCCGGACCTCGGATACTTCGCCGCCCTGCTCGGCGGCCTGCTGGCCCTCGTCAGCCCGTGCAGCGCCCTGCTGCTCCCGGCCTTCTTCGCGTACTCCGTCGACTCCGCCTCGCGGCTGCTGGCCCGTACGGGCATCTTCTACGCGGGTCTCGCCACCACGCTCGTCCCGCTCGGCGCCGCCGGCTCGTACGCCGGCAGGCTCTTCTACGGGCACCGTGACGCACTCGTCCTCGGCGCGGGCTGGCTGATCATCGGGCTCGGCCTCGCCCAGATCGTCGGGCTGGGCTTCGCCTCCCGGCGGATCGCCGCCCTCAGTGGCCGGATCCGGCCCACGACCGCCCTCTCCGTCTACGCCCTGGGCGCGGTCTACGGGCTGGCGGGCTTCTGCGCGGGCCCGATCCTCGGCAGCGTCCTCACGGTCGCGGCCGTCAGCGGCAGCCCCGTCTACGGCGGACTGCTGCTCGCCGTCTACGCGCTGGGCATGGCCGTTCCGCTGTTCGTGCTCGCCCTGCTCTGGGAACGCTTCGACCTCGGCCGCCGGGCCTGGCTGCGGGGCAGGCCGCTGCGCGTCGGCCGCTTCGAACTGCACAGCACCTCGCTGCTCTCCGGACTCTTCTTCATCGGGCTCGGAGTGCTCTTCCTCGTGTACGACGGGACGACCGCGCTGCCCGGACTCCTGGACGTGGACGACTCGTTCGCCGTCGAGCAGTGGGCCCAGCGCCTCGGTGAGCGGGTGCCGGACGCCCTGGCGCTGGGTGTCGTGGCGGTGGTGGGGCTGCTGGCCCTCGGGCTGCAGATGTGGCGGCGGCGCACCGGGCGGAAGGAAGAGGAAGCGGTCTGACAACGACGAAGGCCCCGTCCATCGGACGGGGCCTTCGGGTGGTGGCTGGGGCCGGGATCGAACCGGCGACCTATCGCTTTTCAGGCGATCGCTCGTACCAACTGAGCTACCCAGCCACGCAGCTCGTACGGGCTGCAGCGGTCCTGACGGGATTTGAACCCGCGGCCTCCACCTTGACAGGGTGGCGAGCACTCCAAACTGCTCCACAGGACCTAGCTAATGTGCGAGACAAGTCTCGCACACCGTAAAGCGTGCCCCCAACGGGATTCGAACCCGTGCTACCGCCTTGAAAGGGCGGCGTCCTGGGCCACTAGACGATGAGGGCTAAGGGCCCACCTGCGCGCTTTCCAGCGCGTCGGGGACGTGAGAAGCATATGTGATGGCAGGAGGTATCGCCAAAACGGTTTCGGCTGACGTCAGGGGGAGGCCGTGGAGGGGGTCGGAGAGGGGGACGGACTCTTCAGGTTCTCCTCCGGGAGATGGCGGCTGACCTCGGCCGTCGTCAGCCCGAGACCTCCGAGGGTGATCTCGTCCCAGGCCTGCAGATGCCGGGTGGGGCGGTCCAGGTAGAGCACGGAGGCGCGCACCTTCTCCGGCTTCTCGTTCTGCACGGCGCGCAGTCCGCCGCCGCCCGTGGAGCCCTCGACCTTCAGCCGCGTACCCAGTGGCAGCAGTTCGTTCACCCGGTGGTGCACATGGCCGGCCAGGACCAGTGGGACCGTGCCGTCCGTCTCCCGCGCCGCGTCCGGGTCGTGTGCCACCGCGATGTCCACCGGGGTGCCCGCCCGCTCCTGGTCACGCAGCGCCGAGGCGAGGCGCATGCCCGCGAGCTGCACGGAGGCCTTGCCGCCGGTGGGACGGGAACGGTCCGGGGTGAACTGCGGGTCACCGGTGCCGGCGATCCGCAGCCCGGCCACGTTCACCGCGCCGCCCTCGTCCAGGACGTGCACGTTCCTGGTCTTCTCCAGATGGGCCTGGGTCTC
Source organism: Streptomyces sp. NPDC005794 (assembly GCF_042871445.1). Lineage (NCBI taxonomy): Bacteria > Bacillati > Actinomycetota > Actinomycetes > Kitasatosporales > Streptomycetaceae > Streptomyces > Streptomyces sp. NPDC005794. Next base: position 125,934 of record NZ_JBIAIN010000021.1, read on the forward strand.
CTTGGAGTCGTGGTTGCCCCGCACCCAGACATACGGCGCGCCGAGGTCGCGGACGGGGTCCAGGAAGCCGTTCTCCGCGGCCGTGCCGTGGTCCATCGTGTCGCCGGAGTCGACGATCACGTCGATCTCGTACTGCTCGACGAGCGAGCCGACGATGTGCCAGGCGGCCGGGTTGAGATGGATGTCGGACACATGCAGAACCCTGATGGTCGCCGGGTCCGGCTGATACACGGGGAGGGTGGACGTGGCGTCGTACAGCTTGGTGACGTTGGTGACGAGCCGGGCCAGTTCCTGCTGGTAGACGTCGAATTCGGTGACGATCGAGCGGGCGTCGCCGACCACCGAGGGGGCGCTGGAGAGCAGCCCGGAGAACTTCGGCTCCAGGACGGACTTCGGATTCCAGGTCGCGTACGCGCTGACGCCCGAGGCGGCCAGCAGCGCCAGGGCGAGGCCCCCGGCGGTCAGCGCGCGGCGCGGGCGCCGGTACACGACCAGGCCGAGGGCGGTGGCGCCGGAGACCACGGCCACGCAGGAGCGGACGGCCAGCTCCCGGGTGCCGGAGGCGACGTCGTCGGTGACCTCGTCCTGGAGACCTGAGAGGCGTTCGGGGTGCTTGACCAGGGCCTGCGAGCGCTCCGGGTCCAGTTGGTCGACGTCCACGTCCAGGCGGACCGGGGCGCGATGGGAGTCCAGCTCCAGGGCGCCGAGCGGGGACACGTTGATCTTGGTGCCGCCGCTCACCGACGGCCGCAGGGTCATGGTGGTGTCCATGGGGCCCACCGGCGTACGCACACTGCCGACGACCAGCAGCCCGAGCCAGGCGCCCAGCACGACCACGGCCAGCAGGCCGCACGCGCGTTTCCAGGGGTGTGCGGCGGGGACGAGCCCGCCGGCGGGGGCGGTGGCGCGCGAGTGGGAGCGGCGGAGGCGGAGACGGGCGGCTGCGGCGTGGAACGGGCGTGCCATTGGGCGCGTATGCCCCGATCGGGGCGTGGACATGCGGGCGGGGGGAGAGCCGTGGGCCGGGCGGGTGGCCGCCGGGGCGGGTGGGGCCCGCCCGTTCCGGCCCGGCGTACGTGACAATGGCGGGGTGCTGGAGATGACGCGCGAGGAGTTCGAAGAGCTGGTGAGCCTGGCTCTTGACCGGGTCCCGCCGGAGCTGATGCGGCTGATGGACAACGTCGCGGTGTTCGTGGAGGAGGAACCGGAGGACTCGGAGGACCGGGAGCTGCTCGGACTCTACGAGGGCACCCCGCTCACCGAGCGCGGTGAGTGGTACGCGGGCGTCCTGCCGGACCGGATCACCATCTACCGGGGGCCGACGCTGCGGATGTGCCAGACCCGTGAGGACGTGGTCGCCGAGACCGAGATCACCGTGGTCCATGAGATCGCCCACCACTTCGGCATCGACGACGAGCGCCTGCACGAGCTGGGGTACGGGTGAGCACCCAGGATCCGCCGCCCGTCCGGCCCGTCGTCGACCCGGACGTCGATCTCTCCGTACCGGCGCAGCGCGCCGAGACCGCGGGGACCGGCAGGTACCGGGTCCTGGCGGCGATCGCGGCGGGCGGCGCCCTGGGGGCCGCTGCCCGCTATGCGGCCTCGCTGGCGTGGCCTGCCGCCGAGGGGGCGTTCCCCTGGGCGGTCTTCGTCGTCAACGTGACGGGCTGCGCCCTGCTCGGGGTGCTGATGGTGCTGGTGACGGAACGGGGCACGGTCACCCACCCGCTGGTGCGGCCGTTCCTGGGGGTCGGGGTGCTCGGCGGGTTCACCACCTTCTCGACGTACGCCGCCGATGTGTCGAAGCTGCTGGCCCGTCAGGAGGCGGTGACGGCCATGGCGTACATGGCCGCGACGGCCGTGGCCGCGCTCGGCGCGGTGTGGGGGGCGGCCGCGCTCACCCGCGCGCTGGTCGACGGGCGGGGGCGGCCGGCGTGAACTGGCTGCTGGTCGTCCTCGGGGGCGCTGTCGGGGCGCCGCTGCGCTATCTGACGGACCGTGCGGTGCAGGCGCGGCACGGTGCCGGGCTGCCGTACGTGTTCCCGTGGGGGACCTTCACCGTCAACGCGGCGGGCAGCCTGCTGCTCGGGGTGCTCACGGGGGCGACGGTGTCCACACCTGTGTACGCCCTGCTGGGCACGGGCCTGTGCGGGGCGCTGACGACGTACTCGACGTTCTCGTACGAGACCCTGCGGCTGGCCGAGGCGGGTCGTGGCTTCCTGGCCGGCGCCAATGTGGTGGCGTCCCTGCTCGTGGGGTTCGGGGCGGTGTTCCTGGGGGTGGAGCTGGCGGGGGGCTTCGGGGACTCCGTGGGATGACCCGGGCGGCCGGCGCGTGTGCGGGAGTTGTGTCCGGGCGTGTCCCCCGTGGGGGCAGGGGAGTTGGACACAGCGCTCTCCCGTCCCCGCTGTTCCTCTCCTTCACGGAGGTGCCACCCCGTGCGCCAGTTGTCCGTCCGCGTCCGCTGGGCAGCCGTCACCGCGCTGACGATCGCCGCGTCCACAGGCTGTGTGAGCGTCGGTGACGACGACGCCGGGAAGCCGGCCCCTTCCCGTTCCGCCGACCCGAAGGGTGCGTCGGCCCGGCCGGACGGCGGCACGGTGTCCGGCACCGGCCGGACCGGCTCCGGCGGTGGCCGTGCCGAGGCGCAGTCCGACCGCGGCGCCTCACGCAAGCCGGACGCCAAGGCCTCGGGCGGTGCCCCGTCGGCCGGCCCCGAGAAGGCCCGCCCGGCGCCCGGTGGGCCGGCCACCCCGGAACCGACCCAGGGCGGCCCCCTGCCGACCCCGGAGCCCAGTTCCCCGGGGCCGGGTGAACCGCCGCCCCCGCCGGTCACCCCTGAGGAGCCGCCTCCCTCGCCCGAGCCGGAGCCCTCGCCGCCGCCGGAGCAGCCCACGGCCTCGCCGGCCGCGCAGTACCGCACGGACGCGATGGGGCAGCCGGAGCGGGTCGAGGTGTGGCCCACTCCGCGGGTATCACCGCAGGTCGCGCCGGTGTGAGCCGGGCCGGTTTGCGCGAATGGGGGGAGGGTGCGTATGGTAGTAGATCGTTTGATCCTATGCCCGGCGCCGACACAGAAGAGCGCCGTGTGGCGCGTACTCTCCCTTGCCGTGGCTGGACCGCATTGAGGCGGTCGAAATTGCGAAAACACGGAGTTACGGGCGCGTGCCGAGACTCCGGAAGGTTTCGCATTTCGCATGTCAATTTCCAGCTCTGACAACACCGTCATGTCCGAGAACGTCGTCGAGAACATCGAGGTCGTCGAAGCAGCCGAGGCCGTAGTGGCCCAGGCCCCCGAGGCCGCCGACGAGACCCCCGTCGCGGAGACCCCCGTCGCGGACATCTCCGCTTCGGAGATCCCCGCCGACGACGCCTCCGACGAGGACGCCGAGCCGAGCGTTACGTTCGCCTCGCTCGGACTGCCCGAGGGCATCGTCCGCAAGCTCGCGCAGAACGGCGTGACGGCTCCCTTCCCGATCCAGGCCGCGACCATCCCGGACGCCCTGGCCGGCAAGGACATCCTGGGCCGTGGCCGTACCGGCTCCGGCAAGACACTCTCCTTCGGTCTGCCGACCCTGGCCACGCTGGCCGGCGGTCACACCGAGAAGAAGAAGCCCCGCGCGATCATCCTCACGCCGACCCGTGAGCTCGCGATGCAGGTCGCGGACGCTCTGCAGCCCTACGGCGACGTGCTCGGCCTGAAGATGAAGGTCGTCTGCGGCGGTACGTCGATGGGCAACCAGATCTACGCGCTGGAGCGCGGTGTCGACGTCCTCGTCGCCACCCCGGGCCGGCTGCGCGACATCATCAACCGTGGCGCCTGCTCCCTGGAGAACGTCCAGGTCGCGGTCCTCGACGAGGCCGACCAGATGTCGGACCTGGGCTTCCTGCCCGAGGTCACCGAGCTGCTCGACCAGATCCCCGGTGGCGGCCAGCGCATGCTCTTCTCCGCCACGATGGAGAACGAGATCGGCACGCTCGTCAAGCGTTACCTGAGCAACCCGGTCACCCACGAGGTCGACAGCGCCCAGGGCAACGTCTCGACCATGTCGCACCACGTCCTCGTCGTGAAGCCGAAGGACAAGGCGCCGGTCACGGCCGCGATCGCCGCCCGCAAGGGCCGCACGATCATCTTCGTCCGCACCCAGCTGGGCGCCGACCGCATCGCCGAGCAGCTCATCGAGTCCGGCGTGAAGGCCGACGCACTGCACGGCGGCATGACGCAGGGCGCTCGTACCCGCGTCCTCGAGGACTTCAAGAAGGGCTACGTCAACGCCCTGGTCGCCACCGACGTCGCCGCCCGCGGCATCCACGTCGACGGCATCGACCTGGTCCTCAACGTGGACCCGGCCGGCGACCACAAGGACTACCTGCACCGCTCGGGCCGTACCGCCCGTGCCGGCAAGTCCGGTGTCGTCGTCTCGCTGGCGCTTCCGCACCAGCGTCGTCAGATCTTCCGCCTCATGGAGGACGCGGGCGTCGACGCCTCGCGTCACCTCGTGCAGGGCGCGGGCGTCTTCGAGCCCGAGGTGGCCGAGATCACCGGCGCCCGTTCGCTCACCGAGGTCCAGGCCGACTCCGCGAACAACGCGGCCAAGCAGGCCGAGCGCGAGGCCGCCGATCTCACCAAGCAGCTGGAGCGCATCCAGCGCCGTGCCGTGGAGCTGCGCGAGGAGGCCGACCGTCTGGTCGCCCGTGCCGCCCGCGAGCGGGGCGACGACCCGGAGGCAGCGGTGGCCGAGGTCGCCGCCGAGGCCGAGGCCGCTCTGGTGGCCGCCGCGTCCGTGCCGGAGCAGCCGGCCGCGCGTGACGACCGCCGTGACGACCGGGGCAGCTACGGCCGCCGTGACGACCGTGGTGGCGACCGCCGCGACGACCGTGGTGGCGACCGTGGTGGATACCGAGGCGGCAGCGACCGTGTCGGCGAGCGCAGTGGCCGTCCCTCCGGTGGGACCGGCTACCGCGGCAGCAACGACCGTCCGTCGTTCCGCGGCAGCAGCGACCGTCCGTCCGGTGGCTTCCGCTCCGGTGGCGGTGACCGTCGGGACGACCGTGGTGGCCGTTCCTTCGAGCGTCGTGACAACGACCGCCCGGCGTTCAACCGTGACCGTCGTGACGAGCGTCCGTCCGGTGGCTTCCGCTCCGGTGGTGGCGACCGTCGGGACGACCGTGGTGGCCGTTCCTTCGAGCGTCGTGACAACGACCGCCCGGCGTTCAACCGTGACAACGACCGCCCCGCGTTCAACCGTGACCGTCGTGACGAGCGTCCGTCCGGTGGCTTCCGCTCCGGTGGCAGCGACCGTCCGTTCAACCGTGACCGTCGTGACGACCGTCCCTCGGGCGGCTTCCGCTCCGGTGGCAGCGACCGTCCGACCGGCCGCCGCGACGACCACCGCGGTGGCACCGGCACGGGTACCGGCACCGGCACCTTCGGCCGCCGCGACGACAAGCCGCGCTGGAAGCGCAACGGCTGAGTCCGGCTGACTCACTGATCGGTCCCCGGGGCCCGTACAGCACTTCGGTGCTGTACGGGCCCCGGGGCGTTTCCGCAGAGCTCCCGAGGGCATCGCTGGGGGCATGACAAACGACGAAGCGGTGGCCGCCGAGCCACCACCGGACGTTCTGCACAGCCCTCCGGCCGCGCTCTCCGACGAGGAACGGCTCGCCGAACTCGGCTACACCCAGGTGCTCGCCCGCCGGATGTCCGCCTTCTCCAACTACGCCGTCTCGTTCACGATCATCTCGGTGCTCTCCGGCTGCCTGACGATGTACCTGTTCGGCATGAACACCGGCGGGCCCGCCGTCATCACCTGGGGATGGGTCGGCGTCGGACTGATGACGCTGTTCGTCGGCCTGGCGATGGCCGAGATCTGTTCGGCGTACCCGACGTCCGCGGGCCTGTACTTCTGGGCCCACCGTCTCGCCCCGCCGCGATCCGCCGCCGCGTGGGCCTGGTTCGCGGGCTGGTTCAACGTGCTCGGCCAGGTCGCCGTCACCGCCGGTATCGACTTCGGGGCGGCGTCCTTCCTCGGGGCGTACCTGAACCTCCAGTTCGGCTTCGAGGTCACACCCGGCCGCACGATCCTGCTCTTCGCGGCGATCCTGATCCTGCACGGGCTGCTGAACACCTTCGGCGTCGGCATCGTCGCCGTGCTCAACAACGTCAGCGTCTGGTGGCACGTCGTCGGTGTCGCCGTCATCGTCGGCGCGCTCACCTTCGTACCGGACTCGCACCAGTCGGCGTCGTACGTCTTCACCGAGTTCGTCAACAACACCGGCTGGGGCAGCGGCTTCTACGTCGTGATGATCGGCCTGCTGATGGCGCAGTACACCTTCACCGGCTACGACGCCTCCGCCCACATGACGGAGGAGACCCACGACGCGGCCGTGGCGGGACCGCGCGGCATCGTGCAGTCCATCTGGACGTCCTGGATCGCCGGCTTCGTGCTCCTGCTGGGCTTCACCTTCGCCATCCAGTCGTACGACGGCGCCCTGAACTCCCCGACCGGCGCCCCGCCCGCGCAGATCCTCCTGGACGCGCTGGGGGCCACCACGGGCAAGCTCCTGCTGCTCGTCGTGATCGGCGCACAGCTGTTCTGCGGGATGGCCTCGGTGACCGCCAACAGCCGCATGATCTACGCCTTCTCGCGCGACGGGGCGCTGCCCTTCTCCCGCGTCTGGCACACGGTCAGCCCCCGTACCCGCACGCCCGTCGCGGCGGTCTGGCTGGCCGCGCTCGGAGCCCTGGCCCTCGGCCTCCCGTACCTCATCAACGTCACCGCGTACACCGCCGTGACGTCCATCGCGGTCATCGGCCTCTACATCGCCTACGTCATCCCCACCCTGCTCAGGCTGTTGCGGGGCGACGACTTCGTCCGGGGCCCCTGGCACCTCGGCCGGTGGTCCCGGCCCATCGGCGTCGTCGCGGTGTCCTGGGTCGGGGTGATCACGGTGCTCTTCATGCTGCCCCAGGTGTCCCCGGTCACGTGGGAGAGCTTCAACTACGCCCCGCTGGCCGTCCTGGTGGTCCTCGGCTTCGCCGCCGTCTGGTGGGTGGTGTCCGCGCGCCACTGGTTCCTCAAGCCGCCCGCACCGGATCACAAACGCACGATCACGGACGAAAGCACGGACTGAAGCGGCCCGCCCCGGGTACGACAGGGCCCGGCACCCGATACCCGATCGGCTGCCGGGCCCGGGGAAGCTATGCTCGGGGGTGATCCATCCCGGGCCGTTAGCTCAATTGGTCAGAGCAGCGGACTTTTAATCCGTTGGTTGTGGGTTCGAGTCCCACACGGCCTACCGATCGCGTCACCCTCGGAACCCCCGCTGACCTGGTCAGACGGGGGTTCTGTCGTTCCCGGAGCCTGGGCCCCGGGGGCTACCCTCGCCGGGTGAGCTTCAACACCTGTGCGAGGAAGGTCCGCGACGCGGCGCTTCCGCACCGTCTCCGCGTGACGCAGCTCCGGTCCTGCGTGCAGTTGTACCGGCCGATCGGCTTTCGGGCGACGCTGAGTCTCCTCGAAGCCAAGGCGGGGCCCTACGGCAGGGACGAGGGCGCCTTGCTCCGTGCGTTGGGTGTGCTGGAGGCCAGCAGGGACGCGTGGCACGTGGAGCTGCGGGCGTTCGACGGGACGCGAAGGCTCGCCAAGGGGCAGGGGGCACGTCAGCCGCGTCAGGCCGAGCGGAATCCGTATCGCGAGATGTGGTGGTCGGGTGCGCCACGGGAGGGCGCCCTGCACGCTCTGTGGTTCCTGCGCGACCGACGGGGGATCCCGATGGTCGCCGGCGATCAGGTTGCCGCGGACCTGCTCCGTTGTGTCGGCGCCTGCCTGGAATCCGGTGGGCCGTTGGCGCCGGAAGAGCGCCTTGTGCTGGCGGAGTGCGTCCGCAGGCTCGGGGAGCGACGGGACTCGGCCCGGGAGGACGACTGCACGGGCCGTCTCCGCACCCACGACCTGCTCCGGGCCGCCCGTCACGTGGAGGTCGCGGCGGCTGGATGAGGGGTGTGCGCGAGCGGCTGTGCGCGGTCTCAGCGTGCGGACTTCGCGATGGCCGCAGGGTGACGAAGCCGGTCAGGTTCCGGTGCACCTGCTCGGATCGGTGGAGCGCGTCACCGATGAGCCATTCGCTCCCCTCGGGCCACTCGTGAGTCCGGCCCCGTGCGTGGTCGGGGAGGCCGACGGCTTCGGCGGAGCGGGTGCTCCAGGGGGCTTCGCCCGTCAGCGGGCGCGGCTCAGGGCCGAGGCCAGTGGCGGCCGCCGATGCGTTCGATGTCGGAATTGAAGCGCCGCAGGTAGGCGGCGAAGGCGGAGATGTCCTCCTCGGGCCAGCCGGCCATGACGCGCTCCAGGGAGCTGACCATGCCCTCGCGTTCCGCGTCGAGGGTCTTCGCGCCCTCCTCGGTGATGCGGAACTTGCGGGCCATCCCGCCGTCCGGGTCGGGGATCCGCTCCACGAAGCCGGCGCGCATGACCGCGGCGGTCTGCCGGTTGAGCGTGGAGACGTCGAGTTCGAAGGCCTCGCTGAGCTCGCCGACGGACATCGGCCCCTGGACACGGATGCGGCTGAGCAGGACGTACGCGCTGCGTTCCAGGAGGCCGTCCTTGCGGCGTCCCTTTCTCTGGTTCAGCAGGCCGTGACGGCTGAGCAGCATCTGCTCGTACTCGACCTCCTGCGTTGCCCTGTTCATGCGCGGGCACCTCCTGCTTCCTGCCGGGCGAGGCCGGTGTGTCGTCGTGCCGTCGGGCGGGCCGTCGTGCGTGCTGATGTCATCGTATGTTCACGAGTGAGTGTATGGACCACATCGTGTGCACAGTGCAATAGGGGTCGGGATGTCAGGTCTTCCGCCGGCAGATGGCGGACACGGCGACGAGGCGGGCTCCACCGCCCCGGGCACGGTCGCGGCCGAAGCCTGACCGCTGCCACCGGGGGCTTCAGATATTTCTGCTGCACGGGCATTGACCGTGGGAGTGGGCCGACTTACGTTCTTCGCGTTGCCCTTCGTATGTCATATATCAGACGCGATATGAGAGCTGGGGCCCCGCAATTCCCCCACGACTTCACGCTGCGGCGGCCCGTTGGCCGACGCCGCGCAGGTGAGCACGCAGAGAAGAGAGCCGACCATGATCAAGCCCCGCAACAGCCGTCTAGCCGCCGCGATATCCCTGGTCTCCGCCCTGGCCCTCACCGCCACCGCCTGCGGTGACGACGGCAGCGGCGTCACCGGTGCGAAGGGTGCCGAGGGCTCGGGCACCGGGAAGATCGTGTTCTGGGACGAGAACGGCGGCGTCCGTACGGCGATCTGGAAGGAGATCATCGCCGACTTCGAGAAGGCGAACCCGGACATCGACGTGCAGTACGTGGGCATCGCCTCCACCGAGGCGCAGTCCAAGTACGACACCGCCATCCAGGGCGGCGGGCTGCCGGACGTCGGTGGTGTGGGTGCCGCGATGGTCGCCGGGATCACCGCGCAGGACGCGCTGGATCCGTTGGACGACCGGATCGAGGGGAGTTCCCTCAAGGGCAAGCTCAACGAGGCGATGATCGAGAACGTACGGAGCGCGGCCGGCCGGGACGCGACGTACACGGTGCCGATCTCCGCCACCAACGGTGTCCTCTACTACCGCACCGACCTGTTCGAGAAGGCCGGGCTGGGCGAGCCGGACACGTGGGACGAGTTCTACAAGGCCGCCGCGAAGTTGACGGACAAGCAGAAGAACCAGTTCGGCTACACGATCCGCGGCGGCCCGGGCTCCATCGCCCAGGCGCTGGACTCGATGTACGGGCAGTCGGGCATCGACTCCTTCTGGGACGCCTCCGAGACGAAGACCACGGTCAACGACCCGAAGAACGTCGCGGCGCTGGAGAAGTACGTCGGTCTGTACAAGAAGGCCACCCCGGAGGCCGACCTCAACAACGACTTCACGAAGATGGTCGCCCAGTTCGACTCCGGCAGCATCGCGATGCTCAACCACAACCTCGGCTCCTACCAGGACCACGTGAGCTCGCTCGGCGTCGACAAGTTCCGTGGTATCCCGCAGCCCGAACTGGCCGACGGCACCCGGGTGATGGTCTCCAACCCGGTCTCCGGCCTCGGTCTGCTCAAGTCGTCCGAGAACAAGGCGGCGGCCTGGAAGTTCATCGAGTTCGCCGCGTCCCACGCCTCGAACTCCAAGTTCAGCGAGTCCGCGGGCCTGATTCCGGCCAACAAGGAAGCCGCCGAGGACCCCTGGCTCGACAAGGCCGAGACCACCAAGCTCGGTGCCGAGGCGCTGTTCTCCGGCGACACCAAGATCGTGCAGCTGCCCTACTACCTGCCGGACTGGAACACCCTGTCCAAGGCCGACAGCGAATCGGGCTTCCAGAAGGTGCTGCTCGGCAAGACGAGCGCCAAGGACTTCCTGGACACGCTCGCCGAGAACCTCGACGAGGCCCAGGCGGAGTGGAAGGAACAGCAGGGCTGAGCCACCGCTCGGTCAGGTACGCCTGTCCACCGTCACGTCCCGTGGGCAGGGCCGGTCCAGGCCCTCTTCTCAGTCCAGGCCCTCTTCCCTCAGCTCGTACATCAGGAGGAACGTCCGATAGGTCTCCGCGGACACGTCCAGGCAGATGTCCGGCCGGTCGGTCCACGTCGACGTGTTGTCGAGGGCCTTCCGGCAGGCCGCCTCGGTCTCGGCCTCGGACGGGATGTTCGAGATGTACGCGGCGATCAGCAGGACCACTGCGAGGACGACCACACCGATTCGGATGCGCATGGTCGATCAACGACCGTGCGGCCGGGCCGGTCACTGAAGGCCGGTCACCGAGGTCCGTTCACCAGGGGCCGGTCACTCGGGGGCCGGGCAGGGGACACCCGGTCATTCGGGTTCGTCCGTGACCGGCGGCAGATCGGGCTCGATGAACAGGTTCGCGTACTGCGGCGTGGGCCGGGGCGCCGTGGTGCCCGGGTCGGCGGTCGCGGTCGCGGACGCGCCGTCGGAGTGCCGCTGGGTCGTGCGGGCAGGCATGTCGGTCATCTCAGGTGTCCTGTACGTAGGTGTGCGGTGAGAGCCCTGTGACCGAGTCGCTGCGGTTCATCCCGGACTGGTCCCGACCGGTAGGGCTACGAGGTGCCGCTACCGGTGCCGCGCCGCTCCGGGGGCGTCCGGAATCATCATGCGGTGCATGCAGACTGTAACCCTCCCAGCACGGCTTTCCACCGGTATTGCGAGCCAGGCGTGACGGTCAGTGCGGCGGTGCGGGCTCGATGTTCTGGTTTGCGTGGAAGAGGTTGTGCGGGTCGTAGGCCCGCTTGGCCTCCGCGAGCCGGTCGTAATGACCGCGGTAGGTCGCCCGGACGCGGTCCTGGGACTCGCCGGTACCGAGGAAGTTCACGTAGCCGCCGCCCATGGAGTGCGGGTGCAGCGCGTCCCAGTAACCGACGGCCCACTCCCGCAGTGCCGCCGCGTGGGCCGGTTCGGGGTCGATGCCGGCGATGACACCGGACCAGAGCGCGTCGCGGTAGGCCCAGGCCGTGTCGTCGGGACCGACACGGCCCGCGGCCCCGTCGACCGGGTACAGGTGCATGGTCGACAGGCCGCTGGGGAGCTTCTCCGCGAAGGAGGCGTGCACGTCGATGGCGTCGTCCGTGATCCGGTCGAAGAAGTCGCCGCGCCAGTACCACTGCAGACCGGTCGGCAGCAGGGTGTCGAACATGGACTGCAGGGCGGGGTAGGGCATCGGCGCGGTGAAGTGGAAGGCGGGCGTCCCCGGCTCGTTCACCACGGCGAGGGTCTCGCCCAGGGCTTCGGGGTCCGCCGTCGAGGACCAGACGACACCGCACATCTTCCGCCCGTGGATCTCCTCGGGGAAGGGCGGACCGGGCGGGACGGTCAGCGAGGCGAAGAAGCCGTACAGGTCGTCCGGCGCCTGCGGCAGGAAGTCGCGGTACCAGCGCATGACGTCGTGGAGGAGTTCCAGGGGCCACACGGTGATGGCGACCCCCACCGTGTCCACGGGGTGCAGCTCGAAGTCGAACGACGTGACGATGCCGAAGTTTCCGCCGCCGCCGCGCAGCGCCCAGAACAGGTCCGGGTGCTCGCTCGGGTTCGTGGCGACGAAGCTGCCGTCGGCCAGGACCACGTCCGCGGAGACCAGATTGTCCACCGAGAGGCCGTACTTGCGGGTGAGGTAGCCGTGACCGCCGCCGAGGGTGAGACCGCCGATGCCGGTCGTGGACATGATCCCCGCCGGGGTGGCGAGGCCGAACGCGTGGGTGGCGTGGTCGAAATCGCCCAGCGTCGCCCCGCCGTCGGCCTGAGCGGTCTGGGTGGCCGGGTCGACCCGCACGCCGCGCATGGGCGAGAGGTCGATCGTGACGGCGTCGTCGCTGAGGCCGAGTCCGGGGCCGCTGTGCCCGCCGCCCCGGACGGCCACGTCCAGGCCGTGTTCGCGGACGAAGTCGACGGCCGCCATGACGTCCGCCGAGTCGCGGCACTCGACCACGGCCGCCGGCCTCTTGTCGATCATGGCGTTGTAGACCGTGCGGGCCCGGCCGTACCCCGGGTCGTCCGGGCCGATGACCGGGCCGCGCAGAGCGGTTCTCATCGTTTCGAGCAGGGCGCCGTCCATGACCATCTCCTGACGCGCGTGCGCCCGGCCTCCCCTGGCCACCCCCCCCCGCATCGGGTGAGGCTGCTGGGCAGCCGACACCGGCACCCGAAGGATGCCGGGCAGACGGGACCGAACACCGAAAGGCTTGTCCCTCCAGCGTCCCGCTGCTCCGGATACGGCGCAATCGCGGAGCGCCGTCCCTGCGGTGGGCTGAGGCGTTCTCCTGAGCCGGCTGCCGCGCCCCTTGGCCCTCCGCACCGGCGATACGCAGGATCGAGGGGTGCGGAAACACCCTTGGGGGCGCCACTGTTCTTGGCAACTACGCGGTGTACAGGCTCTGTTGGCGCATTGCGTCGGGCCGGGAGGTCCCCCGGTGGCGAGGGGTGGTGGGGTGCGGCCGCCCCATGTGGTCGGAGCACCCTCCCGGATGGCGTAGAGTTGCAATCACAACGGCGCGGGGTGGAGCAGCTCGGTAGCTCGCTGGGCTCATAACCCAGAGGTCGCAGGTTCAAATCCTGTCCCCGCTACTAAAAGACAGAGGCCCGGATCCTTTCGAGGATCCGGGCCTCTGTCGTATGCCGTCATCCGGTCTTCTCGCGCCGAGCCGCACGGGACTACGGGGAGGCGAGGGCGGCCGGCTTCGGCGCCGGCGGCGAAGGTGCGGGACATCGCGCGACGGCACTGCGCGTGGCTCTCGGCGACCATGGAGGTCACCCGTTCGTATGTGACCGGCACCGGCGAGATGTACGTCGCCGATCCGCGCTTCGGAAGGAACTACGATCGGCGGGGAGACGGAACAGCCGTCTTCGTACGGGATGCACTGACGATCTACGCGCAGCACCGGCTCTTCGACTGACCCTTTGCGGCCGGGGCTCCGGCGCACTCCTCCCTTTGGCCGATGACGAGTCGCCGCTCGGCGCGGCTCCGGCCAGCCTGGGTGGGGCGCGGTACCGTCCGCAGCCGTGGGTGGACCGGGCAGGAGTGCACAGGTGGGGAAGCGGGACGGACGGCGAGGGAGGGCTGCCGGGAACGCCCGTGCCCGTCAGTTCGTGCGCGTGCTGCCCGCCCTGATGATCTGCGCCGGAGTGATCCTCGATCTCGTGACGCCGTCGGCGGTCACCGCCGTCCCGCTCTTCGCGGCCGCCCCGCTGATCGCCGCCCCGTTCTTCTCGCTGGCCGGCACGGTGCGGGTCGCGGTCATCTCGATCCTCGTCGTGCTCGCCATCCGCGTCTGGGACGGCCTGCTCACCGACGTCGTGCCGGTCACCGACCTGCTGACCCTGGTCACCGTCGCCGTGCTCTCCCTCGTCATCAACCGCGTCGTACGTCGCGGGAACGAGCAACTGGCCTCTGCCAGGGTCATCGCGGAGACGGCGATGCGCGCGGTGCTCCCGACGCCCGAGGACCGGATCGGCGGGCTGCTGGTCGCCGCGCGGTACGAGGCGGCGCAGGCGGACGAGTTCGTCGGCGGCGACCTGTACGCCGTCGCGAACACTCCGTACGGGGTGCGCCTGGTCCTCGGTGACGTACGGGGCAAGGGGCTGGACGCCGTGGCGGCGGTGGCCGTCGTGATCGGGGCGTTCCGGGAGGCCGCGGAACAGGAGCTGTCGCTGGAGGGGGTGGTCCAGCGGCTGGAACGGGCGCTGGCCCGTGAGAACTCGCGGCGGGGCGGGCTCGACTCCATGGAGGGGTTCGTCACCGCTGTCCTCGCGGAGATCCCGGCCGGATCCGACACGATGCGGGTCGTCAACCGCGGTCATCCCGAGCCGCTCGTGCTGCATGCGGACGGGGCGCTGGACGTAGTGTCGCCGACCGTGCCCGCGCTGCCGCTCGGGATGGGGCTGGACGTGTGGCCGGACCGGTCGGACGAGTGGTCGCTGCCGGCCGGTGCGATGTTCCTGGCGTTCACCGACGGGCTTTCCGAGGCGCGGGACGCGAAGGGTGCCTTCTACGATCCGGCGGACCGGCTGCGCGGCCGGCTCTTCCCGGGGCCCGAGGAACTGCTGTCCGCGCTCACCGACGACGTACGGCTGCACACCGGCGGCCGGTCGACGGACGACCTGGCGCTCCTCGCGGTCGGGCGTCCCGCGCGGGGGCAGCAGGAGCGGCGGACGACGGTGAAGATCGTGCGGCGGGACAGTGAATGACCGGTCGCGACCGTCGGTAGTCGAAAGACCCCGCTCCGCATAACATTTGACGCACCGTCAGAAACTGCCGCATGGGTGAGGGGTACTCAAGTCGCCCGTTTGCGCCCGATTGACACCCGAAAGTCCAGGCCGCAGCGGCGAATGAACTGTGGGAACAGCTTGGAATCGGACCCGGGTGTCTATTAACGTTCGATAACGCAGCGCGGTTGTACCTGTCGTCGCAAGAGGCGGCACCGTGCGCAGCGCCGAATTCCGCAAGGGAACCGGGGAACCACCTACATGGGGTGAATCGGACACCTGCGTCTCGTGAGAGACGAAGGGGCCCGTAGGAGACCTTCCTGCTCCGAACCCGTCAGCTAACCCGGTAGGCGAGAAGGAAGGAAAGGAGTGCGCCCACGTGGCGTCCAACCAGCCTGCCCCCGAGGCACCGTCATCCTTCAGGACCGGAAGCCTCGGTGATGAGGACAGGACGTGGGAGGAATGGAACCCCACCGAGGAGTCCATCCGTCCCGTACGCGGCCGGCATCGCGTAGCCAAGCAGCGCGGCCTCGCCCGTAGCTCCACCGTCCTCGGCGTCGGGGTCATCGCGGCCGTCGGAGCGGGTGGCATGGCCACCGCTCAGAGCAAGCCGCCGGTCTCCATCTCTCTTCCCGATTCCATCGCGGACAATCTCCCCGACGCCAAGTCCCTTCCCGGCGTGGGTGCGTTCATGTCCGGCGACTCCGACTCGGACCACGAGACGGTCGCCGCGTCCTCCCCGCTCACCACTGCGGGCATCACCGCCACCGAGGCCGAGCAGGGCACCACCGACGCCGGCGAGGCGCTGCGCGCCCGCATCCTCCAGCAGGCCGAGCAGCAGCAGGCCGGAGCCGACGCCGAGGCGAAGGCCGCGGAGGAGCAGGCGGCGCTCGAGGCGGCCGCGGCCCAGGCCGCGAAGCAGCAGAGCGACGCCGAGGCCGAGGTCGCCGCGAAGAAGAAGGCGGCGGAGGAAGCGGCGAAGAAGAAGGCGGAGGCCGAGCGCCTCGCCAAGCTCGCCGCCAGCTACGCCGTCCCGACCTCCTCGTACTACATCAGCTCGACCTTCGGTCAGGCCGGTTCGATGTGGTCCTCCGGCCACCACACCGGGCTGGACTTCGCGGCCCCGACCGGTACCCCGGTCAAGGCCGTCCACAGCGGCACGGTGAAGTCGGCCGGCTACTCCGGTTCGTACGGCTACCGCACGGTCCTGGAGCTCGACGACGGCACCGAGGTCTGGTACTGCCACCAGTCCTCGATGGGCGTGACCGCCGGCCAGAAGGTCACCACCGGCGAGACCATCGGCCGCGTCGGCGCGACCGGCAATGTGACCGGCGCACACCTGCACCTGGAGATCCACACCGCGGACGGCTCGGGCATCGACCCGATGAGCTGGCTGCGCGGCAAGGGCCTCACGATCTGATCCCCTCGGAACCCCGGCGGCCCTGACGCACGACCCCCCGACGTCAGGGCCGCCGGTCCGACCGGGGCCGGGAACCCGCCGCCTTCCGGCCGCCGTCCCGTGAACCGGAATAGTCGCCTGCGGCGACCGGTTGTTCTTGGGTATGACAACTCTGCGCCCACTCGGTTCTTCGAGCCTTCAGGTCTTCCCCCTCGCTCTCGGCGGCAACGTCTTCGGCTGGACGGCCGACGAGGACCGGACCTTCGCCGTCCTCGACGCGTACGTGGCGGCCGGCGGCAACTTCATCGACACGGCCGACTCCTATTCGGCCTGGGCCCCGGGCAACGAGGGCGGTGAGTCGGAGACCCTCATCGGCAAGTGGCTGAAGGCCCGTGCCCGCCGCGACGATGTCGTCATCGCCACCAAGGTCGGCGCCCACCCCGCGTACAAGGGGCTCTCGCCCACCACCGTCAAGGAGGCGGCCGAGGCGTCGCTGCGCCGTCTCGGCACCGACCACATCGACCTCTACTACACGCACTTCGACGACGAGAACGTCCCGGTCGAGGAGATCATCACCGCCCTCGACCAGTTGGTGAAGGCCGGCACGGTGCGGGAGATCGCCGCCTCCAACATCAGCCCCGAGCGGCTCCAGGCCTCGCTGGACTTCTCCGAGCGCGAGGGCCTGGCCCGCTACGTCGCCCTGCAGCCGCACTACAACCTCGTCTCGCGCGACACCTACGAGGGCGCGCTCCAGGACACGGCGGCCGGTGCCGGTCTCGCAGCGGTCCCCTACTTCGCGCTCGCCTCGGGCTTCCTCACCGGCAAGTACCGGCCGGGGGCGGCCGTCGAGAGCGCACGGGCCGAGGGCGCGGGCAAGCACCTGGAGACCGAGCGCGGCCGCAAGGTGCTCGCCGCGCTCGACAGGATCGCCCAGGAGCACGACGCCGAGATCGCCACGGTCGCCCTCGCCTGGCTGGCCGCCCGGCCGACCGTGACCGCGCCGATCGCCTCCGCGCGTACCGTCGAACAGCTGCCGGCGCTGGTGGCGGTCGGTGACCTGAAGCTGACCGGGCAGCAGGTGGCGGAGCTGACCGAGGCATCCGCCTGACGTCCTAACCCGGCGGTGCGCGGTGCCTGCCGCCGTTCTCCAGGTACGGGTTGTAGCCGCCGTAGTGCCGGTGCGGTGCGGGGAGGTGCTGCTGAGGCGGCCCGCCGTGAGGGAACTGCCGGGGGAACGGGGGCGGCGAGGGCGGCCGGTGGGCGCGCAGCCGGCCCGTCGCGTGGGCCGCGTAGGTCAGGGCCGGGCCCGCGATGTCCCGGCGGTGCCAGAGGTGATGCAGCAACTCCTGCTCGCGGACGGCGAAGTCCGCTCCCGGGCCGTCGTGGCGGGCCCTCCGGCGCAGCATGGCCAGGGACGTCGCGAACGACTCGTACTCAGCGACGGCGCGGGCCGCGGCCCTGCCCCGGGCGCGGTCCGGGTGGCTGTTCCAGTGCCTGGCCATGTCGCGGGCCATGCCCCGTGCCCGCATCGAGGCCAGCGCGAGGGGCTCGGCGGGAGCCAGCCAGCCGGCCGCCGCGTACACCGGCAGCTCGGTGGAGAGGGTGCGCAGCTCCCGCTGGCGCGACCAGATCGCCAGCCAGGTCACCAGGCCGAAGGCCGGCACCATGAACGCGCCGTACACCGCGTAGAAGCCGTACGGTCCGAAGGACGACGAGCCGTTCCACAGGGCGTGCATGCCCATGGCGAGGACGAGCCCGAGCAGCGGCAGGACGATCCGGCGCACCCGGTGGCGCGCGCCGCCGAGCGCCGCGATGCCGAAGCCGATGCCGGAGAGCACCGTGAACAGGGGGTGCGCGAACGGCGACATCACCACGCGGACGAAGAACGTCCCCGCCGTCACGGAGACGAAGCCCGTGGTCCCCTGCTGCTGGTCCTCGCCGAAGGCATTGCCCAGATAGAGGATGTTCTCGGTGAAGGCGAAGCCGGTCGCGGTGAATCCGGCGACCACGATGCCGTCGACGATCCCGCCGAACTGCCGTCTGCGGAAGAGGAAGATCAACAGGACCGCGGCGGCCTTCGCTGTCTCCTCGACGACCGGGGCGACGACCGTGGCTCCGAGGGTGTCGGCGCTCGCCGGGTCCGCGGTGGCCGTCGCTATCCACCGGGTCGCGAAGGAGTTGGCGATGATCGCCACGAGCGCGGCGGCGCACGCGCCCCAGGAGAAGGCGAACAGCAGATTCCGCCACGGACCCGGCTCGACCCGGTCGAGCCAGCGGAACGCCGCCATCAGCAGCGGCACGGGCAGTACGGCCAGGCCCAGCCCCACCAGGAAGCCCTCAGGCCCCGTCTGCCGGCGCACCAGGGCCAGGATCACCAGGCCGCAGAGTGCGAGCACCGTGATCACCGCTCCGGCGCGGAACGCCTTGCTGCGCCAGACCATGCCGACGATGCGGGGCCGGTAACGCCACTGGCCTCGCTCCGGGACGGCGCCCAGGAACTCGTCGAGCCGCTGCTCCTCGAGAACCGGGACGTCCGGCTGCTGGTGCTGCACGAACCCCTGGTACACCCGACGACCCTAACGAGGGGGACTGACACCTGGCCATGCCGCGTCGGGCGGGGTGGCGGGGCGTGGCCGGTCAGAGACGGGTGAACAGCACGTCGTGCACGACGTGCCCCTTGTCCAGGCCCTGGCCCTCGAAGCGGGTCAGTGGCCGGAACGGCGGCCGGGGCGCGTAGCCGCCGTCCGCCTGGGTGTTCTCGAACAGGGGGTGTGCCGTGAGGACTTCCAGCATCTGCTCCGCGTACGGCTCCCAGTCCGTCGCGCAGTGGACGACAGCGCCCGGCTTCAGCCGCTGCGCCACCAGGTCGAGGAACTCCGGCTGGATCAGCCGCCGCTTGTGGTGCCGCTTCTTGGGCCAGGGGTCGGGGAAGTACACCCGGAGCCCGTCCAGGGCGGCCGGCTCCAGCATCTCGCGGAGCAGGATGATCGCGTCACCGTTGGCGACACGGACGTTGGACACCCCCGCCCGTTCCGCGAGACCGAGCAGATTGCCCTGCCCGGGGGTGTGCACATCGACGGCCAGGATTCCGGTGGTCGGGTCGTCGGCCGCCATCTGCGCCGTCGCCTCGCCCATGCCGAAGCCGATCTCCAGGATCACCGGGAGGCCGTCGAAGAGCGTGCGGAGATCGAGGACGCCGCGGCCGTCGATGTCCAGGCCCCAGGTGGGCCACAACCGCTGGAGGGCGTCCTCCTGGCCGGTGGTCACCCGGCTGCGGCGGGGCTGGAAGCTGCGGATCCGGCGCTCGTGGTGCGAGCCCGCCGGATCGGCGGCCGGGCCTCCGGGGAAGCGGGGCTCCTGGCGCAGCCTGCGCTGGCGCTCGAAGGAGGCGGCGCGCCTCGCTGCCGCGTCGTCCGCGTCCGCGAGGCCGGGTGTTTCCAGGGCGGGGCCGGGAGTCTCCGGGGCGGGGCCGGGTGTTTCCGGGGCGGGGCCGGGAGTCTCTGGGGTGGGGTTCACAGGCTCAGACACAATGACCCGATTCTACGGCGGGAGGCGTCCAGCCCGTCGCCCCGGCCCGCAGCAGGGCCCGTCGCGCCACCTCCCTCCCGATGGGCAGGGAAGCGGTCGCCGCGGGAGACGGGGCGTTCAGCACGTGCACGGTGTGCGGGGCGTCCCGGATCAGGAAGTCGTCCACCAGCGTGCCGTCCCGGAGGACCGCCTGGGCCCTGACCCCGGCGGGGGAGGGCCGCAGATCGGCCTCCGTCACCTCCGGCAGCAGTCGCTGGACGGCCCGGGTGAACGCGCTCTTCGACAGGGACCGGTGCACCTCGCCCGCCCCGTACCGCCAGTGCCGCCGGGCGATCCGCCAGGAACCGGGCCAGGCCAGGGTGGCGGCCAGCTCGCGCGGGTGGACGACCGTCCGGCCGTATCCCTCACGGGCCAGCGCCGGCACGGCGTTCGGACCGACGTGGACCGTGCCGTCGACGCCCCGGGTCAGATGCACCCCGAGGAAGGGGAACGCGGGGTCCGGTACCGGATAGACCAGCCCGCGCACCAGCTCCGGCCTGGTCAGCTCGTAGTACTCCCCGCGGAACGGCACGATGCGTGCCCCCGGGGCGTCGCCCGCGAGCCGCGCCACCCGGTCGCTGTGCAGCCCCGCGCAGTTGACCAGCACACGGGCCCTGACCACCTGGCCGTCGGCCGTGCGCACCGCCACACCCCACGGGCGCCGGTCGACGGCGACGACCTCCGCGCCGTAACGGATCTGCCCGCCCGAGGCGCACACCTCGGTGGCGAACCTGACGGCCACCGCGGTGAAGTCGCACACCCCCGTCGTCCCGACCCGGATCGCCGCGAGGCCGCGCACCCGCGGTTCGTACTCCGCGATCTGGGCGGGGCCGAGCTCCCGGACCGGCAGGCCGTGCGCCCGGCCGCGCTGCACCAGGGCGTGCAGCCTGGGCAGCTCGCCGCTGTCGGTCGCGACGATCAGCTTGCCCGTCACCGCGTGGGCGATGCCGTGCTCCGCGCAGAAGTCCACCAGCTCGGCGGCGCCCCGCACCGCGTAGCGCGCCTTGAGCGAGCCCGGCGGGTAGTAGATACCGCTGTGGATCACCCCGCTGTTGC
The DNA here is from genome assembly GCF_042871445.1 of Streptomyces sp. NPDC005794. Lineage (NCBI taxonomy): Bacteria > Bacillati > Actinomycetota > Actinomycetes > Kitasatosporales > Streptomycetaceae > Streptomyces > Streptomyces sp. NPDC005794. Next base: position 146,712 of record NZ_JBIAIN010000021.1, read on the forward strand.
GCCCCGTCTGATGCAGGGCCGGGCCCCACTCCTTCTCCAGCACCGTGACCCGGGTGCCGGGCGCGGTGCGCGTGATCGCGTACGCGGTCGACAGACCGACGATCCCGCCACCGATCACCAGCACATCGCAGTCGTACGCCGCGTGCGTCACCATCACGCCACCTCCCACCCCGATAGTGCACTGACCCACTGACAACGGGCTCAAACCAGGGAGAGCGTGTGCGTGCCGGGATACCCCGCACCCGGACCCGGCGAAACCGGGGCGTACCGGTGGCCTTCGCCCCGGGTCCCGTCCGCGACGTCCCGCCGTTCGGGTCAGCCCGGGGCGACGAGGAGCGGACGCGCTCGTTCCCTCAGCTCGGCCACGCGGGGCTCGTCCCCGTACGGCTCCAGGCGGTGCAGCAGGTCGCGGACGTACTCGGTGGTGCGCGCCGAGGAGATGCGGCCCGCGACCTCCACCGCACGCGTCCCCGCCGCGCAGGCCGCGTCGAGATTGCCCGACTCCAGCTCGGCGACCGCGGACACCACGAGCCGCAGCCCGTGGGAGCGGACGAACTCGTCGGTGGGTTTCGACAGGGCCTGCTCGGTGAAGCGCCGGACCTGGCGGGGCGCCTTGAGGTCGCGGTAGCACTCGGCGGCGTCGGCGGCGAACCTGTCGTACGAGTAGAAGCCGAGCCACGCCGGGTCGGAGTCACCGGCCCGGGAGCGCTCCAGCCAGCTCTCGGCGGCCCTGAGCGCGGCCCCCGCGGCCGGTGCGTCGCCGGCCTTGGCGTGGGCGCGCGCCTCCACGAGCCGGAAGAAGCTCATGGTCCGTGCGGTGGCGAGCCCGCGATTGCGTTCGACCGCGGCCTGCGCCAGGTCCACGCCCTCGTCGGCGAAGCCACGGTAGGTCGCCTGGAGTGACATCGATGCCAGGACGTAGCCGCCGAGCGGTACGTCGGCGGCGGCTCGGGCCAGGCGCAGCGCCTGGATGTAGTAGCGCTGGGCGGCCTCCTGCTGGCCGGTGTCGAAGGCCATCCACCCGGCGAGCCTGGTCAGCTCGGCGGAGGCGCCGAAGAGAGCCCGGCCCACCTCGTCGCTGTACGAGCCCAGGAGGAGCGGTGCGGCGTCGACCCGTAAGCACTCCGGGACCATGGAGGAACGCCAGTCGCCGCCGCCGTACTTGGAGTCCCACCGGCGTGCGTCCTGGGCGGCCTCGCGCAGCTTGGCCACGTCGTTGTGCCCGACACGCAGCAGCAGGCCGTCGACGCCGCCACCACTACCGCCACCGCCCGCCGTGTCCGGGCCGGGCTGGACGGGCACCCCGCCCTGCGCCCCGGGTGCGCCCTCCGTGCCGAGGATCGCGGCCTGGGCGGCCGTCGGGTCCCGTGCGACCGACGGATCGGCCGGGGTTATGAGCCAGCGGGACGCGGGGGTCGCATAGGCGCTCACCGCGAAGGAACCCGCCAGCGACTGCCAGATCCCCCCGCCGCCCCGGCGGCCCGCCAGATCCAGCCGGTAGAGATCCGTCGCCGACCGGACCGCCTCGCCCACGTCTCGGGGGAAGGCCAGACCGACCTCGGGCGCCGGATCGGCGTCGGCGAGCCCGATCTCGTGCAGCGGGACAGGACGGCCGAGTTTGGCCCCTATCGCCGCCGCGATGAGATGAGGCGCCGCGCCCTGCGGCACCATGCCCTTGGCGACCCACCGGGCCACCGAGGTCTTGTCGTAACGAAGTGTCAGACCGCGCTGCGCTCCGAGGTCGTTGACCCGCCGGGCGAGCCCGGCGTTGCTGATTCCCGCGAGGGCGAGAACCGTGCCGAGCTTCTCGTTCGGCCCGCGTTGTTCCCTGGACATGCGTCACCCCTCGACACACAGACGGCCGCCGCGTCACCGTCAGGCGCGCGGCATTCGTACCGTGTTCTCCCCAGGTACTGTCCCCGGCACTCCGGCTGCACACGCATTTGGCTGAGCCCCGTGGAATATGCCGCCCTGCTGAGAACATCGGTAAACCCAGCGTAGTTCGCCGCATCCCCACCGTTAAGGGGCAGACCTCCGTATGGCGGGAATGTTGTCGGTGCCGCGCGGGGCGTGGGCATCGTGCTCCTGATGTGTGGCCGTGCGCCCGGCCGTGCGCTCTGGTCCGGCCGTTGTGCAAGCGCTTCGATGGTCCTGCGTGGGTCGGCCCGCTGAACTGGACACAGTGGGCTGGGGGAGACCGCCGCCCCAATCCCCGCGGGCGGCGAACCGGTCCGGGAGGTGGCGAACACCTCCCGGACTGTGCGCCGCACGGGCGGGGTTCGGAGAAGGCGGTGTGCGGGCCGGCGCACCGGGGGGTTGTGCCGGCCCGCACGTCGCCGCACTTCGGCGGGCCTTTCCGCGCCGAGGGACTGCGGGAGTGTGCCCGCGCCCGGGGGAGGGCCGCGTGGGAGATCCATCGGCGGGCTTCCACAGGCGAAACGCGCGGTTCCGCCGGCGATCGGAGAATGGCCGAATAGTGCCGGTCGGAGCGTGCGTCGCGAAGCCGTCCGGCTATGGCCGGATTACGTCGGTTCCGTGGACCGGCCGAGGCGGGGCCCGCTTCCGGGGCCGATCCCCGCAACTCCCGGAAGATCCAATTCCGTTGCGGACGATCCACAGAGCCGTGGCCATGCTTTTGCCAGGGGCGCATGCGTATCCGGTGTGCGCCGCCCGTACCCCCTCCCGGGTGCCGTTGTCGTGGCAGCATGTCCCGCGACGGCGTCCCCCGTGTCCTGGAGCGCCGGTTCGTCCACAGCCTGTGGAGGCGGCGATGCGTTGGTTGGTGGGGTGGAGCAGTATCGCCGCGAGCTTCGGCACCGTGGGTGCTGTCGGCCACCACGGGGAGGGGCGCACCGTACATCCGGTGGGCTCCCAACTCCTGTGGGGGGACCCGGATCCGCTCTGGGCCGTCGGCGACTGGCGCCCCGACGAGATCCGCATCATCACGGTCGCGACCCCCGAGGGGGCGCCCACCACCCGCCTCGCCGTCCTCGGCTGCTGCGGGGCCACCGACGAACAACTGCGCGTCGGGCTGCTCGCCGCCCGTGGCGGAGCGCTGCGCCATCTCACCGCCTGGCCCGGCAGTTACACGGCCGTCGTACAGATCGGCCGCCGCATCACCGTCGCCGGAGACCTCGCCGGAGCCCGGCCCGTCTTCCACACGCCCTGGGCCAACGGCACCGCGTACGCCACCGCCGCCCTCCCGCTCGCCGACCTCATCGAGGCGCAGCTGGACATCGGCCACCTCGCCGCGCTGCTGGCCTGCCCCGAGACCCCGGAGGCGCTGGGTGACGGCACTCCGTACGCGGGGGTGAAGCGGATCCCGCCCGGGCACGCGCTGATCCTGCGGGAGGGCTCGCGCGAGATCACCGGGTACGAGGCGGTGGCCTCGCTCGCCGTGGCGGCCGCCCAGACCGACCCGGTGAGCGCCGTCGAAGGCGTACGGGACGCGCTCGTCGAAGCCGTACGCGCACGGCTCACGGCGCCGCGCCACGCCCCGGAGACCCTGCCGCCGGACCCCGGGCCCGTCCCCGGCATGGGGCCCGCCGAACGCCGTGCGGCCCGTGGGGCACCGGTGCCCGGCATCGGCGCGGACCTCTCCGGCGGCAGTGCCTCCGCCACGCTCGCCCTGCTGGCGTCGGGGCTGCCCGGACTTCCGGGCACCGTGCTGGGCCATGGGACGGGGGCCGGTGAACGGCTCCTCGCCGTCACGTTCAACGACCTCTCCACACAGGGCCGCGAGGACGAACTGGAGCGCGCCCGGATCATCGCCGCGAACCCCCGTCTGCACCATGTGGTCGTGGCGGCGGGCGAGGAGGCCCTGCCGTACGCGTCGCTGGAGAGCGGCCCGCTCACCGACGAGCCCGCCCCCTCCCTCGTCGTCGCGGAGCGCCACCGCCGCCGGCTGGCCGCGGGCAGCGCGGACCACTTCGTCGGGCACGGTGCCCGTCAGGTCCTGGACGCGCACCCCGCGCGGCTGGCCGACCTCCTCATGGACCGGCGCAGACGCCATCTCCTGCGGCCCGTCGCCGCGCTCGCCAGGGCGGAAGGGCCCTCGGCCCGCTCCCTGTTCGTCCCGCTGGCCGTCTACCGGGCCGCTCGCCGGCTGGCCCGCACGTCGTACCGCACCGGGCTCGAAGCGGCGGCGTCCCTGCTGCCCGACGCCAACCGTGCCGCCCCCGGCCTCGACACCCCGGCCGACGCCTCGCTCGCCTCCCTCGCCTGGTCCCGGCCCGGACCGGCCGCGCGCTGGCTCACCGGGGAGGCACTCGCGGTAGTATCGGTTCGCCTCCAGGAGGCGGCGATCCGGCCCGCCTCCGTCCAGCGCCCGGGGGAGGCCAGGGCCCGCGCGGCACTGGCCCGCCACGCGGCCGACCAGCGGATCCTGGAACAGGCCGCGGAGATCCGCAGCCAGCGGCTGCACGCCCCCTTCCTCGACAACCAGGTCGTACGGGCGGCCCGAGCCCTCCCCGAATCGCTGCGCGTCCAGCCGGGCGCCCGTGCCGCGATCCTGCGCCGGGTCCTCGCGGGCGCCGGTATCCACGACCTGCCGCCCGGCTGGGGCGCCCCGTCGCAGGCCACCTCGACCGCGGCAGGCCGCATCGGCCTGCGTACCGCCCTTCCGGAACTGATCGCCCTCTTCGACGCCCCGCTGCTCGCCGACGCGGGCCTGATCGAGGCCCGCGTCGTACGCAAGGCGCTGCGCGCGGCCTCCGAGGGCGAACCCCTTCCGCTGGACGGCCTGGCCGAGCTGGCGTCCACGGAGCTCTGGCTGCGCCGCCTGGTCACGCGCCGCGGCACCTGCTGGACGGGCACGGCGGCACCGAGGCAGCGAGCCGTGGCCGGCGGCGTCGTCCCGGCCCGCCGCACCCTGCAGTCGTAGGGGCGGTCCGCCGCACCCGCCGCCGGGCGCGCGCCCGCCGGGACACAACGGCCGCGTGCGGTACCTGATCCTGGGCGTCACCGAGGCGCGAGACGAGCACGGCGAGGTACTGCCCGTCGGCGGCACGCGGCTGCGCACCCTGCTCGCGGCCCTCGCCCTGCGCGCGGGCCGCCCGGCACCCGTCGTCGCGCTCATCGACGACGTATGGACCGACGATTCTCCGCAGGACGCCCCCGCCGCCCTCCAGGCCCTCGTCGGCCGGCTGCGGCGCGTCCTCGGCCGGGAGGCGGTCGTCGGGCACCCCGGGCGGCTACCGGCTCACCGCCGGGCCCGACGACATCGACCCGCACGTCTTCGAACGGCTCGCCCGCCGGGGCGCGCCGCAGAGATGACCGCGTACATGCGTCGCGCGTACATGCCTCACGTGCCCGCGCGCTTCGAGGCGGCCGTCGCCAACACTCGTGCGCACGGCGGCGGCTGGGAGTACGCCATCACCTGGATGTTCCGCCCCCACATGCTGGTGGACACCCCGTTCGGCACGACCGGCATGGACGAGGACCTCGCCGAGCTGCGCGTACTCGGCCGCCGTATCGGCGACCGCTATCTGCGTGCCCAGGTCGCGAGCGCCACCGCGGAGACGGGGATGATGCGCGGGAGGTACGAGGAGGAGGGCGCCCTGGGGCTCGGTCTGACCCCGGACGACGTCCTGGGCCTCCTGACCGGTGTCGCCGAGGAGCTCAGCGGCAGCTGATGGCCGACTGGGCCCAGTCGGCCATCGCGACCCCGCCGCCCCGTCCCGACGGCTCCACGACCAGCTGGATCGTCTCCCGGCCCTCGATGCCCAGGCCCACCGGTACGCCGGGCTCACCACCCCGCAGCACGGGCGACTGCCACAGCCGCGCCCCGGCACCGTCGTACACGGAGAAAAGCACGGCGCCGGGCCCCGTCGTCAGGTCGTCGACCCCGACCACGGCGTCGTAGCGGGTGCACGCCCGGTTGAGCTGGACGGTGATCGACGAACGGGAGTGGACGGTCACCCCGTGGGCGTACGTCTCGGAGGCGATCGACAGCCCTTGCCGCTGCCAGACCACACCGCTGCTCCGGCCGAGCAGGATCTCGGGGCCGGTGTGATCACCGGTGGCGGAGTAGGACAGCTCGTTGACCTGGTAGATCTCCGGCGCGGGCGGCGGTGGTTCCTTCGGGGCAGGGGGTGCCGGGGTCGGTGTCGGTGTCGGGGTGGCGGTGGGAGTCGGCGTCGGTTCCTTCGGAGGCGACGGAGGCGGAGGCGTGGGTGTGGGTGTGGGTGTGGGTGTCGGGGTCGTCGTGGGTGTCGGCTCCGGGGCGGGCGGTGCCACGGGGGCCGGCGGGGCCGGTCGCGGGCTCGGCGTGGGTTCCGGTGGGGGCGTGGGGGTGGCGGGAGCCACGACCGGCGGCTTGGCCACCGGCTTCTGCTCCGGCGCGGGGCGGTCGCCGCCGGCCAGGGCCCACACGAGTCCGGCGGCCGCCAAGGCCGCCGTGGCGGCGATCCCGGCCTTCAGCGGAGCGCCGATCCCTTCGGCCGCGGCCGCACCGCCGGCCGCGCCTCCTCCGGAGGACGTGCTTCCCGTGGCCGCAGCGGCGGCACCGGCACCGGCTGCCCCCACCGCGCCACCCGCCACGACGCCGGCTGCCTTGACCGCGTAACCCGCGGCGAACCAGCCGATGACGGCGACCGGAAGGAGGGCCGGGATGCCGGCGTTCACGCGGTCCAGCTCACCGGCGGCGAGCCGGCACTTCACGCACTCGTCCAGATGCTTGCGCAGTCCGCGCTCGGCCCGGGTCCGCAGGCCGCTCCGGGCATGGGCGCCGAGCCGGTCGGCGTACTGCGCGCAGTCGCCGCCCGTCGTCAGCGACTGGCTCACATGGGCCTGCAGATAGGCCTGTTTGAGCCCTTCGCGGGCCCGGACGGCCAGCGCCGCCGTGGCGTTGGCCGTGAGGCCGAACAGCGGGGCGACGTCGCTCGGTGACTCCTCCTCCACGGTGGTGTGCCACAGCACGGCCTGCCAGCGCTCCGGCAGGCTGCGGAACGCCTGCATGGCCATCGACCGGTCCGCCTCGTGCATGGCCAGCACATCGGCGCCGAGATCGAGGGTGTCGGCCTCCGACAGCTCGGCGGTGCGGGTGGCCTGCGCGGCGAACACCGCGAAGTCGTCGACCAGATGCTCACGCTTGGCGCTCTTGGTCCACGCGGCGGCGACATGCCGGACCGCGGTCATGAGGTAGGCCCGGACGGATTCCTGCGGCCCCTTTCCCCCGCGCACGGCCTGCAGCGTCCGGGCGAACACCTCGGCCGTCAGGTCGTCGGCGGTGTGCGCGTCCCGGCAGCAGGTACGGGCGTAGCGGCGCACGGCGCCCGAGTGGCGGCGGAAGAGCTCCTCGTACGCCTGGTCGTCGCCCGCGCGCATGCCCTGGAGCAACTGTGCGTCGGAGGGGCCGAGATCGGCGGACCCCGCGCGTCCCTCGCGCTGCAGAGGGACCGCGTACACGGCATCGGTCTCCGCGACGGGCTCCGGCCGCACCACGTCGGCGGCGGGTGCCGTCGGCCAGGGGCCGGGCAGCACGGTGCCACCCTCGTCGGAACTGCCGCCCTTGCCCGTGGCAGCGATACCTTCGGCCGGCTCTTCCTGCTGCGCTTCACCGCTCATCGCGGAAGCCCCCGTGTACACCCTCGGACCCGAATAACGGGGCAAGAGTGCCACAGAGCGACGCCGCGACGAACCCCTGAGCGGGAGCAACCACTCGTCCGGGGTGGCTTCCCCTGCCCGCGGGGCGTGGCATCACCTCGACGGGGCAGAAACAACTGCCCCCGGTCGCACGGGTGTCCGGCCGACGGAGGCCGTGCCCCGCCCCACCGCGCGGCGCACCGTCGCGGTGGGGTGGGGAAGCGCGCTCCCAGCAGCGCCTACGCCGGGCGGGCGCGGAGGCCCTCCAGCAGGATGTCCAGCAGCCGGGCCGAAGCGGCCGCCTGTTGCGCGGGATCCGGCAGAGCCGGTGCCGCTGTGGCGATGACCAGCAGCACATCGGCCACCGTCACATCACCCCGCAGCTCACCCGACTCCCGGGCCCGGTCCACGAGCCTGCCCACGACCTCGAGCAGCTCGGCCGCCCCCGGACCGTCGTCGAGCCTGTCGTCGCCCGCAGGGTGCCGGCCGACCGCCCTGAGCCCGGAGGACTCCACTCCCTGCCGCTGATGCGGAACGCGCGTAGATCCGTCGGAGCCCGCTGTCCCGGCCTGTTCGTCCTGCTCCGCACCGACACGCAGCACCTGCGGCGGCAGCAGCCGCCCCGCGCCCGATGCCACCGAGGTCCGCAGGAAGCGGGAGAGCGCCGACCACGGCTCGTCCTCATGGCCGAGGGCCGAGCGCGCCTGATCGGTGAGCCGCGCGGTCTCCTCCTCGGCTATCCGGCGCACCAGCACGTCCTTGCTCGGGAAACGCCGGTAGACCGTCCCCACGCCGACCCGTGCCCGGCGCGCCACGTCCTCCATCGGCGCGCCGTAACCCAGCTCGCCGAACACCTCACGCGCGGCGCGCAGGACGTGTTCGAGATTGCGCTGTGCGTCCACACGGAGCGGTGCGGAGCGGGCCGTGCTGCCCGCCGCTCCCGCTGCCGTGACCGTCCCGACTGCTCCCACGGGGCTCAGCCGCCCCTGGTCCTCGACAGAGGAGGTGACAGCGCTCGGTCCATGTAAATCCTGAATGTGCATAACTTCCCCCGGTTATGACGTCTCCCCCCGGAGACTTCCCCGCCGTGTCAGCCGACGTGTGGACCTTCGTCCGTATCCGACACCCCGACGCGATACGAACATAGTTGAGCCCGGCTCAATTCAGAAGAGGGTTGTTCCGCACCGGGCGCCCCCCGATCGGAGCAAGGACCGGTTGGACCCGGGTTCGGCCCCTGTGGGCCCGCCCTCCCGGCGTACCTGACCTGCACAGCTCGGAAACAGGAGGGCGCCGCCGCCCGCCGCGCGGCCCAGGAGCTCCGGTCACACAATTTGCCGGGCCTGTGGACAAACACCGGACTCCGTTGCGTCATGGGATGGTGAAGGCACCAGATTCTCCGGGGACACCCCCCGGCACCCGGCCCAGTGTGCGCATCCTCGTCGTCGGCGGCGGCTACGTCGGGATGTACACCGCTCTGCGTCTCCAGCGGAAGCTGCGGCAGAGACTGAGAAGCGGTGAGGCCGAGATCGTGGTGGTCACGCCCGAGCCCTACATGACGTATCAGCCGTTCCTGCCCGAGGCGGCCGCCGGTTCGATCTCGCCACGCCATGTCGTCGTCCCCCTGCGCCGGGTCCTGAAGAACTGCACGATCGTCATCGGCGAGGCGGAGCGCGTCGACCACGCCAAGCGCACCGTGACGGTCACGACGCTCGCCACCGGCGAGGACGGCACCGGCGCCCTCGAGATCCCGTACGACGAGATCGTCCTGGCGCCCGGATCCGTGTCGCGCACCCTGCCGGTACCCGGCCTCGCGGACTTCGGCATCGGTTTCAAGACGGTCGAGGAGGCCATCGGCCTCCGCAACCACGTCATCGAGCAGATGGACATCGCGTCCGCCACCCGGGACCCCGCCATCCGCGACGCGGCCCTCACCTTCGTCTTCGTCGGCGGCGGATACGCGGGCGTGGAGGCGCTCGCGGAGCTCGAGGACATGGCCCGGTACACCTCGCGGTACTACCACAACATCAAGCCCGCGGACCTGAGGTGGATCCTGGTCGAGGCGACCGGGCGGATCCTGCCCGAAGTCGGCGAGGCGATGGGCAGGTACGCCGTCAGGGAACTGCGGGGCCGCAACATCGACGTACGGCTCGACACCCGGCTGGTCAGCTGCGAAGGCCGGGTCGCCGTGCTCAGTGACGGCTCGCGCTTCCCGACCCGCACCCTGGTGTGGACCGCGGGCGTCAAACCCGCACCGATCCTCGCCGCCACCGACCTTCCGCTCACGGAGCGCGGCCGGATCCGCTGCGACGCCACGCTCGCCGTCGACGGCACCGCGCACGCCTGGGCCGCCGGTGACGCGGCGGCCGTCCCGGACCTCACCGCGTCCGAGCCGGGCACCGAGACCGCGCCGAACGCCCAGCACGCGGTGCGCCAGGCCAAGGTCCTCGCGGACAACATCCTGGCCACGCTCGCCGGCCGGCCGGCCCAGGACTACCGGCACTCCTACGCCGGATCCGTCGCCTCTCTCGGCCTGCACAAAGGCGTCGCGCACGTCTACGGGCGCAAGCTCAAGGGATACCCGGCCTGGCTGATGCACCGCGTCTACCACCTGAGCCGCGTACCCACGTTCAACCGGAAGGCGCGTGTCCTTGCCGAGTGGACCCTGGCCGGGCTCTTCAAACGGGAGATCGTCTCCCTCGGCTCGCTCGAACACCCGCGTGCCGAATTCGCCCTCGCCGCCCGTGGACACGCGCACCCGGGTCCCCCCGGCGACACTCCGCCGAAGGACGGCGGGCCGCCGGGCACGTCCGGCTGACCCGCGGTTCCCCGCCCTCCGGCACGCCCCAGGGACCGGCTGGAGTTCAGCCGGCGGACCGGCTGCCGTACGACAACTGTCAGTACGGCCGGTCACCATTGACGTGTGACCATAGGTGGGCTCACACCTGCGCAGAGTCACCCGGCGGGCAGTCACCTACAGTGACCGTCAGCGACGATCAACAGCACCAAGAGGCCTGGCTGCGCGTTCCCGGAAGCCTGGCCCCGGCAGCCCGTCCCCGCATGAGAACCGGCCGGGTACCAGCCACAGGACCAGCAGAAGAAGCAGCTCGCCCGAGCGGACCAGACCGACACACGAGGCCAGAAATTCCGTGAACTTCACGCGCTGGAGCGCCCGCCTTCCCGGAACGCAGCGTCGAGCCGCCGCGCGGGACGACCACAGTTCCGTACCCGCCGCCCGCGCCGAGTCCGTACGGCCGGACACCGAGCCCACGCCACCGGACGACACCTCGGCACCCTCCGCCCCAGGGCCCTCGCTGGAGGCACTGTCGGCCCGCGAGCTCCTCGGCCGGCTTCCCGCACCCGTCGCGCTGCTCCACGGCCCCGAGCACCGCATCACCTATGTCAACGCCGCCTACACGTCGGCCTTCGGCCCGCGTCCCAGCGGTGAACCCGCAGCCGAAGCCATGCCCGAGCTCGCCGAGTTGAGCCTGCTGCCCCTCATGGACCAGGTCCTGCGCAGCGGCACCCCGCGCACGGTCAAGTCCCGCAAGGTCCTGGCCGGCAGCTCGTACACGGTGACCTGCACCCCCATGGCCACCGGCGACCCCGACGGACCCGACGGGGAAGCGGGCGTCCTCGTCTACGCCACCGATGTCACCGACCACGCCGAGGCCGCGGAGCGGCTCCGCGCCAGCGAACGGCGCCACCGGGAAACCGCCGTCACCCTCCAGCGTTCCCTGCTCCCGCAGGACCTCGAACAGCCCGACGACCTGCGCATCGCCGCCACGTACCAGCCGGGTGGCACGGACGCGGCGGTCGGCGGCGACTGGTACGACGTGATCACCCTGGGCGCCGGCCGGACCGCGCTCGTCATCGGTGACGTGATGGGCCGCGGCGTGCGGGCCGCCGCCGTCATGGGCCAGCTGCGTACGGCCGTCCGCGCCTACGCCCGCCTCGACCTGCCGCCGCACGAGGTGCTCCAGCTCCTCGACGTACTCGCCGCGGAGATCGACGCCAGCCAGATCGCCACCTGCGCCTACGCCGTCCACGACCCCAACGAGGGGCACCTCGTCTACGCCTCCGCCGGGCACCTCCCCATCCTCGTGTGCGACGAGGACGGCACGGTCCACCGTGCCGAGGACCCGACCGGGCCGCCGCTCGGCACGGGTGGCTGGGTGCATACCTCCGGGACGATCGCCCTGCCGCCCGGCTCCACGGCCGTCCTCTACACGGACGGCCTGGTCGAACGCCGCAGCGAGGACATCGACGAGGGCGTGGCCTCCCTGGAGCGCGCCCTGTCCGGTGCCAAGGGATCGCCCCAGGTGGTCTGCGACCGGCTCATCCGTTCCCTGGGCGTCACCGCGGAGCACGACGACGACGTGGCGGTCCTCGTGGTCCAGCACCCCGCCCGTACGGGAACGGCCGCGGAGCTCTTCCACAACGCCTCGCTCGAACTGCTCGGCGGCATCGAGGCCACTCCCAGGGCCCGCGCCTTCGCCACCGGAGTCCTGGCGTCCTGGCGCTTTCCCATGGAGCTCTGCGATCTGGGTGTCCTCGCGGCGAGCGAGCTCGTCGCGAACTCGCTCCAGCACGGGACCCCGCCCATGCGCCTCGGTCTGCGCAGGACCGACCGACGCCTGATCATCGAGGTGACGGACGCCGACGACCACCTGCCGCGCCGCCGCCGTGCCGAACCCGCCGACGAGGCGGGGCGCGGCATCTCCATCATCGCGTCCATCGCCTCGTCCTGGGGCAGTCGCCGCACCCCGGGCGGCGGTAAGTCGGTCTGGTGCGAATTCGCGCTGCCCGGCTGACCCCGGCTCAGCACCCGGCCGGACGTCTCAGCGCACGACGGCGGGCGTGGTGACCGGCTCGCTCTCCGGAAGCGACACGGCGACCACCCGGGACGGCGCCGCCGTGAGCGACGGTTTGTCCTGTACGGGAGTGAGCTGACGGCCCAGCTTGAGCGCCAGCACGGTGATGCCCAGCGAGAACAGCACGAAGGTCACGATGTACGGCCCGTGCAGCGACGCCCCCATGGGACCGCCAACGGCGGGCCCGACGGCCAGGGCCAGCTGCTTCACCAGGGCGAAGGCCGAGTTGTACTGACCGACCATGGCCTCCGGCGCCAGATCGGCGACGAGCGGCGCCACCGTCGGCGACAGCATCGACTCACCCAGCCCGAACAGCGCGTACGTCGAGATCATCGCGGCCGTCGCCATGGTCTGGCTGCCGTGTCCGAGACCCGCGTACCCCGCCACGATCCAGGCGAAGGCCCAGATCAGACCTACCCACGCGATGACCCGGCTGCGCCGCCGCCGCTCCACGAGGCGGAGCACGACGAACTGCGCGAGGACGATGACCGCCGTGTTGGCCGCCAGCGCGATGCCCAGGGTGGACGGAGCGATTCCGGCGGCCTCGGTGCCGTAGGCGGCGAGGCCGGACTCGAACTGTCCGTAGCAGGCGAAGAAGATCACGAAGCCCAGCACGCACAGCTGCACCATGGCCTTGTGCGAGAGCAGCACACGCAGTCCGGGCTTGGGCGCCGTGCCGTCGGCGGACACCGGACCCGTGAGGGAAGGGCCGCGCGGCATGCGCACCGTGGCCGCGACCACGCCGAGCACCACGAACATCGCCGCCTCGATGAGGAACAGCAGGGTGAAGCTCGACGGACGGGCGACGTCCACCAGCTGCCCTCCGAGCAGGCCACCGATGCCGAGGCCGAGGTTCTGCAGGAAGAACTGCATGGCGAAGGCACGGGTACGGGTCGCCGCGCTCGAGCACCACACCAGCATCGTCGCGAGCGCCGGCTGCATGACGGCGGTGCCCGCGCCGAGGACCGCGGCGGAGAGCACGGCGGACGTCACACCGTTCGAGAAGCCCAGGGCACCGGCGCCCACGGCCGCCGTGACGGCGGCGACGATCAGCACGGGCAGGGGGCCGCGCCGGTCGATGACACGGCCCGTGAACGGCAGTACGGCAAGCGCCGCCATCGCGAAGACAGCCAGCACGACACCTGCCGTACCCGCACCCAGATCCCGTACCTGTGCCACGTAGACGTACAGATACGGAACGGTGAATCCGAGGCCGAACGCGCTCAGCGCACTCCCCAGCTGGATCCGCCGCAGCGCTGCACCCATCTCCCTGGTCACACTCACCTACCTCAAGACATGAAGAACTTCGAGAACACGAACTCGTAGACTTTAGCACTAAAATTAGATGCTGAAGTCTTCACTGTGAAGGACTTTGAAGGCGATGGGGGCGTGCCATACTGCCCGCCATGTCTGACACCACCGAGCGGCCAGAGCTCCAGGAGCCGAGCCTCGACGAGCAGATCGCGGCCTACCAGCGCGAATTCCGGGACCTCGATCCGCAGGTCGAGCAGATCGTCTCCGCGCTGGGCCGGCTGAACCGCCGGATGAACGTCGCCTACGGCAGACAGGTCGCCGCCCTCGGCATCAGCAACGCCGAGTGGGAGGTCCTGAAGACCCTCGTCCTGTCCGGCGCCCCGTACCGGCTGGGGCCGGGCGAGCTGGCCAAGCGCCTCGGGCTCACTCCCGCGGCGATGACCCACCGCATCGACCGCATGGCGGGCGAAGGCCTGGTCACCCGGGACCGGGACGAGAACAACCGGGTGCGCGTCATCGTGGAGCTGACCGACGAGGGCCGTACGAAGTGGCTCGAGGCGATGCGGATGGCCACCACCTTCGAGGAGGACCTTCTCCAGGACCTCTCGGGCGAGGAGCGCGGAGCGCTGGGTGAGAGTTTGATCCGTCTCCTGCGCAGGGTGGAGCACGAGCAGCCTGACGCCGGCGGCCGGCTCACCGACCTGGACTGAGGGGCGGGGGCGGGGGCAGGGCGACGGGGTTGACACGCCTCCCCTGCATCCGTAAGGTTCTTCGAGTTGTCACGGAGCCGGTACGGTCCGGCGGCAATCGATCCCGCCGCACATGCGGCAAACAAACTCAGCACGACCTCCCACCGGGGAGAATTTCGGCATGCCCGGAATTCAATTCACAGGCTCGATTATGAGTCGCCGGGAGAATCCGCTAGAGTTTGAGACGTCGGAAGGGCCCAACAGCCCGGAAGACGAACCCCGCTGACTGGGAATCAGGCCCGAAAGGATCTGATAGAGTCGGACTCGCCGGAAAGGGAAACGCGAAAGCGAAGAACTGGAAAGCGAAAAAGCAAGAACCCGCTTCGACCGGGAATCGGACACGAAAGAGTCTGATAGAGTCGGAAACGCAAGAACGAAGGGAAGCGCCCGGAGGGCCCCGGTGAAACGG
>NZ_JBIAIN010000022.1:0-141859 GCF_042871445.1 Streptomyces sp. NPDC005794
GCAGGGGGGACCCTGTGGGAGAGTAGGACGCCGCCGAACAATTATTCCGGGAAAGCCCCGTGCCCTTGTGGCACGGGGCTTTTCTGCGTTCACAGGACGAAACAGGCACGAACCCGGCGGCCGGTGAGTGTGCCGGCAGGGGTGTTCCGACGAGGCCGAAGTCGTCCGTCGGATGTCGTCGGAAGCTTCGAACCGCTGGTTTTGAGCACCCTCTTGTTCAGGGTATGCTTTATCTCGTTGCCGCAAGGCAGCAGGCCCCAATAGCTCAGTCGGTAGAGCGTCTCCATGGTAAGGAGAAGGTCTGCGGTTCGATTCCGCATTGGGGCTCAGCACTTGGAAAGGCCCCCGCCACTGGCGGGGGCCTTTCTCGTGTCGGGAGGAACCTCTAGGGCGTGTTGTCGAAACCCGCCCTAGCGGCTGTGCGGCTCCGGGACGCGCATGGCCAGGATGGCCATGTCGTCGGACGCGGGCTCTGCGGCGAAGCGCTCCACGGCTCGCAGGATGCGCCCCGCCACCGCTCCGGCCGTCAGGCCCGTACACACGGCGAGGACATCGGCCAGGCCGTCGTCGCCCAGCATGCGCGCACCCTCGCGGCGTTCGGTGACTCCGTCGGTCACACACAGGAGGACGTCGCCGGGTTCCAGGGTGACCTCCTGCTCGTACAGCTCGAGGTCCTCGATGACCCCCAGGAGCGGCTGCGGTTCGGCTGCCGCTTCCACGGAGCCGTCCTGGCGCAGACGTAGGGGGAGGGGATGGCCGGCACAGACCACCTTCAGGAGGGCGCTTCCGTCCTCCTGGGGCCACAATTCCCCGTAGAGCAGCGTGAGGAAGCGGCTGCGCGCGCCTTCGTCCAGGATGGCGGCGTTGAGTCGCTCCAGTACCGCGGGGCCACTGAACCCCTCACGGGCGAGCAGGCGCAAGGCATGGCGGGCGAGGCCCGTGACGGCGGCCGCCTCCGGGCCCGTACCGCAGACGTCGCCGATGGCGAAGCCGTAGGCACCGTCACGAATGGGGAAGACGTCGTAGAAGTCGCCGCCGACCTCGTTGCCCTCGCCGGCCGCACGGTAGATGACCTCGATCTCGACGTTGGGCACATCGGGCAGGCCGGGCGGCAGCAGGCTCCGCTGGAGCGACTGGCTGATGGCCATGCGCTCCGAGTACAGGCGGGCGTTGTCGAGAGCCAGAGCAGCCCGTCGGGACAGGTCCTCGGCCAGCTCCAGAATCTCCTGGCGGAAGTGCTCGTCGGACGGCTTGCCGAGCGTGAGCATGCCGATCACACGGTTCCTCGCCACGAGCGGCAGGACCACGGTCTCGCCTCCCACGGCAACCGCCGTGGCCAGGACGGTACGGACGGCTGCCCCCATGCTCAGGGGCGCGTTCCTGCCCAGAGTGCGCTTGGAGGTGCGCAGGGCGGCCTGATGACCTGCTTCCGTGGGCGCCGGCCAGATGCGGGCGCCAGGGGTGGGGACGGGTTCCGGCGGGTCGATGGAGGACAGCAGGGCCTTCAGGCCGTCGATGCGCTCCTCGTCCTCGTGGAGGACGTAGGAGAGATACGGCTCCGAGGACTGGTCCGCGATGGTGTAGACGGCGCACCAGGTGGCCAGCGTGGGCACGGTCATCTGTGCCATCAGGGCCAGTGTCTGATCCCTGTCCAGCGTGCCGGCCAGTAGATCGGAAGCCTCGACGAGGAAGGACAGCGAGCCGCGGCGCAGGCGCTCCAGCTCGCCGAGCCGGGCGGACTCGACGGCCAGCGCGATGCGGTCCGCGGCGAACTGCAGCCGCAGGGCCTCCTCGTTGGAGTACCGCCCGGCCGCTTCGGCAGCGACCCCGAGGGAGCCGGTGAGGCGGCCCTCGACCTTGAGCGGGACCGTGACGACCGACCGCATGCCGGTGTCGCTGAGCAGCGGGACGGCGCCCGGTACGACGGTGAGGTCCTCGTGGACGGCGGGCATGCGGGCGGAGCCGTAGCGGCCCGTGCCCGCCTCCACGGGGACCCGTGCGAAGCGCTGGCGTGCCGAAGGGAGGCCGGTGGTCGCGCGGACCTCCAGCTCCGTCTCGTCATCGGTGGCCAGCAGCAGGAAGGCGGCGTCGGCGTCCAGCATGTCGCGCGCCCGCTCGACCGTGCGCTGCAGCAGTCCGTCGAGGTCGTCGGGGGCGGGGGAGCCGATGAAGATTTCGAAGGGGTCCGTACTGCGGTTGTCCGCCGAGGGGTCGGAGACAGGGGCGCGCACCGGCCTCTGCAGCACGGCGCGCTCGTAATCGCGCACGAGGAGGCAGACGGTGGAGGGCTCGCCGTCGGCGTCACGGACTCTGAGGTGTGACGCGTACACAGGGATGACGCGGCCGTCGGCGCCGCGGATGCCGTAGCTGCCCTCCCACCGGGAGAGTCGCAGTGCGTCGGCGATGCCGGTGTTGGTGCCCGGGGTGTGCGGCCACGCCACGAAGTCGGTGAGCTGCTTGCCGTCGACCTGCTCCGCGGCGTACCCGAAGAGGAAGGAGGCGTCGTCGTTCCAGGAGACGATGGATCCGGATCCGTCGGTCTGGACGACAGCCACCCGTACGCGCTGTTCCGCTACCGGAAGCAGCGCGGTGGGCAGCACCGGGCTCGCCGAGCGCACACCCACGGGGCGTTCGGGGAGATCGAGCTGGAACCAGACATGTTTGTGCGTCGGGGTGTACTCGACGCCCCAGCGGGAAGCGAGAGCCGCGCAGAGCAGCAGGCCACGGCCGCCCTCACGGTCCGGGCTGCCGAAGTCGAGGCCGGAACTCTGGAGCGGGACCTCCCGCTCCGGGTAGTGGTCGGAGACCTCGACGCGTACACCGTCCTCGGTGCGCAGACACAGCACGTCGGCGGCTGTGCCGGCGTGCACGACCGCGTTGGTCACAAGTTCACTGGTAAGAACGACGGCGTCGTCAACGACGTCCGTGTAACCCCACCCCTGAAGGGTGTCGCGGACGAATGCGCGGGCGGTCGCGACCGAGCGTCCGACCGGATCGAAGGTGGCAGCCGCGCGCGCGGTGATCACAGCACTCCCCATATGGTGTCTCGTCGCTTCCCCGAGTCCTGTGCCCGTATATCGCCGCTTCGATTCGTCTGCCAGGCTAGACGCTCGCCAGGTGTCCCGGGTACACGAGGGCGGACTTGGGTTCGCAGGGCAGTCAGCGGTTGTGCGCCGGGCGCACAACTAAGGGGTCCCGGTGAGGGAAATGGGACGACCATGAGACCTTCCTCGCCCTCCCCTCCCGGCCTGGTACGTTTCAACGATTTGACGACCGCATAGTTACCCGTTGACGGTGTGCTGTGGCGGTGAGCCAAAGTGGAAGTGGGCAAGCTTCCGATAACGGCCCGAGCGATACGGTCAACCCCTGCGGGAGGGACACGGTGGAGTCTGGCGTGGCGGCGCGGGGTTCAGGAACGCGCACAAAAGGCGGGCAGTCCGTGAAAAAGCAGCGCAATGGGACCATTGACGTGGACGCGGCAGCTCTGAACAGACTGCTCGCGGCCCTCGTGGCGATGCGTGACGGCAACTTCCGCAGGCGGCTCACCGTCTCCGGCGACGGCGTACTCACGGAGATCGCCGCGGTCTTCAACGAGGTGGCCGACCGTAATCTGCACCTGACGGGCGAGCTCGCCCGTGTGCGGCGTGTGGTCGGGCGCGAAGGGAAACTCACCGAGCGCCTGGAGACCGGTGCCTGCGAGGGCTCCTGGGCTGCCGCGATCGACGCCTCCAACGAGCTCGTCGACGATCTGGCGCGACCCGTGTCCGAAGTCGGACGGGTACTCTCCGCCGTCGCCGACGGTGACCTCGAGCAACGGATGGAACTGCGTACCCACGCGGTGGACGAGACCGTACGCCCGTTGCGCGGGGAGTTCCTGAAGGTCGCCCGCACGGTCAACAACCTGGTCGACCAGTTGTCCGCGTTCACCGAACAGGTGACGCGGGTCGCGGTCGAAGTGGGTACCGAGGGCAAGCTGGGCGGTCAGGCCCAGGTCCGCGGCATGTCCGGGTCGTGGAAGGACCTCACGGACTCCGTGAACACCATGGCCTACCGGCTCACCGCACAGGTACGCGACATCGCCCTGGTGACGACGGCCGTGGCCAAGGGTGACCTGTCACGGAAGGTCACCGTCCATGTGGCCGGTGAGATGCTCCAGCTCAAGAACACCGTCAACACGATGGTGGACCAGCTGTCGTCGTTCTCCTCCGAGGTGACCCGCGTCGCCCGTGAGGTGGGTACCGAGGGCGAACTGGGCGGGCAGGCGACCGTGCCGGGGGTGGCCGGGGTCTGGAAGGACCTCACCGACTCCGTCAACACGATGGCCGGGAACCTCACGTCCCAGGTGCGCGGCATCGCCGAGGTGACGACGGCCGTCGCCAACGGCGACCTGTCGCAGAAGGTCACGGTGAGCGCCCGCGGCGAGGTCGCGCAGCTCGCCGAGACGATCAACCAGATGACCGAGACGCTGCGTACCTTCGCCGACGAGGTGACGCGCGTGGCGAGCGAGGTCGGTGGCGAGGGTCTGCTCGGTGGCCAGGCCCAGGTGCCGGGTGCCGCGGGGACCTGGAAGGACCTCACCGATTCGGTGAACACGGTCTTCCGGAACCTGACGACGCAGGTGCGTGACATCGCGCAGGTGACCACCGCGGTGGCCAGCGGTGACATGACGCAGAAGGTCACCGTCGATGTGGCCGGCGAGATGCTGGAGCTGAAGAACACCGTCAACACGATGGTGGACCAGCTCCAGGCCTTCGGCTCGGAGGTGACCCGGGTCGCCCGGGAGGTCGGCGTGGAGGGCCGTCTCGGCGGTCAGGCCGAAGTACCGGGGGCGGCGGGGACCTGGAAGGACCTCACCGACTCGGTGAACACCGCCTTCCGTAACCTCACGGGCCAGGTGCGTGACATCGCGCAGGTGACGACGGCCGTCGCCAACGGCGACCTGTCGCAGAAGGTCACCGTCGATGTGGCCGGCGAGATGCTGGAGCTGAAGAACACCGTCAACACGATGGTGGCGCAGCTGTCCAACTTCGCCGACCAGGTGACGCGGATGGCCCGGGACGTGGGCACGGAGGGCCGCCTGGGCGGTCAGGCGCGCGTCGACGGTGTCTCCGGTACCTGGAAGGAGCTCACCGACTCCGTCAACTTCATGGCCGGCAACCTCACCTCCCAGGTGCGGCAGATCGCCCAGGTGACCACGGCGGTGGCGCGGGGTGACCTGTCGCAGAAGATCGATGTGGACGCCCGGGGCGAGATCCTCGAGCTGAAGAACACCATCAACACGATGGTCGACCAGCTCTCCGCCTTCGCCGACCAGGTCACGCGGGTGGCCCGTGAGGTGGGCACGGACGGCCGTCTCGGCGGCCAGGCGCAGGTCCCCGGCGTGGCCGGCGTGTGGCGCGACCTGACCGACTCGGTGAACGGCATGGCGGGGAACCTCACCGCCCAGGTACGTAACATCGCGCAGGTCGCCACGGCGGTGGCACGGGGTGACCTGTCGCAGAAGATCGATGTGGACGCCCGGGGCGAGATCCTCGAGCTGAAGAACACCCTCAACACCATGGTCGACCAGCTCTCCAACTTCGCTGAGCAGGTGACCCGGGTCGCCCGCGAGGTGGGCACGGAGGGCATCCTCGGCGGGCAGGCAGAGGTGCAGGGCGTCTCCGGTACGTGGAAGGACCTCACCCAGTCCGTCAACGGCATGGCGAACAACCTCACCCTCCAGGTGCGCAACATCGCCGAGGTGACCACAGCGGTCGCCAAGGGTGATCTCTCCAAGAAGATCACCGTAGACGCCAAGGGCGAGATCCTCGAGCTGGTGACGACGGTCAACACGATGGTCGACCAGCTGCTCAACTTCGCCGACGAGGTGACGAGGGTCGCCCGCGAGGTGGGCACCGAGGGCATCCTGGGCGGCCAGGCGCGCGTGCGCGGTGCCACGGGCATCTGGAAGGACCTCAGCGACAACGTCAACCTGATGGCCAACAACCTGACCAGCCAGGTGCGCAACATCTCCCGGGTCTCCTCCGCGGTCGCCAACGGCGACCTGACGAAGAAGGTGACGGTCGAGGCGCGTGGCGAGGTCGCCGAACTCGCCGACACCGTCAACACGATGGTGACGACCCTGTCCTCGTTCGCCGACGAGGTGACCCGCGTGGCGCGCGAGGTGGGCACCGAGGGCGAGCTGGGCGGCCAGGCACGTGTCCCGGGTGTCTCGGGCACCTGGAAGGACCTCACCGAGTCGGTGAACTCGATGGCGTCGAACCTGACCGGGCAGGTGCGCCAGATCGCCACGGTCACGACGGCCATCGCCAAGGGGGATCTCACCAAGAAGATCGACATCGATGCGCGCGGCGAGATCCAGGAGCTGAAGAACACCATCAACACGATGGTCGACCAGCTCTCCTCGTTCGCCGAGCAGGTGACCCGGGTGGCCCGCGAGGTGGGCACCGAGGGGCAGCTGGGCGGGCAGGCGCGGGTCCGGGACGTCGACGGAACCTGGCGCGACCTCACCGAGTCGGTGAACGAGATGGCCGGGAACCTGACCCGTCAGGTGCGCGCCATCGCGGCCGTCGCCACCGCGGTGACCCGCGGTGATCTCAACCTCAAGATCGATGTCGACGCGGCCGGTGAGATCCAGGTCCTGCAGGACAACATCAATACGATGATCGCCAATCTGCGCGACACCACGCTGGCCAACAAGGAGCAGGACTGGCTCAAGGGCAACCTCGCCAGGATCTCCGGTCTGATGCAGGGCCGCCGCGATCTGGACGACGTCGCCTCGCTGATCATGAGCGAGCTGACTCCGGTCGTCTCCGCCCAGCACGGTGCGTTCTTCCTGGCCATGACCACCGGCGACGGCGTCGGGTCGGACGCCGGTAACGAGAGCTCGTACGAGCTGCGCATGCGCGGCAGTTACGGCTATTCGGCGGGCTCCATGCCGACCTCCTTCCGGCCCGGTGAGACGCTCATCGGCACGGCGGCCGAGGAGAAGCGGACGATCCAGGTGGACAATGTGCCGCCGGGCTATCTGAAGATCTCCTCAGGACTCGGTGAGGCCCCGCCCGCACACGTGATCGTGCTTCCGGTGCTCTTCGAGGGCCAGGTGCTCGGTGTCATCGAACTGGCGTCGTTCCAGCCGTTCACACACATTCAGCGGGACTTCCTCAACCAGCTCGCCGAGATGATCGCCACGAGCGTCAACACCATCAGCGTCAACACGAAGACCGAGAAGCTCCTCGAACAGTCCCAGGAGCTCACCGAGCAGCTGCGCGACCGTTCACAGGAGCTCGAGAACCGGCAGAAGGCGCTGCAGGCGTCCAACGCCGAGCTGGAGGAGAAGGCGGAACTGCTGGCTCAGCAGAACCGTGACATCGAGGTGAAGAACACCGAGATCGAGGAGGCGCGGCAGGTCCTGGAGGAACGCGCCGAGCAGCTCGCCGTCTCGATGCGCTACAAGTCGGAGTTCCTGGCCAACATGTCGCACGAGCTGCGTACGCCGCTCAACTCGCTGCTCATCCTGGCCAAGCTGCTCGCGGACAACGCCGAGGGCAATCTCTCGCCGAAGCAGGTGGAGTTCGCCGAGACGATCCACGGGGCGGGTTCCGACCTGCTCCAGCTGATCAACGACATCCTCGACCTGTCCAAGGTCGAGGCGGGCAAGATGGACGTCAGTCCGACCCGGATCGCACTGGTGCAGCTGGTCGACTACGTGGAGGCGACCTTCCGGCCGCTCACCGCGGAGAAGGGGCTCGACTTCTCCGTACGGGTGTCTCCGGAGCTGCCCGCCACGCTGCACACGGACGAGCAGCGGCTGCTGCAGGTCCTGCGCAACCTCCTGTCCAACGCGGTGAAGTTCACCGACAGCGGCGCCGTGGAGCTGGTCATCCGGCCGGCCGGCGCCGATGTGCCGAACGCCATCAGGGAGCACCTGCTGGAGGCCGGTTCGCTGCAGGACGCCGACGGCGACCTGATCGCCTTCTCGGTCACCGACACCGGAATCGGCATCGCGTCCAGCAAGATGCTGGTGATCTTCGAGGCGTTCAAGCAGGCGGACGGTACGACCAGCCGCAAGTACGGGGGGACCGGACTCGGCCTCTCCATCAGCCGGGAGATCGCCCGTCTGCTGGGCGGCGAGATCCACGCGGCGAGCGAACCCGGACGTGGGTCGACCTTCACGCTGTACCTGCCCCTGCACCCGAGCGAGCTGCCTCCGCAGGGCTACCCGCAGATGGGGCCCGGCCCCATCGAGGTCCACGCGAAGTCCGCCGAGGATGCCCTGCACCTGGAGGCGTCGCAGGGCAACGGGACCGGGCTGCCCCTGGGCGACCCCGCCAACTCCGCCGGGGTGTTCCGCCGCCGGCGCAAGGCCCTGGGGGGCGCGGCGCAACGCCCCGCCCTGGCGAACGGCAGGTCCGTGGAGGAGAGCCAGGCGCCGGAGGAGTGGGTGCAGAGCGCGCCGGAGGAGCAGGAACCCCGCCGGACGTTCCGGTTCCACGGGGAGAAGGTGCTGATCGTCGACGACGACATCCGCAATGTCTTCGCCCTCACCAGCGTGCTGGAGCAGCACGGCCTGTCGGTGCTGTACGCGGAGAACGGCCGCGAGGGCATCGAAGTCCTCGAGCAGCACGACGATGTAACGATCGTTCTGATGGACATCATGATGCCCGAGATGGATGGCTATGCGACGACGACAGCGATCCGCCGGATGCCGCAGTTCGCAGGGCTGCCGATCGTCGCGCTGACCGCCAAGGCCATGAAGGGCGACCGCGAGAAGGCGATCGACTGCGGGGCCTCCGACTACGTGACCAAGCCGGTCGATTCCGATCACCTGCTGTCAGTGATGGAGAACTGGATGCGAGGAGAGTGACCGTCCGGGGAGTGACTCACCGGAATCCGTCGGCTCGCTGTGTCCGGAAGGGTGTGAGTGAGCGGATTCCGGGGAACCTTCTGGGCTTCGGCCGCGTTTTCGCCTATGTGCACAGTGACATCGCGGTGACAGGGTGTGGTGACGGGCGGGGTGCGGCTACCATGACCGGCACAAGGACGGACGGCGTAAGGGAGTCGTCCCCTGGGGCGGCACCCGGTGCGATTCCGGGGCGAGGAGGACGGGCCATGGTGCAGAAGGCCAAGATCCTCCTGGTCGATGACCGGCCGGAGAATCTGCTGGCGCTGGAGGCCATCCTCTCTGCGCTCGATCAGACACTGGTACGGGCATCGTCAGGGGAGGAAGCGCTCAAGGCGCTGCTCACGGACGATTTCGCGGTCATTCTGCTGGACGTACAGATGCCCGGCATGGACGGATTCGAGACGGCCGCGCACATCAAGCGGCGGGAGCGGACCCGGGACATCCCGATCATCTTCCTGACCGCGATCAACCACGGCCCGCATCACACCTTCCGGGGTTATGCGGCGGGTGCCGTGGACTACATCTCGAAGCCCTTCGACCCCTGGGTGCTGCGCGCCAAGGTCTCGGTGTTCGTCGAGCTGTACATGAAGAACTGTCAGCTGCGTGAACAGGCGGCGCTGCTACGACTCCAGCTCGAGGGCGGTGCCCACCAGGGCGCCGACGAGAAGGAGCCGGCGGGTCTGCTCGCCGAGCTCTCGGCGCGGCTCGCCGCGGTCGAGGAGCAGGCGGAGGCTCTCTCCAAACAGCTGGACGACGAATCGGCGGACGCGGCCGCCGTGGCCACCGCCGCCCATCTCGAGCGCAAGCTCACCGGACTGCGCCGGGCGCTCGACGCACTGGAGCCCGGGGCGGGCGGTTCCGGGGCCACCCTGCCCTCGCAGAGCTGACCTGCGGCGACTGAGTGTGCGTCAGTTTCGCTCCTCTGCAAGGGCGACACGGACGGGTGAAGCCGTAGGCACACGTGTCCACCGGCGTCGGCACCGGTAACCTCAGTCACATGGCCTCACGTACGTCCGGCAAGGGTTCCCTGGGCACGGCGGGCACCGCGAAGCGTGCCGGTCGTACCCAGGGACCGGCGAAGAAAGCCGCGCCCGCCAAGAAGGCGGCTCCGAAGAAGACCGCGTCCGTCAAAAAGGCGCCCGCCAAGAAGGCCGCGGCGAAGAAGGTCGCGCCCAAGCCCGCACCGTCCCCCACCGGGGGTGTGTACAGGCTCGTCCGTGCGCTGTGGCTGGGTACCGCGCACGGCGTCGGGGCGGTGTTCCGCTCCATAGGGCGCGGTGCCAAGGGGCTGGACCCGGCACACCGCAAGGACGGACTCGCCCTGCTGCTCCTCGGCCTCGCGCTGGTCGTGGCGGCGGGCACCTGGTCGCATCTGCGGGGCCCCGTCGGCGATCTCGTCGAGATGCTCGTGACCGGGGCGTTCGGCCGGCTCGATCTGCTGGTGCCGATACTGCTGGGCGCCGTCGCCGTGCGGCTGATCCTCTATCCGGAGAAGCCCGAGGCCAACGGCCGTATCGTCATCGGGCTCTCCGCTCTCGTCATCGGTGTGCTCGGCCAGGTCCACATCGCCTGTGGATCGCCCGGCCGCGAGGACGGCACCGGGGCCATGCAGGACGCGGGCGGACTGATCGGATGGGGCGCTTCCCAGCCTCTCGTCTTCATGATGGGCGCGGTCCTCGCCGTCCCTCTGCTTCTGCTGCTGACGGTCTTCGGCCTGCTGGTCGTCACCGCCACCCCGGTCAACGCCATCCCCCGCAGGCTGCGGCAGCTCGGCGTCAGGCTCGGCATCGTCGACCCGGTGTACGTACCGGGCGAGGAGGACGGGAGCGACGACGAGCGGTACGACGAACAGTGGCGCGAGGCGCTGCCCGAGCGCTCGCGGCGCTCCTCGCCCCGCGGTTCGGATCCGGACGGCGTGTACGACCCGGATCATGCCGAGGGCGAGGCGCTGGCCAAGCGGCGCAAGCCCCGCAGGTCCTCCGCCCAGCCTGCGATGAACCGCACCATGGACGCCGTCGACGTCGCGGCCGCCGCTGCCGCAGCGCTCGACGGGGCTGTGCTCAACGGCATGCCCCCCTCGCCGGTCGTCGCCGATCTGACCCAGGGCGTCTCCACGGACCGGGACCGGGAGTGGACCGGCACCCCGGTTCCCGGCGCGCGGTCGGCGGAGAAGGCTCCGCCCGGTCGCAAGGGCTCGGAGACGGGCACGGTGAAGGGCTCCTCGTCCACAGGTGGAGTGCCCGATCTGACGAAACCCGCCCCCGAGCGGTCCGAGCCGCTGCCCGCCCGTGCCGAACAGCTCCAGCTGTCCGGCGACATCACCTACTCGCTGCCCTCGCTGGACCTGCTGGAGCGCGGGGGTCCCGGCAAGACGCGCAGTGCCGCGAACGACGTGGTCGTCGCCTCGCTGACCAACGTCTTCACCGAGTTCAAGGTCGACGCCTCCGTCACCGGCTTCACCCGCGGCCCGACCGTCACCCGGTACGAGGTGGAACTCGGCCCCGCCGTCAAGGTCGAGCGGATCACCGCCCTCACCAAGAACATCGCCTACGCGGTGGCGAGCCCGGACGTCCGGATCATCTCCCCGATCCCCGGCAAATCCGCAGTCGGTATCGAGATCCCCAACTCCGACCGGGAGATGGTCAACCTCGGCGACGTCCTGCGTCTCGCGGACGCGGCTGAGGACGACCACCCCATGCTGGTCGCACTCGGCAAGAACGTCGAGGGCGGATACGAGATGGCCAACCTGGCGAACATGCCGCACGTCCTGGTCGCCGGTGCGACCGGTTCCGGCAAGTCCTCCTGCATCAACTGTCTGATCACCTCGGTCATGGTGCGGGCGACGCCGGAGGAAGTGCGGATGGTGCTCGTCGACCCGAAGCGGGTCGAGCTCACGGCCTACGAGGGCATTCCGCACCTCATCACGCCCATCATCACCAACCCGAAGAAGGCCGCCGAGGCGCTCCAGTGGGTCGTGCGGGAGATGGACCTCCGCTACGACGACCTCGCGGCCTACGGCTTCAGGCACATCGACGACTTCAACCACGCGGTACGCACCGGCAAGGCCAAGGCCCCCGAGGGAAGCGAGCGGGAGCTCTCGGCCTACCCGTACCTGCTGGTCATCGTCGACGAGCTGGCGGACCTCATGATGGTGGCCCCGCGCGACGTCGAGGACTCCATCGTCCGGATCACCCAGCTGGCGCGCGCCGCCGGCATCCATCTGGTGCTCGCCACGCAGCGCCCCTCGGTCGACGTCGTGACAGGTCTGATCAAGGCCAACGTGCCCTCCCGGCTCGCCTTCGCGACCTCGTCGCTCGCGGACAGCCGGGTCATCCTCGACCAGCCGGGGGCCGAGAAGCTCATCGGGAAGGGCGACGGACTGTTCCTGCCGATGGGAGCGAACAAGCCCACCCGTATGCAGGGGGCCTTCGTCACCGAGGCCGAGGTCGCGGCTGTCGTCCAGCACTGCAAGGATCAGATGGCGCCGGTCTTCCGCGAGGACGTGGTGGTCGGCACGAAGCAGAAGAAGGAGATCGACGAGGACATCGGCGACGACCTCGATCTGCTCTGCCAGGCGGCCGAGCTGGTCGTGTCCACCCAGTTCGGCTCGACATCGATGCTCCAGCGCAAGCTGCGGGTGGGCTTCGCGAAGGCCGGTCGTCTGATGGACCTGATGGAGTCGCGCAACATTGTGGGTCCCAGCGAGGGTTCCAAGGCGCGCGATGTCATGGTGAAACCGGACGAACTCGACGGCGTGTTGGCCGTCATCCGCGGGGAATCCGCTTCGTAAGAGTTTGCGGGCAACCGTTTCGCCCGGTCGTACGTCAAGTTGAAAGGAGGAGTAGCGGGATGATCCGTCGCGCGCTCCGTCCTGTGTCCTGCCCGAGGGGCTGCCCGGCGAACCCGATGGCGTACAAAGTCGTCGCTCCCGGTTGCCCCACCCTTTCGTACCACCCCTAGACTGAACATCCAGCAGGTGGCTCACGCTCGAAAGGCGCCCCCGTGTCCATCGGCAACTCCCCCGAAGACGACCGGCCTTCGATCGGTCGCGTGCTTCAGCAGGCTCGTATCGCCGCAGGTCTGACGGTCGAGGAAGTCAGCAGCTCCACCCGGGTGCGCATCCCCATCGTGCACGCGATCGAGGAGGACGACTTCTCCCGCTGCGGCGGTGACGTGTACGCCCGCGGCCATATCCGCATGCTCGCCCGGGCCGTCCGGCTCGACCCCGATCCGCTGATCGCGGAGTTCGACGCCGAGCACGGCGGCCGCCCCGCTCCCACTCCCGCGGCGCCGCTGTTCGAGGCGGAGCGGATCCGCTCCGAACCCCGTCGGCCCAACTGGACCGCGGCCATGGTCGCCGCGATCGTCGCCGTGGTCGGCTTCGTCGGCTTCACACTCTTCAGCGGCGAGGACAAGGGTTCGGGCTCGGCGCAGGTCGCCGAGGGCTCGACATCCGACAAGACCACTCCCAAGCCCACCACGACCAAGCCCGCCGACCCCAAGCCCGTTCCCTCCGAAAGCGCCATCGCCGCAGCTCCGCGGGACAAGGTGACGGTCAGGCTCAGCGCCACCGAAGGCAAGAGCTGGATCTCCGCCAAGGACCACAACGGACGACTGCTCTTCGATGGTCTGCTGGCCCAGGGAGATTCCAAGACCTTCCAGGACAAGGAGCGGGTCGACCTCGTTCTCGGTGACGCCGGAGCGATCGATCTCTTCGTGAACGGCAAGAAGCTCGACGATCAGTTCGAAGCGGGTCAGGTCGAAAGGCTCTCGTACACCAAGGGTGACCCCGAGGTCGGCTGACCTCTCCGCCCGCGCTTTTCCCGACGGTGAGTGCCCGGCAGTCCGGCCGGACACTCACCGTCGGCGTTCTCCGGGTCGTTCGTGGTCCCTCGGCTTCACCCACTGTTCGGTCACTCCCCGTAGCAGTGAACCCTGCACGGTAGGGCGAGTGCCGGGACAAAGTAGTCTTGAGCCCATGCCCGAACGCCGTACCGTCGCCCTTGTCACTCTCGGCTGCGCCCGTAACGAGGTGGACTCGGAGGAGCTTGCAGGCCGCTTGGCAGCGGACGGCTGGGAGCTCGTCGAGAACGCCACGGACGCGGATGTCGCCGTCGTCAACACCTGTGGGTTCGTCGAAGCCGCCAAGAAGGACTCCGTCGATGCCCTGCTCGAAGCCAACGATCTGAAGGATCACGGCAGAACCCAGGCCGTCGTGGCCGTCGGCTGCATGGCCGAGCGCTATGGCAAGGATCTTGCCGAGGCGCTGCCGGAAGCGGACGGAGTCCTCGGATTCGACGACTACGCCGACATCTCCGACCGCCTGCAGACCATCCTCAACGGTGGCATCCACGCCTCCCACACCCCGCGCGACCGTCGCAAGCTGCTGCCGATCAGTCCGGCCGAGCGGCAGGACGCCGCCGTCGCGCTGCCGGGGCACTCCCAGGAGATCGCGCCGGCCCCCGCGGACCTGCCGGAGGGTGTCGCGCCGGTCTCCGGGCCGCGAGCACCGCTGCGCCGCAGGCTGGGGACCAGCCCGGTCGCCTCGGTGAAGCTCGCCTCGGGCTGTGACCGACGGTGCTCGTTCTGCGCCATCCCGTCCTTCCGCGGCTCGTTCATCTCGCGGCGCCCCTCCGACGTACTCGGAGAGACCCGCTGGCTCGCCGAGCAGGGCGTCAAGGAGGTCATGCTCGTCTCCGAGAACAACACCTCGTACGGCAAGGACCTCGGGGACATCAGGCTCCTGGAGACCCTGCTGCCCGAGCTCGCCGACGTCGACGGGATCGAGCGGATCCGCGTCAGCTACCTGCAGCCCGCCGAGATGCGGCCGGGGCTGATCGACGTACTCACCTCGACGCCCAAGGTCGCCCCCTACTTCGACCTCTCGTTCCAGCACTCCGCCCCCGGGGTCCTGCGCGCGATGCGGCGGTTCGGTGATACGGACCGGTTCCTCGAACTCCTCGACACCATTCGGACGAAGGCGCCGCAGGCCGGTGCGCGGTCGAACTTCATCGTGGGCTTCCCCGGTGAGACCGAGGCCGACCTCGCCGAGCTGGAACGCTTCCTCACCGGCGCGCGCCTGGACGCGATCGGGGTCTTCGGCTACTCCGACGAGGAGGGCACCGAGGCGGTCGGTTACGAGAACAAGCTGGACGCCGACGTCATCGCGGAGCGCCTTGCGCACATCTCGCAGCTCGCCGAGGAGCTGACCTCGCAGCGTGCCGAGGAACGGGTCGGCGAAACGCTTCAGGTTCTCGTCGAGTCCGTGGAATCCGAGGAGGACGGGCCCGTGGCGGTGGGCCGAGCCGCCCACCAGGCGCCGGAAACGGACGGCCAGGTCGTCTTCACCGCACGCGAAGGCCTCGTGCCGGGCCGTATGGTCGAAGCGAAGGCAGTGGGCACCGAGGGAGTGGACCTCGTGGCCGAACACCACGAGCTTGCGGAGGCGGCCAGATGACGGGAGCCCCGGCATCCGCGGCAGGCGGCTCCGGCGCGACGCCGGCGCACCGCGGCGGCAAGCTGGGTGCGGCGGCCGTCAATCAGGCCGGTCTGTGGAACATCGCGAACATCCTCACGATGCTGCGGCTGCTGCTCGTCCCGGGCTTTGTCATGCTCCTCCTGCACGACGGTGGCTACGACCCCGTCTGGCGGGCGTTCGCCTGGGCGGCCTTCGCCGTCGCGATGATCACGGATGTCTTCGACGGTCATCTGGCGCGCGCGTACAACCTGGTCACCGATTTCGGGAAGATCGCCGACCCGATCGCGGACAAGGCGATCATGGGTGCGGCACTGATCTGTCTGTCCTGGCTCGGCGATCTCCCGTGGTGGATCACCGGCGTGATCCTCTTCCGTGAGCTCGGCATCACGCTCATGCGTTTCTGGGTCATCCGGCACTCGGTGATCCCGGCCAGCCGCGGCGGGAAGATCAAGACCCTGGCCCAGGGCATTGCTGTGGGTATGTACGTCCTGGCGCTGACGGGCCCCCTGGCGACCCTGCGCTTCTGGGTGATGATGGCCGCTGTCGTGCTGACGGTCGTCACCGGCCTCGACTACGTGCGGCAGGCCGTCGTGTTGCGTCGCCGCGGGCTCGCGGCCGAACGGGCCGCCGCCATGGAAGCGGTCGCGGTGGCAGCGGACGGGGAGGACGGCGCCGGGCGCTACGCCACGGATGAAATGAGCGGGGCGGCCGAAGGCGTGGTGGAGCCCCTCGGGAAACGCGTGGCGGGCAGTCGGGGCGCCGCGGAGGCGGAGCGGTGACGTCCGTGGCGGCCCGGGTGCTGCGGCAGCTGCAGGAGCGCGGTGAGACGCTCGGCGTCGCCGAATCCCTCACCGGCGGTCTGGTGGCGGCTGAGCTGACTTCCGTGCCGGGCGCCTCGCGGTGCTTCCGCGGGTCCGTCACGGCGTACGCCACGCCCCTGAAGCGCGATGTACTGGGTGTCGACGGCGTGCTGCTGGCCGAGCGCGGAGCGGTGGACCCGGAGGTCGCCCAGGCGATGGCCGCCGGCGTGCGCAGGGTCCTCGGCGCGGACTGGGGCGTATCGACCACCGGGGTCGCGGGCCCGGAGCCGCAGGACGGCAAGCCGGTCGGAACGGTCTTCATAGCCGTTTCCGGGCCTGGTGGCGTACGGAAAGTGGCCGAGCTGCGGTTGAACGGCGGGCGCGCGGACATCCGTAAAGAGACGGTGCGGAGCCTGCTCGAGTTGCTCTCCGGCGAACTCGGCGAAGATGCGAGGGCACAGGATACGGAACAGAACGGGGGGAATTGATGTTTGCAGCCCTGAGTGAACACGACATCGCTCCCCGCACGGCCGCAGCGCAAGGCGGTACGGTGGGGCGTGAAGGATGCGGCTACGCGGTCCGAGGAGGGAGCCACCGATGATTCTGCTCCGTCGCCTGCTTGGTGACGTGCTGCGTCGGCAGCGCCAGCGCCAAGGCCGTACTCTGCGCGAAGTCTCCTCGTCCGCCCGAGTCTCGCTCGGCTATCTCTCCGAGGTGGAGCGGGGGCAGAAGGAGGCATCCTCCGAACTGCTCTCCGCCATTTGCGACGCGCTGGACGTACGGATGTCCGAGCTCATGCGTGAAGTGAGCGATGAACTGTCGCTGGCTGAGCTGGCCGAGTCGGCAGCAGCCAGTGATGCGGTGCCTGTGCCGGTTCGCCCGATGCTCAATTCCGTCTCCGTTGCGTCGGTCGCCGGCGTACCGACGGGACGGGTGACCATCAAGGCGCCTGCGGAAGCGGTGGATGTCGTCGCCGCCTGACCGCGCGGTTCGTGGTGAACGAAGCCCCGGTCGGCCCCTCAACGGGCCGGCCGGGGCTTTCGCGTGTCGCGGTGTGTGCGGGGCGGTTCGCGGGGCACGCGCGAAGTGAGGCCGGGAGGCGTCTCTCGGAGGTGATTCTCCGGAGCAGCCACCGTGTGACCGTTTTGCTCCATATGTGGCATCGTGGACGAGTGGTAGGCCGAACAGCTATCTGAACGGAGAAGTGCATGTCTGTCGTGAAGAGCGCCTTGTCCGAGGTTGACCGCAAGGTCGTGGGGGACGCGCTGCAAGGCGCGCTGGTCGACCTGGTCGACCTCTCCCTGGTGGCCAAGCAGGTCCACTGGAATGTGGTCGGCCCGCGCTTCCGCTCCGTGCACCTTCAGCTCGACGAGGTCGTGGACACGGCGCGGCAGCACTCGGACACGGTCGCGGAGAGGGCTTCCGCGGTCGGCGTCAACCCGGACGGCCGGTCCCGGACGCTCGCGAAGACCACTGCCATCGATGCGGTGCCCGACGGCTGGATCAAGGACGTGGACGCGGTACGCGTGCTCGTCGACGCCCTGCGCGTGGTCGTCGACCGCATGCGGGAGCGGATCGAGGCGACCGACGAACCGGATCCCATCAGCCAGGACATCCTGATCACCCTCACCGCGGATCTTGAGAAGCACGCGTGGATGTTCCAGGCGGAGAGTGCCTGAAACAGCGAACGCGAGGAAGGAGCCACCGTGACGGACAAGAAGGCCATGGACAAGCTCAAGGGCAAGGCCAAGGAAGCGACCGGCAAGGTGACCGGCGACCGCCGCAAGGAAGCCGAAGGCAAGTCCGACCAGGCCAAGGCCAGGGCGGAGGGCGCCCTGGGTGCAACCGGCGACCGCGTCAAGGGCATGAAGGATTCCCTCACCGACGACGACAGGTAGGGAAAGCGCCCCTCCGGTGCCCCTGCGGATTCGGTGAATCCCCGGGGGCACCGGCATGTCTGCGTGTCGGGGCTCCGACCTGTCCGAGGCTCCGGCGGATCGGGCCGCGGGATGCAGCCGGCGCGGACCCGGGGGAAACTGCGAGGGCGGGCCGTGGTCCCCCTCTCCCGACGGCTGGTCCGAGGGGAGGGCGTGCAGTGTCGTCCCGTCGGCGCGGCGCACGCCGGTAGTTGCACCGGTGCGCCCTCCCGCCAGGAGATCGTGCCGTACTAGCGTCGGCCGGAGGAGGCAGCCATGGTGCGGCGATGGGTCCTGGCGCTTGTCATCGGTGGCCTGTGGTGGTGGGCCGTGGTGCGGTTGCTTCTGGAGCCGGAACACGCCGGGCTGGTCGAAGGCGCCGTGGCGGCCGGTGGGTGGGGGCTGAGCCTCCTGCCCGTACACGCGGCCTCCGCGGTGCGGTCGGTGGCGGACGCCGATGAGCCTGGGGCGACCCGGACGGACATATCCTCCTAGGCTGGCCGCTTCAGCAGCCTGGTCCGGCCGTTCTCAGCCGGTGGGCCCGGACTGGCAGTGCGGGCACCAGTAGGCGGGACGGTCGTCGCGGTCCGCCAGACGGATGGGTGTGCGGCAGCGCAGGCAGGGGCGGCCTGCCCGTCCGTAGACGAAGAGACGCTCCCGCGTGCGGATGCGGGACATGGCCGGGGTCGCCCCGGTCGTGGTCCGGATCGGCCGGTCGCGGTTGGCCTCCAGGAGCTGCTTGGCAGTGCCGACCAGACGCGTGGCGACGGGCAGGGGCAGCTCGCCCACCGGCTGCCACGGCGTCGCCCGGGCCATGAAACAGAGCTCGCACATGTAGACATTGCCGATACCGGCCAGGTTGCGCTGGTCCAGGAGCGCGTCCCCGACGCGCCGCTCGGGGTCGGCGAGCAGATTGCGCAGAGCGGTGTCCGGATCCCAGTCAGGGCCCAGCAGATCGGGACCCAGATGGCCGACGACCTGCTCCTCGTCCTCGGTACGGAGCAGCTCGAGGACGGGCAGACGGTAGCCGACGGCGCTGTGCTCCGCTGTGGCGAGGACGGCGCGGATCTGGTGGGCAGGACCGCCTCGCCAGCGCTCGCCGTGGTCGTACACGCGCCAGGCGCCGTCCATGCGCAGATGGCTGTGGAGGGTGAGGCCGCCGTGGAACCGGGTGAGCAGATGCTTGCCGCGTGCTGTCACGTCCAGCACGGTCCGGCCGGTCAGGTCGGCTGTGGCGAACCGGGGGACCCGCAGGTCGGAGACCGTCAGCACCTGACCGGCGAGTGCCGCGTCGAGGCGTCGGGCGGTCTGCAGGACGGTGTCACCTTCGGGCATGCATCCATGATGCGCGGACATGTCGGTGCGTGGTGTGTCGGTGCGTGGTGTTCGGGGTGTGGCGTGTGGTGCGTGGTCGCTCGTCCGCTCCGACGTCGTCCTCGGGCCGCTGTCCTCCTCG
This sequence comes from Streptomyces sp. NPDC005794, assembly GCF_042871445.1. Taxonomy (NCBI): domain Bacteria; kingdom Bacillati; phylum Actinomycetota; class Actinomycetes; order Kitasatosporales; family Streptomycetaceae; genus Streptomyces; species Streptomyces sp. NPDC005794. The sequence goes on from NZ_JBIAIN010000022.1 coordinate 19,556, forward strand.
GTCCGTTGTCGTCCTCGGTCCGTTGTCGTTCTCAGGCGCGCAGCCGCAGACCTCGCGGTGTGGCGAGGAAGCCGGCGGCCTCCAGGGTGCGGCCCAGTGGGGAGGTGAGGGAGGAAGCGCCGTTGGTGCGCTCCACCGTGACCGTGCCGAGCGTCCCCGCGCGGGCCGCCGACGCGAGCGCCGCCGCCGCGGCGTGGAGGGCCGGGTCATCGGGGTCGGCGGGCCACGCGAGAAGGGATTTGCCGCCGCGCTCCATGTAGAGCGTCAGCTCGCCGTCCACGAGGACCACCAGCGCGCCCGCCTTACGCCCCGGCTTGTGTCCCGCGCCGTCCGGCGACTCGGGCCAGGAAAGGGCGGCGCCGTACGCGTTGGCGGGATCGGCCGCCGCGAGGACCAGCGCACGGGGAGCGGAGCCGGGGTCCGCACGATCGCGTGCGGTGGAGGCCGCCCTGAGCCGGTCCACGGCACCGTCCATGGCGAACTGTGCCGCCCCCAGCCCCTCGACGACATAGCCACGGCGGGCCTGCCCGCTGTCCTCGAACGCGGCGAGGATGCGGTAGACCGCCGAGAACCCGCCCTCGACGCCTTCGGCCTGCACCGCACCGCGGGTCACCACACCGTGGCGGTCCAGGAGCGTCCGAGCCAGGGCATGCGCCCGATGGGTCGGCTCGGGCTCGGCCGGGGGGAGCAGCGACCAGCGCCCCGACACGGTCGGCGGACCGGTGCGGGACGCGGGACGGGCTGCCGCCGTCAGCGACCCGTAACGGCCGCGCGGCACATTGCGTCTCGCTCGGTGTGCGGTGGAGCCGGCCGTGCGCCCTGAGCCGAGGAGTGAACGCAGGGGGGCGAGCGTGTCGTTGGTGAGGCGCCCGGACCAGACCAGGTCCCAGAGTGCGTCGGCCAGCTGTGGATCGGTGCAGTCCGGGTGGGTGGTGGCGCGGACCTGATCGGCGATCTGCCGGAAGAAGAGCCCGTACCCGCCGGAAAGGACGGTGAGAACCGACTCGTGCAACGCGGTCTCCTCCAGTGGGTGGGGCGGTGGGAGGAGCAGAGGCGCGCTGTCGGCCAGGTAGACGGACAGCCAGCCGTCCTTTCCGGGAAGTGCGCCCGCGCCCGCCCAGACGACCTCGCCGGTGGTGGTGAGCTCGTCGAGCATCGCGGGGGTGTACCCCGTGACCCGGCTCGGCAGGATCAGCTTCTCCAAGGCGGACGCGGGGACCGGGGCACCCTGCAACTGCTCGATGGCGCGGGCCAGCCCGTCGATCCCGCGCAGACTGTTGTCGCCGAGGTGCTGCCACTGGGGGAGGAATCCGGCCAGTGCGGCGGGCGGAACCGGCTCCAGTTCCTGACGGAGCGAGGCGAGCGAACGGCGGCGCAGTCGCCGCAGGACCGTGGCATCGCACCACTCCTGACCGATGCCCGCGGGGTGGAATTCGCCCTGGACGACGCGGCCGGACGCGGTAAGCCGCTGCAGCGCCCCGTCCGTGACGGCGGTGCCGAGACCGAAACGGCTTGCTGCCAGCGTGGTGGTGAACGGGCCGTGCGTACGGGCGTAACGGGCGAGGAGGTCGCCGAGCGGGTCCTTGACCGGTTCGGTGAACGCCTCCGGGACACCTACCGGAAGCGCGGTGCCGAGCGCGTCGCGCAGCCGGCCCGCGTCCTCGACGGCCGCCCAGTGCGCGGCTCCGCCGATGCGGACCTGGATGGCGCGCCGGGATGTCGCCAGCTCCGGTGCCCAGGCCGGCTCGGCGCCGCGCTCCGCCAGTTCTGCGTCGGTGAGGGGGCCGAGGACGCGCAGCAGATCGGCCACTCCTTCGACGTCCTTGATCTTCCTGTCGTCGGTCAGCCACTGGAGCTCCCGCTCCAGCTCGCCCAGGACGTCGGCGTCGAGCAGCTCGCGCAGCTCCGCCTGGCCGAGCAGCTCGGCCAGGAGATGGGAGTCGAGCGAAAGGGCTGCCGCCCGCCGCTCGGCGAGGGGCGAATCGCCCTCGTACAGGAACTGCGCGACGTAACCGAAGAGGAGCGAGCGGGCGAACGGCGAAGGCTCGGGTGTGGTCACCTCGACCAGACGGATGCGACGCGCCTCCAGATCGCCCATCAGCTCGGTGAGGCCGGGAACGTCGAAGACGTCCTGCAGACATTCGCGGACGGCCTCGAGGACGATCGGGAACGAGCCGAACTCGGAGGCCACCTGCAGCAGCTGGGACGCGCGCTGACGCTGCTGCCACAGCGGGGTGCGCTTGCCCGGGCTGCGCCGGGGCAACAGCAGGGCCCGCGCGGCGCATTCGCGGAACCGGGAGGCGAACAGAGCCGACCCGCCGACCTGTTCGGTGACGACCTGGCTGATCTCCCCCTTGTCGAACACCACATCGGTGGCCCCGACGGGCGGCTGCTCGCTGTCGTAGCCGGCGGTGGGAAAACCGGGGCCCGTATCGCCGCGTCCTGGATCGACGCCGGCCCCACCGCCCGCTTCCGCCTGGACCGGATCGAAGTCGAGGAGGTCGAGGCCCATCAGATCGGCGTCGGGCAGCCGCAGCACGATGCCGTCGTCCGCGTGCATGACCTGTGCGTCCATGCCGTACCGCTCGGAGAGGCGGGCGGACAGGGCGAGTGCCCACGGGGCGTGCACCTGGGCGCCGAACGGCGAATGCACCACGATCCGCCAGTCGCCCAGCTCGTCCCGGAACCTCTCGACGAGGACGGTGCGGTCGTCGGGGACGTGGCCGCAGGCCCGCCGCTGCTCGTCGAGGTAGGACAGGATGTTGTCCGCCGCCCAGGCATCGAGGCCGGCGGCGAGCAGCCGCAGCCTGGCGTCCTCGGCCGACAGCCCGCCGAGCTCCCGGAGGAACGCGCCCAGCGCACGGCCCAGCTCCAGCGGGCGGCCCAGCTGGTCGCCCTTCCAGAACGGCAGCCGGCCAGGGACTCCGGGGGCGGGTGAGACCAGGACCCTGTCCCTGGTGATGTCCTCGATCCGCCAGGACGTGGTGCCCAGCGTGAAGACATCGCCGACCCGGGACTCGTAGACCATCTCCTCGTCCAGCTCACCGACGCGTCCGCCGCCCTTCTTCGGGTCCGCGCCGGCCAGGAAGACGCCGAAGAGCCCGCGGTCGGGAATGGTGCCGCCCGAGGTGACGGCGAGCCGCTGGGCACCGGGGCGGCCCGTGACCGTACCGGTGACGCGGTCCCACACCACACGGGGACGCAGCTCCGCGAAGGCGTCGGACGGATAGCGTCCGGCGAGCATGTCGAGCACGGCGGTGAACGCCGACTCGGGGAGTGAGGCGAACGGAGCTGCCCGGCGGGCGAGGGCGAGCAGGTCGTCGGCCTGCCAGCTGTCGAGCGCGACCGTGGCGACGATCTGCTGGGCGAGCACGTCCAGCGGGTTGGACGGGATCCGTAGTGCCTCGATGGCGCCCTCACGCATCCGTTCGGTGACGACGGCCGCCTGGACCAGGTCGCCGCGGTACTTGGGGAAGACCACACCGGTGGACACGGCGCCGACCTGGTGTCCGGCGCGCCCCACCCGCTGCAGCCCCGAGGCTACGGACGGCGGCGACTCGACCTGGATCACCAGGTCGACGGCGCCCATGTCGATCCCCAGCTCCAGGCTGGAGGTGGCCACCACGGCGGGCAACCGGCCGGCCTTGAGATCCTCCTCGACCTGGGAGCGCTGCTCCTTGGACACCGAGCCGTGGTGGGCACGGGCGAGAAGGGCAGGCGCCCCTTTCGCGGATCCGGACTGGGCCATGAGCTCGGCGGGGGAGTGGGCCCCGGGCAGAGGCTTGCCGACCCCCGGATCCTCCTCGAACGCGGAGCCGGTCGCCCGCTCGTAGGCGATCTCGTTCAGCCGGTTGCACAGGCGTTCCGCCAGCCGCCGGGAATTGGCGAAGACGATCGTGGAGCGGTGCGACTGCACGAGATCGGCGATCCGCTCCTCGACATGGGGCCAGATCGAAGGCTTCTCCGCCTGGCCGCCCTCGTCGCCCGTAGCGGGGGAGCCGCTCAGCTCGCCGAGATCCTCCACCGGAACCACGACGGAGAGGTCGAATTCCTTGGTGGACGGGGGCTGGACGATGTCCACCCGCCGCTGCGGCGACAGGAACCGCGCGACCTCGTCGACCGGACGGACCGTCGCCGACAGCCCGATACGCCGCGCGGGCCGTGGCAACAGCTCGTCCAGACGCTCCAGGGACACGGCGAGATGGGCACCGCGTTTGGTGCCCGCGACTGCGTGCACCTCGTCCACGATCACCGTCTCGACCCCGGCCAGCGCGTCCCGGGCCGAGGAGGTGAGCATCAGGAACAGCGATTCGGGAGTGGTGATCAGGATGTCCGGGGGTTTCGTCGCCATCGAACGGCGCTCGGACGGAGGGGTGTCACCGGAACGGATCCCTACCCGCACCTCCGGCTCGGGCAGGCCCAGGCGCACCGACTCCTGACGGATCCCGGTCAGGGGGGAACGCAGATTCCGCTCCACGTCGACGGCGAGCGCCTTCATCGGCGACACGTACAGCACCCGGCAGCGCTTCTTCGCCTCGGCGGGCGGCGGGACCGCTGCGAGCCGGTCCAGGGAGGCGAGGAAGGCGGCGAGCGTCTTGCCCGATCCGGTCGGTGCGACGACCAGTACGTCCGAGCCCTCGCCGATGGCCCGCCAGGCACCCTCCTGCGCCGCGGTGGGCGCGTCGAAGGCCGCCGTGAACCAGCTGCGGGTCGCCGGCGAGAACGAATCGAGTGCGGAACCTGCCATGCCCCCCATCGTGCACCCCGCCACTGACAACGGCCGGTGGACGTGCCCGCCGCTCGCCTTCCCGGACGTCGGGCCACCTGCCGGACCTGCGAGAATACGAGGATGGCGGAGGTGGACACGACGCAGGAATGGGCGAGGCACTGGCAGTACGCGGAGCTGCCCGACCTCGATCTGCTGCGCGCCCGGTACGTCCGCCACGCCTTTCCGCGACACAGCCACGAGGGCTTCGTCCTCGCCACGGTCACGAGCGGTGTCGAGCACATCGGTCTCCCCGGCAGCACCGTGCACGCCGGACCCGGCACCGTGGTCATGATCAACCCGGGAGTGCCGCACACCGCGCGTGCCGGGGTGCCCGAGGGGTGGGCGTACGCCACGCTCTACCCGTCCGCCCAGGTGATCAACGACATCGCGGCCGACCTGACGAGCCTGCGCGGCACGGTCGGTTTCGACGAGAGCAGCGTGGTGGACCCGTATCCCGCCCGGCTGATCTCCGAAGTGCACCGGGCGGCCGAAGAGGGCAACGCCCTGGCCGCCGACAGTGTGCTGCGGGTCCTGGTCGCCCGGCTGCTCGACCGCCACGGCAGCGTGCTGCGGGCCAGGGAGTCGCACTTCGCCGGTGCCCGTGACGCGGCCCGCGCGCGGGCCGCGCTGGAGGAGCGGATGGAACGGCCGCCCACCCTGGAGGCGCTCGCGGCCGAGCTGGGCACCAGCCCGTTCGCCCTGCTGAGGGCCTTCAAGAAGCAGTACGGGATGCCCCCGCACACCTGGCTCACCGACGCGCGGGTGCGCCGTGCGCGGCGCATGCTCGACGCCGGGACCGCACCCGCCGATGCCGCCGCCGCCGTCGGCTTCACCGACCAGCCCCATCTCAACCGGCACTTCACCCGCATCGTCGGAGTTCCCCCGGGCGCCTACCGGCGCGAGCGTGCAAGAACGTACAAGACCGGCGGAGACCCGGCCCCTTAGGGTTCCGGGCGTGGCAGAGCAGACAGCACCCCCTCAGAGCACCGGCGCGCCCGAGGCGCAGGGTGTGGGCACGGAGAAGCCGGACTCGGCCGTCGTCCGGGACGCACTCGGCGTGGGCATAGCAGTGGGTCTCTCCGGATTCGCCTTCGGCGTGACCTCGGCAGGTTCCGGACTGACCCTTCTCCAGACCTGCGCGTTGAGTCTCCTCGTCTTCACCGGCGCCTCCCAGTTCGCCCTCGTGGGTGCCCTCGCGGCCGGAGGCAATCCCTACACCGCCGCGGCCGGAGCGTTCTTCCTGGGCATCCGAAACGCCTTCTACGGGCTACGGCTGTCGCAGCTCCTCGCCCTGCCCCGGCCGCTGCGCCCCCTCGCCGCGCAATGGGTCATCGACGAGACGACCGCCGTCACCCTGCCCCAGCCCAACAGGCGCGCCGCGCGCATCGGATTCACCGTCACCGGCCTCACCCTCTACACCCTGTGGAACCTGACCACGCTGGCCGGCGCGCTCGGAGCGGAAGCGCTCGGCGACACCGACGCCTGGGGGCTGGACGCGGCCGGCCCCGCGGTGTTCCTCGCTCTCCTCGCGCCGATGCTGAAGAGCACGACGGAACGCGTCACAGGGGGGCTCGCGGTCCTGCTGGTGCTGGGTCTCCTGCCGGTGCTCCCGGCGGGTGCGCCCGTGCTGGTGGCCGCGCTGGCAGCCCCGGTCGTCCTCTTCCTGCAGGGCCGAGGCCGCGACAAGAGGACCACGGACGAGACCGTCGCCGAAGGCACGACGCCCAGGGAGAGTCGATGAACATCTGGATCGCCATCGGGCTGACGGCTGCCGGCTGCTATCTCGCGAAGCTCCTGGGGCTCATGGTCCCTGCCGGAGTCCTGGAACGCCCCCTCGTGCAACGGCTGGCAGCACTCCTTCCGGTGGCGCTGCTCGCCGCTCTCACCGCCCAGCAGACCTTCGGCGACGGACAACAGCTGGTACTCGACGCCAGAGCGGCAGGGCTCGCCGCAGCGGCCCTCGCCCTCGTCCTGCGGGCTCCCTTCCTGGTCGTCGTCGGCGCCGCCGTCGTGGTCACCGCGGTCACGCGCGCCATGCTCTGAGCGGGACGGATCAACGCAGACGACGGCCGTACGCCTGGAGGGTCTGCAGAGCCTTGAGCGTCACGATCGGGCGGCCCTCAAGGGCTGTTCCCGGCGCCCACTGACGCCAGTAGACCGGCCAGCCGCCGTCCTCCCGCTGTTCGGCCGCCAGATGATCCAGGGAGCTTTCCAGTTCGCAGTCGGTGAACCAGCGGCGGGCGAGCGACCCGGGTGTGCGGGCGTAGTCGTAGGGGAAGTGGCGCTCCTCCGGGGCGTAACCGGGGGCCACCGGGTATTCCGCGCGGCGCTGCGGATCGAGCACCGCCAGCCGCTGCTCACGCACCAGTTGTCCGAGCCGGTCGGCGGCCACTTCGGCACGCGCACGGTCGGGGACGCCGTCCAGGAAGGCGACGGCGGCCTCGATCTCGTACGGATGGGACTGTTCCAGGGCGTCGACGGCCGCCCAGCAGAAGTCGGTGGCCCGGAACAGCCAGGCATGCCACACCTGATTGCGGTGGAGCAGCCCGACCACCGGGCCCGTCGCCAGCAGTTCGGCGGGTGGGTCATCGACGACGGGGATGAACGGTGCCGCGGGGTAGCCGCGCTGGGACGGGTGGAGGGCGGGCAGCGCGCCTTCCTTGGTCGACACGTCCGTCAGATAGCGGCAGATCCGCTCGATACGCGGACCACCGCAGCCACCGATCGAGTCGAGCACGCTCAGCGCATGAGCGGTGTGCAGCGGCTGACTCACCGGTCCGCGAAGATCGGGTTCGAGCGCGTGACCGTAGCCACCGTCCTCGTTGCGATAGGCGGCGAGCGCGGTTTCGACGCTGTCCGCGCCTCCTCCCAGGAAGAGATGGGCGAACCGCCGCTGTTCGAGGACGCGTGCGGTGAGCCAGATGAACTGCTCGGCGCGGGCGAGAGGGTTTGCTCCGGTTCCAGCCATGAACCGACCGTAGAGGGGAAAGGGTCGCCGACAGGGCCCTCCCGGGCCGTCTGCACTCTCAGGAGCGGGATACTGAGGGCATGCGGTTGACGATTTTCTGGGAACGGATGGCGGATCACTTCGGCGAGACGTACGCCGACTCCTTCGCACGTGATCACGTCATGGCGGAGCTCGGCGGCCGTACGGTCCACGAGGCACTGGCGGCAGGCTGGGAGGCCAAGGACGTCTGGCGCGGGGTCTGCTCGGCGGTCGGTGTGCCACCGGACAAACGCTGACCGACGCGGTCCCGTCCACCGGAACGTCCGCGTGACCTGTGTCACCTGCGTCAGTCGTTGCCGGGCGCCGACGGGCCGGGGGCCCGGCTGTCACTGCGGTGAGCGAGACTTGTCCCGTGGCACCGACAGACGAGACCGCCCAGACCCAGCCGCCCGCCTCGCCGCCCGTCCCGCCGGCCGCACCACCGAATCCACCGCAGCCCGGCACCGGCCCCGTCCGCATGCCCGGTTGGCTGCCGCGCGCGATGGTCATGGCACTGGCGCTCTACGGGTGCTTCCACCTGGGGAGCTGGGCGTTCTACCAGCTCATCGGACTGCTGACGAACGTCCTCATCGCCTTCTTCCTGGCGCTGGCCATCGAGCCGGCCGTCAGCCGCATGGCCGGACGCGGGATGCGCCGGGGGCTCGCCACCTTCCTGGTCTTCCTCGCGGTGCTGATCGCCGGGGTGGGCTTCGTCGTCCTGCTCGGCTCGATGCTCGCCGGCCAGATCGTCGACATGGTCGAGGAGTTCCCCAAGTACCTCGACTCGGTGATCAACTGGGTCAACCAGACCTTCCGGACGGAGCTCTCCCGGGTCGAGGTGCAGGACAGTCTGCTGCACTCCGACTGGCTCCAGAAGTACGTGCAGAACAGTGCGACCGGCGTGCTCGACGTCTCCACCACCGTGCTCGGCGGGCTGTTCCGGCTGCTGATGATCTTCCTGTTCTCGTTCTACTTCGCTGCCGACGGGCCCCGGCTGCGGCGCGCGCTGTGCTCCGTGCTGCCGCCCTCCCGGCAGACCGAGGTGCTGCGAGCCTGGGAGATCGCCGTCGACAAGACCGGTGGCTACATCTACTCGCGCGGACTGATGGCGCTCATCTCAGGCGCGGCCCACTACGTCCTGCTGGTGGTACTCGGTGTGCCCTACGCACCGGCACTGGCGGTCTGGGTCGGCCTCGTCTCGCAGTTCATCCCCACGATCGGTACGTATCTGGCCGGGGCGCTGCCCATGCTGATCGCCTTCACGGTCGATCCCTGGTACGCGTTGTGGGTCCTCGGTTTCGTCGTGGTCTACCAGCAGTTCGAGAACTACGTGCTGCAGCCGAAGCTCACGTCCAAGACGGTCGACATCCACCCCGCGGTCGCCTTCGGCTCGGTGGTCGCGGGCACCGCGCTGATGGGTGCGGTCGGGGCGCTGATCGCGATCCCGGCCGTCGCGACGCTCCAGGCGTTCCTGGGCGCGTATGTGAAGCGCTACGACGTGATGGACGACCCGAGGGTGCAGGGCGGCCACCGCTGGCGCCGTGGCGAGCCGGTGCTGTCGAGGATCCGCCGCGCGGTGCGGGGCGGCGAGGGTGGCGGCGGCCGGGCGGGCGGCGACCGGTGACATCGGCCGGCAGACCTGGCTGCGTCGTGGGCCACCACTCTTGATCCTCCACGAGATCAACGTGGAGCCCGTCATATTTTAATTGACTTACTCGCTGTTGACTGCTAGGGGCGGCTACTCTCGGGCGTGTCAGCCCGGTGCGGTGCGCTTGACACTGAAATCGAACATCCATTCTCATGAGATTCCGGCCGGGTTTTGCCGGACCCGGCTGTGGAGTTGTCCACAGGCCGGGAGGACGTCGAGGCCCATTGTCAGTGGCAGGGGTTAGCGTCTGTGACGTGAAGCGATCGACTCAAGCAAATCGGGTGGAACCCATGGCAGGAACCGACCGCGAGAAGGCGTTGGACGCCGCACTCGCACAGATTGAACGGCAATTCGGTAAGGGCGCGGTGATGCGCCTCGGTGAGCGGCCGAACGAGCCGATCGAGGTGATCCCCACCGGGTCCACCGCGCTCGACGTCGCGCTCGGCGTCGGTGGTCTGCCGCGCGGCCGCGTGGTGGAGGTGTACGGACCGGAGTCCTCCGGCAAGACGACGCTGACGCTGCACGCCGTGGCGAACGCGCAGAAGCTCGGCGGCTCGGTGGCGTTCATCGACGCGGAGCACGCTCTGGACCCTGAGTACGCGAAGAAACTCGGCGTCGACATCGACAACCTCATCCTCTCGCAGCCGGACAACGGCGAGCAGGCGCTGGAGATCGTGGACATGCTGGTCCGCTCCGGTGCACTGGACCTGATCGTCATCGACTCCGTCGCGGCCCTGGTGCCCCGTGCGGAGATCGAGGGTGAGATGGGCGACTCGCACGTGGGTCTGCAGGCCCGTCTGATGAGCCAGGCACTCCGCAAGATCACCAGCGCGCTCAACCAGTCCAAGACCACCGCCATCTTCATCAACCAGCTCCGCGAGAAGATCGGGGTGATGTTCGGCTCCCCGGAGACCACGACCGGTGGCCGGGCACTGAAGTTCTACGCCTCGGTGCGTCTGGACATCCGCCGGATCGAGACGCTGAAGGACGGCACGGACGCCGTGGGCAACCGCACCCGCGTCAAGGTCGTCAAGAACAAGGTGGCGCCGCCGTTCAAGCAGGCCGAATTCGACATCCTCTACGGCCAGGGCATCAGCCGTGAGGGCGGTCTGATCGACATGGGCGTGGAGCACGGCTTCGTCCGCAAGGCCGGCGCCTGGTACACGTACGAGGGCGACCAGCTCGGACAGGGTAAGGAGAACTCCCGCAACTTCCTCAAGGACAACCCCGACCTCGCCAACGAGATCGAGAAGAAGATCCTCGACAAGCTCGGCGTCGGTGTCCGTCCGGAGGAAGCGGCGCCGGAGCCCGCGGCCGATGCCGCCGGTGCCCCGGCCGAGGGAGCGGCCAAGTCGGTGCCGGCTCCCGCGACCAAGGCCAAGCCCGCCAAGACCGCAGCCGCCAAGAGCTAGGCCGTGACGCGTCGCACGGAGTGGCCGGGCACCGACGCCGGTGCGGGTCCCGGCCCCGAGTACGCCGCAGAGCCGTCCGGGGGTCTCCCGGAGCCCGGCCGGGGGGCCGGGTTCGGCGAGGGGGCGGGCCGTCGTTCCCGCTCCCGTTCCAGAAGCAGCGGTTCCCCTTCCTCGTCGAGGGCCGAGAAGGGGGAACCGCGAGACCCGGTCGAACAGGCGCGCAACATCTGCCTCCGGCTGCTGACCGGGACCCCGCGTACCCGACAGCAGCTGGCGGACGCGCTGCGCAAGCGGGAGATCCCCGACGAGGCGGCGGAAGAAGTGCTCTCGCGGTTCGAGGACGTGAGGCTGATCGACGACGCGGCGTTCGCGGACGCCTGGGTCGAGTCCCGGCACCACGGCAGAGGGCTGGCCCGTCGTGCCCTCGTGCGGGAGCTGCGCACCAAAGGGGTGGACCCGGCGGTGATCGACGAGGCAGTCGGGCAGCTCGACCCCGAACAGGAGGAGGAGACCGCCAGGGAGCTCGTCGCGCGAAAGCTCCGCTCCACCCGGGGGCTGGACCGCGACAAGCGCCTGCGACGGCTCGCGGGCATGCTCGCCCGCAAGGGATACGGCGAGGGGATGGCCCTGCGCGTGGTGCGTCAGGCGATCGAGGCAGAGGGGGAGGACACGGAAGGGCTGGACGAGCCCTTCTGACCGGCGAACGGGGGCGAACCGGGGGAACGCGCGGGCGAACCGGGGTAACGCGCGGACGATGGGCGAACCGAGGTAACGCGCGGACGATGGGCGAATGGGGGAACGCGCCGGACGGTGGGCGCGGGGGAGCGCGGTGGCGCTCGGCGGGGAGTGGCGGGGGTCAGGAAGTGGGCGTACAGACCACATGAACGGGCCTGCGGCGGTGGCGGAGGGGGCCACCGCCGCCACCGTCAGCTGTTGGCAGCCTGCGCTCGGTGTCGGCCGGGGCCGCCCGTCGGCCTGGCTCAGTGCCCTGCCAGGGATGCCCGGCGGATCGTGGCGTCGATCAGGGCCAGCGCGTCTGCGGCGGTGCGGCCCGGCTGACGGTTCCAGGGGCCGATCAGACCGGTCCAGCCCACCGAGCGCAGCTCGGTGACGATCCAGGCCCCGGCACGGTCGACGGTGTCGAGCGACCCGTAGCCGAGCCGGTGGGCGGTCAGCATCGCCCCGCAGAGGCAGCGTGCACCACGGGCGTTGCGCAGACGGTAGGGGGTGTTCTGCCAGCCCCACTCGGTCAGGATCTGCCGCGCGTAGCCGAGATGGGTCGACGGGCGGACATCGGGCTGTCCGATGCGCCGCCATGCGTGCAGGTGTTCGGGCAGCACGGCGCCGAGGCGCCCTGGCAGAGGGCGCTCCTGAGGCTGCCGCGCGGGCAAGGTCCGCAGGGAGTCCTCGATGAGCTGGTCGACGGGCACGGACAGCAGAGCCCGCCAGCCGGCCGGGTTGGCGGGCCGTGCCTCACCGTCCGATACGGACGCGGGGGACGCAGGGGGCACGGGGGACGCAGGGGACGCAGGGGACGCAGGGGACGCAGGGGACGCGGGCTCGTGGGCGGTGCGCTCCCAGCCTGTGACGATGAGCTGCCAGGCGTCCGTGTCGTGGAGCCGGGAGGCCTGTGCGTCGAGCTGGTCCGGGCTGAGCTGAGCGGTTTCCATCGGCGCGGCATCTCCGTACATTCCGATCCTCAGTGATGAGGCGAATGTCCGTCGCGCGGGGCGAACGCTCCACCGGAGAGCAGCGTTCGGGTGGGTCAGGGAATCATTCGGGTCCCGCGAACAGCCGAATGGCCGGTGACAGCGCCACCGGCCATTCGGTCACGTGCTTCCGGTCAGAGGACGACGACCGGGAGCCCGGCAGCGCGCCACGCCTGGAAACCGCCGGTGAGATCCGTGACCCGGTGCAGTCCCAGCTGACGCAGGGAGGCGACCGCGAGACTCGAGGCATAGCCCTCGTTGCAGATCACCACGACCCGCAGATCGTGGCTCACGGCCTGCGGGGCACGGTGGCTGCCCTGAGGATCGAGCCGCCACTCCAGCTCGTTGCGCTCGACCACCAGAGCTCCGGGGATCACACCGTCCTTCTCGCGGAGCGCCGCGTAGCGGATGTCGACCAGCAGCGCGCCTTCCGCAGCCGCGGCCGCAGCCTCCTGGGGACCGATCCGCTCGTAGCCGGCCCGCACCCGGGCGAGCAGTTCGTCGATGCCCACCGGTTCCTGAGGCCCTTGGTCCCCGCCGCTCACTGCCAGTCCTCCGGGCGCTCGGTCTGCTCCAGGCGCAGTACCGCCCCCGTACGGCTGTAGCGGCGGATCTGCGGCAGGGGCGGGTAGTACGCGTGTACCGACACGGCGTGTTCGTGGCCGGACTCGTTGAGTACCTCGTGGACGTGGTGCCGGCCGAAGGCCCTGCCTCGGCCGGTCGCCAGGAGCCGGGTGCGGTCGACGCCCTCGCTCAGTTCGAGGGTCTTCCAGCCGTCGGTGGGCAGCCGGGCGGCCAGCGAGTGCTCCCTGAGGGAACCGGAGGCGACGGTGAACGCCCCCGTCGACTCGGCGTGGTCGTGCCAGCCGGTGCCCGTACCGGGCGGCCAGCTGATCAGCCACGCCTCGCTGCCGCCGGGGCCCTCGAGCCGGAGCCAGGTGCGCCCCTCGGGATCGAGCGGGAGCGAGGCGATGAGCGCGGTGTCCTCCGCGGTCCGGCGGACGAAGTCGAGCAGCTCCGCCTCGGTCGGGGCCGACGGGCCGGCGTCGGCGGCGGGCGTGGACAGAGCAGAAGAGGGAGAAGACACGGGGACCGTCCTGAGAGTTCGCGTGGAAGCACGGCCGGGCGGAAACAGCACGGCGTGCCGGGAGAGGCGATTCAGCAGGACGGACGACACACGCAGCCCGCATAGCGGACGAGGTCCATATGGACCCTCCGCCACAGGCGCACATCGGTGTCGTTCATGATCTGGAGTACACCATGTGCGCCTGTGGCGGTCAATTGACGTCCGCAGCCCGGTCGGAGCTCGTGGTGGTGCGCTCTTGGTCGTCGTGCGCCGTGTCCGCGCCACCCCCGCGCGCCGCGTCGGCCGCCGCGAGGAGCTCGGCGGGCCGCACTCCACTGAAGGCGGCCACGAGATGCCCGTCCGGCCTGACAAGTAACACCGTGTGGGCTGTCGCCCCCGGGTAGCTCTCGGTCACCAGCAGCTCGGCCTTCACGGGGAGGGCGTCCACCGCGTCGACGAGCCGGGGCATGACACCCGCGGTCAGCCAGTGCCGCCGGTCCCACACCCCGGTGCCCGGAGCGACCAGGATCACCAGCAGGTGCCCCAGGCCCAGCCGCTCGCGCAGCCGCACCGTCTCCCCGTCGGGCGCGGTCACCCGCACATCGGCGACCGGCGCACCGGGAGCAGTCCCCACCGTTGCGTGACCTTCGGCGCGTTGAGGTGAAAGGGGGGAGTGCGTGTACGAGGGGGGCGCACCCAGGGGCCCGCATCCCAGATGGCCATCGGCCAGCAATGTGTCGTGTCCGCGTGCGGCGCCCGGTACGAGTGTCCGGAGACCCGCTCCGCCCCGCAGTATCGGCAGCGACTGGTCGGCGGCACGCAGCCGGGAGGCCACGGCGGCCCTGCGCTCGGCCTGGTAGCTGTCGAGCAGAAGATCGGAGGCGCCCTGGTGCCAGGCCTGAGCCAGCTTCCAGGCCAGGTTCTCGGCGTCCCGCAACCCCTCGTCCAGTCCTTGCGTGCCGAGCGCGCCCAGCAGGTGGGCGGCGTCACCGGCGAGAAAGGCACGCTTGGACCGCCACCGCCTGGCCAGCCGGTGGTGCAGCGTGTACACACCCGTGTCCAGCAGTTCGTAGGCCGGCGTCTCGCCGCACCAGCCTTCGAGGGTGTCACGGATGCGGGTGATCAGGGCGTCGGGGGTGACGAGTTCGCCGCGCGGCGGAAGAAGCCAGTCCAGCCGCCAGACGTCGTCGGGCAGCGGCCGGGCGGTGACCTCGGCGCCACCCGTACGCCACGGCGGAGACCGGTGCAGCAGAGCTTCGCCGGGCCAGGGCAGTGGGGCACGGAGCGCCGCGACGGCGTGCCGTTCCACCGCCGTACGACCGGGGAATCTGATGTCCAGGAGCTTGCGTACGGTGGACCGCGCGCCGTCGCATCCCACCAGGTAACTTCCGCGCCACCAGGTCGATCCGGGCTCCCTGGTATGCACGGTGACGCCGCGCGGGTCCTGCTCCAGGGTGTCGATCCGGCTGAACGGCACCATGGTGACCAGGTCCTGCGCGGTGACCGCTGCCCGCAGCCCGCCGGTGAGCGCGTGTTGCGGCAGATGGACGGGGGAGGGCAGCGGAACGGTGCCCTCCCCCTCGCCGAGGGGGACCGCCCGCACCAGTTGCTTGCGCCGCACCGACCGCCAGCCGGCCCACCGCAGCCCGTCGCCGTGGAGCGCGGAACAGCCGAGCCGTTCCACCAGGCCCGCGGTGTCCTCACGCAGCACGACGGTGCGGGCGGGACGTGGTTCGTCCTTGCCCGGCCCTTCGTCGAGGAGGACGGAGGGAACGCCTTGTGCGGCGAGGGCGAGTGACAGTGCCAGCCCGACCGGCCCGGCGCCGACGACGATCACCGGGTCCACGGCGTGATCCCTCCGGTCCTGATCGTGCAGGTCGCGAAGGCCGTCGCGAAGGGCATGGAGGTAGTGGAGGCCGTGGAGCTCGCAGGGGAGGGAGGAGGCGCGGCGGCGGTGCTTCGAGACGCGATCACAGAACGAATGCAACCCACTGCCGCTGCTTGCGTCAAGCGACAGTGGGACGGGAGGCCCGCGTTGCCACCCCACGCAACCCACGCGGCTCCCGTGCCTCCGGCGGTCCCGGGAGATCGGACACCGCGAGCGGCATGCGGCACCGGGTGCGCCGGGAACCAGGACAGCCCGCCGGCGTACCGGCGGGCTGTCCTGAACGTAAGGACGTATGAGGGCGTACGGTGCGTCACCCGTTACGGGAGATGCCCCGCGCGCGACCTGTCAGTCCTTCTTGTCGATCTTGCCGATGGTGTCGTTCCCCTCGGGGCCGTCCTCGGCCTGGGGGCCCGAGAGGCTGCCGGCGGGCGGGATCGCCGGCGTCGCGGCCGCGGCCGCGACCGTAATACCGGTCTTGGCCCGCCGCCCGCGCTTCTCGATCCAGGTGGCGAGCGCCGACAGGACCAGACACATCGCCACATAGATCGTGCCGATGACGGCGATGGTCGAGACGTACGGGTACTGGGAGTTGACCTGCGTGTTGGAAGCGATCAGACGCGCCGTCTGGAGCAGCTCCGGGTACAGGATGATGAAGCCGAGCGAGGTGTCCTTGAGGGTCACCACCAGCTGGCTGATGATCGTCGGCAGCATCGCGCGGATCGCCTGCGGCATCAGCACGTTGACCATGACCTGGGTCTTGCCCATCCCGAGGGCGTACGCGGCTTCGCTCTGGCCCTTGGGCACGGAGTTGATGCCCGCGCGCAGTACCTCGGCCTGGACGCAGCCGTTGTAGACCGACAGTCCGAGCGCCAGGGCCCACATCGAGTAGTCGGTGAGGAAGCCGACCCAGATGGCGTAGATGGTGATCAGCAGCGGGATCGAACGGAAGAGTTCGATGAACGCGATGGCGAACCAGCGGACCGGCCTGTGGTCGGAGAGCCGGCCGACGGCCAGCAGCACGCCGAGGACCACTGAGCCGACCGCCGCCAGACCGAAGGCCTTGAGCGTGGCGAGCACGGCGTCGGCGATGTTCTGCCGGATGCCCGCGTAGTTGAAGATGTCCCACATCTCGGGGGCGAGGTGCCCCTTTTCGGACAGCCGCACCACGCTGACCGCGATCAGGGCCAGGATCGCGAGGCTTCCGGCCACGGCGTAGATCCTGTTGCGGACGGCGGCCTTGGGGCCCGGTGCGTCGTAGAGAACGCTGGCGCTCATCGGGCGACCTCCATGCGGCGCTCCAGCAGCCGGAAGAGACCGCTGATGGCGAACGTGACGACCAGGTAGCCGAGGGCCACCCAGATGAAGACGGGCGTGATCTCGTATCCCCGGTCGCTCATCAGCTTCTGCCACCCGAAGAGTTCGGTGACGCTGAAGGCGCCGGCGATCGCCGAGTTCTTCGTGAGCGCGATGAAGATGCTGCTCATCGGCGGGATGACGGACCTGGTGGCCTGCGGGAGAACCACGATCCGCAGGGTCTGGGCGAACGTCATTCCGATGGAGCGCGCGGCCTCGGCCTGCCCCAGGGGAACGGTGTTGATGCCCGAACGGACGGCTTCACACACGAAGGACGAGGTGTAGAAGCCGAGCGCCAGGGAGCCGAGCAGGAAGGGGCTCATGCCCGGGAAGAGGATCTCCGGCACCACGAAGAAGAAGATCAGGAAGAGAAGCGTCAGCGGGGTGTTGCGCAGCAGGGTCACCCAGGCGGTGCCGAAGTAGCGCAGTGGTGGCACAGGGGACACCCGGCAGCCGGCGATGGCGACACCCAGGACAAGGGCGATGACCGAACTGATGACGGTGATCGACACAGTGCCTATGAAGCCGTCGCGGAATTCCGGGAAGTTGTCGAGCAATACGTTCATGGGGTCTCCGCGTCGGCGGTCAGCGGCATCAGGGCAGGGGAAGGAGCGCCCCGTACGCCGTCGTGCTCAGGGACGGCGGCGTACGGGACGCCTCGCTCACGCGCGTGGCGTCAGTGACAGGACGTCAGCGACGGAGCTGTGTCAGTAGCTCTCGATGGCCGGCGGCTCGGTGTACTCCGAACCGGACAGGCCCAGGGTGGCGTCGTAGATCTTCTTGTACGTGCCGTCCTTGATGTGGGTGTCCAGCGACTTGTTGATCGCGTCGCGGAGCACCTTGTCGTCCTTGTCCAGGCCGATGCCGTAGGGCTCGTCGGTGAACGGCTTGCCGACGACCTTGAGCTTGCCGGAGTTGGCGGCGGCGTAACCCTTGAGGATCGAGTCGTCGGTGGTGACCGCGTCGACCTGCTTGGTCAGGAGCTGCTGGACGCAGTCCGAGTACTTGGCCAGCTCGACGACCTGCGCGCCGTACTCCGGCTTCTTGATCTCCTGGAGCGGGGTGGAACCCACGATCGAGCAGACCTTCTTGTCCTTCACCGACTCCTTGCCGGTGATGGACGTCTCGTCCTTGCGCACCAGCAGGTCCGCGCCGGCCTTGTAGTACGGGCCCGCGAAGCCGACCTGCTTCTTGCGCTCGTCGTTGATCGTGTAGGTGCCGACGAAGTAGTCGACCTGGCCCTTGGAGATGGCCGTCTCGCGGATGCCCGAGTCGACGGTCTTCCACTCGATCTGCTTCTCCGTGAAGCCGAGGTCGGCCGCGATCATCCTGGCGATCTCGATGTCGAAGCCGGAGCGCTCCTTGGTCGACTGGTCCTCGAAGCCGAGGTACGGCTGGTCGGCCTTGGCGCCGATGACCAGCTTGCCGCGCTTCTTCGCCTCCTTGAAGACCGGCGAGTCCAGGTCGACACCAGTCGCGACGGTGTACGTCGGAAGCTTCGGGGCCTCCGAGGAACCGGGCTTGACGCCCGACGGCTTGTCGCCGGCGGAGCCCTCCTTGCCGCCGCACGCGGTCGCGGTCAGAGCGAGCACAGCGATGGCCGCAACGGCGGCCGACTTGCGGAGCTTCATGTCAAAAATCCTCGTGTCGTAGGTCGTCGGTATCAGTGGTGAAGGATCTTCGACAGGAAGTCCTTGGCACGGTCGCTGCGCGGATTGCTGAAGAACTGGTCGGGAGTCGCCTCTTCGACGATCTTCCCGTCCGCCATGAAGACCACCCGGTTCGCGGCCGAACGGGCAAAGCCCATCTCGTGGGTGACGACGACCATGGTCATCCCCTCGCGTGCCAGTTGCTGCATGACCTCGAGCACTTCGTTGATCATCTCAGGGTCGAGCGCCGATGTGGGCTCGTCGAAGAGCATGACCTTGGGGTCCATCGCCAGCGCACGTGCGATCGCGACGCGCTGCTGCTGACCGCCTGAGAGCTGCGCCGGGTACTTGTCCGCCTGCACGCCGACCCCTACGCGGTCGAGCAGGGCCCGGGCCTTCTCCTCGGCGGCCTTCTTGTCCGTCCCACGGACCTTGATCTGGCCCAGCATCACATTCTCGAGCACCGTCTTGTGTGCGAAGAGATTGAACGACTGGAAGACCATGCCGACATCGGCGCGCAGCCTGGCCAGCGCCTTGCCCTCCTGGGGCAACGGCTTGCCGTCGATCGTGATCGCGCCCGAGTCGATCGTCTCCAAGCGGTTGATCGTGCGGCACAGCGTGGACTTCCCGGACCCGGAGGGTCCGATGACTACGACGACCTCGCCGCGGGCGATGGTCAGATCGACGTCCTGGAGCACATGCAGCGCGCCGAAGTGCTTGTTGACGTTGCTCAGTACGACAAGGTCGTCCTCCGCGGGTGCGGCATCCTCGGCGGCCTTGGTCACTGAAACTCCGCTCATCGGCTTCATGCTCCGTCCTCCTCGGTTAGAAGGACCCTAGTGAGGCGGTGCTACCAGCGTCATTACATCTGAGCGGAAATTGAGCATAACGATCCGGCCGCAGACGGACACATCGCGTGAACGGGACGTCATGGGACGCGCGCCGGCGTACCGGGTGGGTAACGGAAACCTGGTGGTAATGGGGAGGGACTTGACTGACGTACCTGTCATCGGCGTGGATGCCCTGGTACGGGGATGACGTGAATCACTGCTGTACGGCAAGGTCCGTCAGGTGGAACACCGGTGGATCGTCACGCACGGTCCGCCGTCGTCACGCACGAAGGACATGACCGGACATGAACTGCAGAGGGGGGCCATGAGACTGCTGCTCGTCGAGGACGACGACCACGTCGCCGCTGCCCTGTCGGCCGTGCTCGCGCGGCACGGCTTCCAGGTCGTGCACGCCCGCAGCGGCGAGGAGGCCCTGCAGGCGCTGCTGCCTGCGCACAAGGAGCCCTTCGGGGTCGTACTCCTCGATCTCGGCCTGCCCGACCAGGACGGCTACGAGGTGTGCGGCAAGATCCGTAAGCGCTCGGCGATCCCGGTGATCATGGTGACCGCGCGCTCCGACGTCCGTTCGCGGATCCACGGCCTCAACCTCGGCGCCGACGACTACGTCGTGAAGCCGTACGACACCGGTGAGCTCCTGGCCCGGATCCACGCCGTCGCCCGGCGCCGGACCGCCGGTGAGGACACCGGAGCGACCCCGCTCGCGGCCCTGCGGATCGGCCAGGTCCGCATCGAGCTGCCCACGCGCCGGGTCAGTGTCGAAGGGCAGGAGGTCCAGCTCACCCGCAAGGAGTTCGACCTGCTCGCGCTGCTGGCCCAGCGCCCCGGAGTGGTCTTCCGCCGTGAGCAGATCATCAGCGAGGTGTGGCGGACGAGCTGGGAGGGAACGGGACGCACCCTGGAGGTGCACGTCGCGTCGCTGCGCTCCAAGCTGCGGCTTCCCGCACTGATCGAGACCGTACGCGGCGTCGGATACCGGCTCGTTCCCCCGTCGGCCTGAGGACGTACACCTCCCGTGCGCACCCGCCTGCTTCCCCTGCTCATCATCCTGATGGCCGCCGTGCTGCTCGCCCTCGGCTTCCCGCTGGCCGTGCGTGAGGCCGCCGCCGAGCAGCAGCGGGTCGTCATCGACCGGATCGACGACACCGCGCGTTTCTCCGCGCTGGCCCAGTTCGTCGACGAGCCCGTCCGGGGCGCCGAGGAACGGCAGAGGATCCTGCAGACCGAACTCGAGGCCTACGACTCGGTGTACGGGATCCGGGCCGGGGTCTTCTACCGGGACGACAGAGCCCTCGCCAAAGCCCCCGCGTCCTGGACCCTCCCCACCGAGGGAGAGGGCCGCGAGGCCTTCGCGGAGGCCCTCCTGGGCCGCCGCTCCCACGACCCGCCGCAGGTCTGGCCCTGGCAGGACAACCGGATCGTCGTCGCCTCCCCGGTCGTACGGGACGGGGATGTGATCGCCGTGGTCGTGACCGACTCGCCCACCGGCGACATGCGGTCCCGGACCCTGCGCGGCTGGCTGCTCATCGCCCTCGGGGAGGTCGCGGCCATGCTCGTGGCGGTCGGCGCCGCGTTCCGTCTCACCGGATGGGTGCTCCTGCCCGTAGGGGTCCTGGACGCGGCGGCCCACGACATCGCGAGCGGCCGGATGAGGTCCCGTGTCGCCGCGTCCGGCGGGCCTCCGGAGCTCCGGCGCCTGGCCCGCTCGTTCAACGAGATGGCCGACAACGTCGAGGACGTGCTGGAGCAGCAGCGCGCCTTCGTCGCCGACGCCTCGCACCAGTTGCGCAACCCGCTGGCCGCGCTGCTGCTCCGGATCGAGCTCCTCGCGCTCGAACTCCCCGAAGGGAACGAGGAGATCGCCTCGGTCCGCACGGAGGGCAAGCGTCTCGCCCAGGTGCTGGACGACCTGCTGGACCTGGCGCTGGCCGAGCACCCGGCGGCGGACCTCCAGCTGACGGACATCGCCGCGCTCACCGCCGAGCGGATCGCCTCGTGGCGCCCGCTGGCCGAGGAGAAGGGTGTGCGGCTGACGCTGGACGGGGTGCCCGCGATGACCGGCTGGGCGGATCCGATCGCCCTCTCCAGCGCGCTGGACGCCGTCATCGACAACGCGCTGAAATTCACCCCCGAGGGCCAGGAGGTCCGGGTCACGACGGGATCGGACGGCGAGGGCGCCACGGTCGCCGTCGCCGATCGGGGCCCCGGCCTGACCGAGCAGGAGCTGGAGCGCGTCGGCGACCGCTTCTGGCGCAGCGGGCGGCACCAGAACATCAAGGGGTCGGGTCTCGGCCTCTCCATCTCGCGTGCCCTGCTCACGGCGGGCGGCGGATCGATCCGCTACGAGACGCACGAGCCGCACGGCCTGCGCGTCACGGTCACCGTGCCGCGCGATCCTCCGTCGGCGTGAGCCCCGCACCGGACCGTCAGGGCTTGGCCGAGCGGTAGTAGCGCTTGGCTCCCTCGTGCAGCGGGAGCGGATCGGTGTAGATCGCGGTCCGCAAATCCACCAGCTGTGCCGAGTGCACCTCGCGGCCGATCCGGTCCCGGCTGTCGATCACGGTCCGGGTGAACGCCTCGGTCGTCAGCGGATCCGTACGGTCCGTGGTGATCAGCAGATTGGAGACCGCGACCGTGCGCACGGGCTGACCCTGTTGCGCGTGCAGATAGGCGTCGGCCGGCATCACGGCCGAGCGGTAGTAGCGCGTGGACCCGCCCGCCGACTGGAGTTCGGTGATCAGCTCGTCGTCCAGCGGTATCAGCCGGATCGCGAACTTCTCCGAGAGGTCCTGCACCGCGCCGGTCGGCAGCCCGCCGGACCAGAAGAAGGCGTCCAGCCGGCCCTCCATCAGCCTCGCCGGCATCGTGTCGATCCCGGCATGGACGGGAGTGATGTCCTCGCCCGGGTGGACGCCCGCCGCGTCCATCAGCCGGTCCGCGACGAGCAGCACCCCCGAGCCCTTCTGCCCCACTCCGACCCGCTTGCCCCGCAGATCGGCGACCTCACGGATGTCGGAGTCCCGCGGCACGACCAGCTGGACGTAGTCGTCGTAGAGACGGACACAGCCGCGCAGCCGCTCACTGCCCGGCTTCCCGCTCTGCAGGTAGGTGGCGACGGCGTCGGCGGTGGCGATGGTGAAGTCGGCCTTACCCGTCGCGACCCGTTCGATGTTCTGCTGCGAGCCCTCGCTGGTCTGCAGTTGTATCGACACCTTGGGCATGTCCTTGGCGAGCGCGCCCTCCAGCCGCTGCCCGTAGCGCTGGTAGACCCCGCTCCGTACGCCGGTGGAGAAGGTGAGCGAACCGCTCGGCTCCTCCTCCCCGATGGGAAGCACCCACCACAGCAGCAGTCCGAGCGCGACCACGGCGGCGGCGCCTCCTTGAAGGGTGCGTCGCCGGCCCGACCGGGACAGTGCGTGCAGCATGCCGCGATCCTGCCAGGCCGTGCCCCGTCCTGGCCAGGCCTGACCTGGGGCACGGGCTCCGGCGGCGGGAGAGGTGCTGTCACCGCCTACCCTTGTCCCATGACCAGCGGCAACCGGAGCGAAGCAGTGGACGTCCAGAAGAGCTACGAGGTACGCACTTACGGGTGCCAGATGAACGTCCACGACTCGGAACGCTTGTCGGGGCTGCTGGAGGGCGCCGGATACGTGCGCGCCCCCGAGGGATCCGACGGTGACGCCGATGTGGTCGTCTTCAACACCTGCGCGGTGCGCGAGAACGCCGACAACAAGCTCTACGGCAACCTGGGCCGCCTCGCCCCGATGAAGACGAAGCGCCCCGGGATGCAGATCGCCGTGGGCGGCTGTCTTGCACAGAAGGACCGCGACACCATCGTCCGGCGGGCCCCCTGGGTGGACGTCGTCTTCGGTACGCACAACATCGGCAAGCTGCCGGTTCTGCTGGAGCGCGCCCGGGTCCAGGAGGAGGCCCAGGTCGAGATCGCCGAGTCCCTGGAGGCGTTCCCCTCGACCCTTCCCACCCGTCGCGAGTCCGCGTACGCCGCGTGGGTGTCGATCTCCGTGGGCTGCAACAACACCTGCACCTTCTGCATCGTCCCCGCGCTGAGGGGCAAGGAGAAGGACCGCCGCACCGGCGACATCCTGGCCGAGATCGAGGCCCTCGTCGCCGAGGGGGTCAGCGAGATCACGCTGCTCGGCCAGAACGTGAACGCCTACGGGTCCGACATCGGTGACCGCGAGGCCTTCTCCAAGCTGCTGCGGGCCTGTGGCTCGATCGAGGGCCTGGAGCGCGTCCGCTTCACCTCGCCCCACCCGCGTGACTTCACCGACGACGTGATCGCGGCGATGGCCGAGACGCCGAACGTGATGCCCCAGCTGCACATGCCGATGCAGTCGGGCTCGGACACGATCCTCAAGGCCATGCGCCGCTCGTACCGCCAGGAGCGCTTCCTCGGGATCATCGAGAAGGTGCGTGCCGCCATGCCGGACGCCGCCATCTCCACCGACATCATCGTCGGCTTCCCCGGGGAGACCGAGGAGGACTTCGAGCAGACCATGCACGCCGTGCGCGAGGCCCGCTTCACGAACGCCTTCACCTTCCAGTACTCCAAGCGCCCCGGGACCCCGGCCGCCGACATGGACGGGCAGATCCCCAAGGAGGTCGTCCAGGAGCGCTACATGCGCCTGTCCGCCCTCCAGGAGGAGATCTCCTGGGAGGAGAACAAGAAGCAGGTCGGCCGTGTCCTGGAGGTCATGGTCGCGGAGGGCGAGGGCCGCAAGGACGGTGCCACGCACCGGCTCTCCGGCCGTGCGCCCGACAACCGTCTGGTGCACTTCACCAAGCCGCCCCAGGACGTACGCCCCGGGGACGTGGTGACCGTCGAGGTCACCTACGCCGCCCCTCACCACCTGCTCGCCGAAGGCGCGCCCCTGGGCGTCCGGCGCACCCGGTCGGGCGACGCCTGGGAGAAGCGCACCGCGACACCCGCCGACCGGCCTGCCGGAGTCATGCTGGGCCTGCCGGGCATCGGCGCGCCCGTCCCGCTGCCCGCGGCCGCCACCCCGGGATGCGGCTGCGACTGAGTACGCTGACCGGCATGCTTGTCGCCGCCGCCGTCTGTCCCTGCCCGCCGCTCCTGGTGCCCGAGGTGGCCTCGGGAGCCGGGCCCGAGCTCGACGCCGCGAGGAACGCGAGCCTCGACGCGCTGGGCGTCCTCGCCGCCGCGCGGCCCGGTCTGCTGGTCGTGGCCGGGCCCGCCGGGCCGGATGAGAGCGGGCCGTTCCCGGCGGGTTCGGCCGGCTCCTTCGCCGGATTCGGCGTCGATCTGGCCGTGCGGCTCGGCGAAGTACCCGCCGGGGCCCCCGCACCGCAGCGCCCGCTCCCGGTCTCCCTCGCCGTCGGTGCCTGGCTGCTGGGCCACACCCGGTGGGACGGCGCTCCGGTCGAAGGGCTCGGCGTGGAGGAGTCACTCGCCGCCGGCCGCTGCCTGCGGGCCGGGGCGGACCTGGCGGCCAGGGCGGAGCGGGTGGCCCTGCTGGTCATGGGCGACGGCAGCGCCTGCCGTACGGTCAAGGCACCCGGCTATCTGGACGACAGGGCGGCGGACTTCGACGCCGCGGCGTCCCGCGCGCTGGGCGGTGCGGACCTCGCCGCGCTGAGCGCTCTGGACGAGTCGCTCGCGTACGAACTGAAGGCGGCGGGCAGGGCCCCCTGGCAGGTGCTCGCAGGTGCGGCCCGAGGCGCGGGACTCGGCGGGCAGCTGCTGTACGAGGACGCCCCGTACGGCGTGGGATACACCGTCGCGGCTTGGTCGTGACCCCGTCCCCGGCCCTTCGACGGTATGGATGAGGGCCGTGGAGCGACAGTGCTCCACGGCCCTCGATTCCGCTGAGGCCCCGGATCAGGGGGCGGGCGGCGGCGGTGTACCGCCCTGGTTCTTGTGGCCGAGGCGGTCGACCGCCTCCTTGGCCTTCTGCGTACCGGTCACGATCTTGTCGCTGTACTTGCCCTTGGTCCTTTGGTCGACCGTGCGGGCAGCCTTGTCGAGGCCTTGGTCGATCTTGTCCCCGTGCTGCTGCGCGAGGTCGCCGACCTTTTCCTTGGCCGGGGCCAGCTTGGCCTTCAGGTTGTCCAGGAAACCCATGGGTCACCTTCCGTGCTGGGGGACTGTGGTCACATTTTACTCGTCCGAGAGCAAACGTGCGTGACTCGCCGTGTCCGTCCGCGCCGGTGGACCGGGACGTCCGCACCGGACCGAGCGGAAGACCACTCAGTCTCTTCCGGTCGGGGCGCGCCTCGAAGTTTGGGAGACTGTCCCGGTGAGAAGAGCAGCTCCCGCCCCCCGCGTCATCACCGTCGTCGGTCCCACCGCGGCCGGAAAGTCCGATCTGGGCGTGTTCCTCGCCCAGCAGCTCGGCGGGGAAGTGGTCAACGCCGACTCCATGCAGCTCTACCGGGGCATGGGCATCGGCACCGCGAAGCTCACTCTTCCCGAGCGGGCCGGCGTTCCGCACCACCTGCTGGACATCTGGGACGTGACCGAGGCCGCGAGTGTCGCCGAGTACCAGCGGCTCGCCCGCAACGAGATCGACCGGCTGCTGGCCGAAGGACGGACTCCCGTCCTGGTCGGCGGTTCAGGTCTCTACGTGAAGGGCGCGATCGACGCCCTCGAATTCCCGGGAACGGACCCCGACGTACGCGCCAGGCTCGAGCAGGAACTCACGGAGCACGGCTCCGGTGCCCTGCACGCCCGGCTCGCGGCCGCGGACCCCGCTGCCGCCCGTGCCATCCTGGCCGGCAACGGGCGCCGTATCGTCCGCGCCCTGGAGGTCATCGAGATCACCGGCAAGCCCTTCACCGCCAACCTCCCGGGCGAGGAAGCGGTCTACGACGCCCTGCAGATCGGTGTGGACGTCGAACGCCCCGAACTCGACGAACGGATCCGCACCCGCGTGGACCGGATGTGGGAGGCCGGACTCGTGGACGAGGTGCGCGACCTGGAGACCCGGGGACTGCGCGAGGGGCGCACCGCCTCACGCGCGCTCGGCTACCAGCAGGTGCTCGCGGCGCTCGCGGGGGAGTGCACCGAGAGCGAGGCGCGAACCGAGACCGTACGCGCCACCAAACGCTTCGCGCGCCGTCAGGACTCGTGGTTCCGGCGCGACCCGCGCGTCCGGTGGCTGAGTGGTGCCGAGGAACAGCGCGAAGAACTCCCGCGCCGAGCGCTGGCATTGGTCGAACGAGCGGTCACAGCCTGATCACGTGATGGCATCGGGTAGCTCCGCCCGTCATTTCGGCGGCCGGGGCCGTGCCATCATCGAGCATCGATCGACCAGTGGAGTCCGAGTTGGGAGGGCGCGTGGCGATGGAGGCCGGCCCTCGAGACACAGACCGAGACACACCGGATACCCAGCACCAGGCAGGGCGTCTGAGTCCTGACGGGCCGGACGAGACCGATGTGACCCCCGAGGTCGAGGTCGAGCTCCGCCCCGCCCGTCGGCTGCGGATCTGGCAGCTCGCCCCGATCGTCGGGCTGGCGGCGGTCGGCTCCCTGATGTTCGCCTTCCCGCTCGCCTTCGAGTTCGGCGGCGGCGGTGCCGTCGTGGCGATGCTCGGGCTGCTGATCAGCGGCTGCGCCGCGGGGGCGGGCATGATGGCCGCGCGCCGTGTGGGTCACACCTGGCCCGGTCTGCCCGCCAGGGGATCGAACGCGCGTCCCGACTGGCGCGTGATCGCGCTGTACGTCGCCGTGTGCGCCGCACTGGTGGCCCTGGCCGTCTGGCGTGTGGCCCGCCTCCGTTCCTGAGCCGGAGCCGGAGCGGGGCGACGTGGTTTCGCGGGCTGTCGGTGCGGCCTCGTACAGTTGGACCGTGAGCACTGCGCAGATCACCTTCCTCAAGGGCCACGGCACGGAGAACGACTTCGTGATCGTTCCCGACCCGGACAACACCCTCGACCTGCCGGTTTCCGTCGTAGCCCGGCTCTGCGACCGCCGGGCGGGAATCGGCGGCGACGGACTGCTGCACGTCGTGCGGTCCGCGGCGCACCCCGAGGCGCGAGGCATAGCCGCGCAGGCCGAGTGGTTCATGGACTACCGCAACGCGGACGGTTCGATCGCCGAGATGTGCGGCAACGGGGTGCGTGTGTTCGCCCGCCACCTGCAGCGCGCCGGACTCGTCGAGGAGGGCGATCTGGCCGTCGCGACCCGGGGCGGGGTCAAGCGGGTGCACATCGCCAAGGACGGCGACATCACGGTCTCCATGGGCCGGGCCGTGCTGCCCGAGGACGGCGTCACGGTCACCGTGGACGGCCGCAGCTGGGAGGCCCGCAACGTCAACATGGGCAATCCGCACGCCGTCGCGTTCGTCGAGGACCTGGCCCACGCCGGAGAGCTCCACTCCGTGCCGTCGTTCAGCCCGCAGTCCGTCTACCCGGACGGCGTCAACATCGAATTCGTCGCGGACCGCGGGCCCCGGCACGTCGCGATGCGTGTCCACGAGCGCGGTTCCGGCGAGACCCGGTCCTGCGGCACGGGTGCCTGCGCGGTGGCCGTCGCCGCCGCGCGCAGGGACGGAGCGGACCCGGCACGGACCGGCTCCCCGGCCACGTACACCGTTGACCTGCCCGGCGGCACACTGGTGATCACCGAGTACCCGGACGGGGGGATCGACATGACGGGACCCGCGGAGATCGTCGCGGAAGGCGTGATCGACCCCACCTGGCTCGAAACGATGATCGGTTAGAACCTCGCTCGAATGGGTGATCCGTTTCACGCTGGGCAAGAGCTGGACTGCGCCACGTGGTGGGGTCGATAGCATCAAGCACCGGCCTGGAGGTGCATCCGCACCTCCCCACCGCCGGTCGACGTTGCCGGAGGTGCGTGCCCCATGAGCGCAGAGGCCACCGATTCAGGTGCTCCCCTTCGCAAGCGCGGTCGTTCACGGATCGATCTGCGCAGGCTGGGCCGTGTCGCCCTGCTCGGGCCGGTCTCCCGTGACCGGCTGCCCGACGCCATCGGGCATGTCGCGGAGGCCCATCGGGCGCACTACCCGGACGCCGACCTCGCCATTCTGCGCGAGGCCTACGTACTCGCCGAGTCCTCCCACCGCGGCCAGATGCGCAAGAGCGGCGAGCCGTACATCACCCATCCGCTGGCCGTGACCCTGATCCTCGCCGAACTCGGCGCGGAGACCACGACGTTGACGGCGTCGCTCCTCCACGACACGGTCGAGGACACCGAGGTGACCCTCGATCAGGTGCGGGAGGAGTTCGGCGACGAGGTCTGTTACCTGGTCGACGGCGTCACCAAACTCGAGAAGGTCGACTACGGAGCCGCCGCCGAGCCCGAGACCTTCCGCAAGATGCTCGTCGCCACCGGCAACGACGTGCGCGTCATGTCGATCAAGCTGGCCGACCGACTGCACAACATGCGGACTCTCGGCGTCATGCGTCCCGAGAAGCAGGCCAGGATCGCCAAGGTCACCCGGGACGTACTCATCCCGCTCGCCGAACGCCTGGGTGTGCAGGCGCTCAAGACGGAGCTCGAGGACCTCGTCTTCGCGATCCTGCACCCGGAGGAGTACGAGCGAGCCCAGGCCCTGCTCACCGCCTGGGGCGGCGCGCAGGACCCGCTCACCGAGATCGCGGACAGCGTCACCTCGACCCTGCGGGAAGCAGGCATCAGCGCCGCGGTGCGCATCAGACCGCGTCATGTCGTCTCGGTGCACCGGGTGAGGAGCAAACGCGGCGAGATGCGGGGCACCGACTTCGGACGGCTGCTGGTGCTGGTCGGGGAGGACGCCGACTGTTACGCGGTCCTGGGAGAACTGCACACCTGCTTCACCCCGGTGATCTCCGAGTTCAAGGACTTCATCGCGGCCCCCAAGTTCAACCTCTACCAGTCGCTGCACACGGCGGTCGTCGGCCCCGAGGGCGCGGTCGCCGAAGTCCTCATCCGTACGCACCGGATGCACAAGGTCGCCGAGGCCGGCGTCGTCGCGCTCGGCAACCCGTACACCCAGGACGGCAGCACCGTCGCCCACCAGGCCGAACCCGCGGACGGCGAGCGCGCCGACCCGACCAGGCCCGGCTGGCTCTCCCGGCTCCTGGACTGGCAGGAATCGGCGACCGACTCCGACACGTTCTGGGCCACGCTGCGTGCCGACCTCGCACAGGACCGGGAGATCACGGTCTTCCGCACCGACGGCGGGACGCTGGGGCTTCCCGCGGGCGCCAGCTGCGTCGACGCCGCCTACGCCCAGTACGGCGACGAGGCACACGGCTGCATCGGGGCCCGCGTCAACGGCCGGCTGGCCACGCTCAGCACCGTACTGAACGACGGCGACACCGTGCAGCTGCTGCTCGCCCACGACGCCTCGTCCGGTCCCTCCCCGGAGTGGCTCGACCACGTGCGTACCCCTGGCGCCCGGATCGCGATCACGACGTGGCTCGATGCCCATCCGGACGGCGCGCAAGGGCCGCACAGAAGCGGGCCCGACACACCGAGGCCGCAGGCCCAGCCCGCCGACGACACCTCGAACAGCCGGGGCAGGGCCGGTGGCCGGACGCCGAGCGTGGCCGTCGGCGTTCCGGGCGCGCCCGTCCGTCTCGCCGGCTGCTGCACCCCCGTCCCGCCCGACGGCATCATCGGATTCACTGTGCGCGGCGGGGCCGTCACCGTGCACCGCGAGGAGTGCCCGGCGGTGGCCCGCATGCGGGAGATCGGCCGGGCGGCCGTCGAGGCTCGCTGGAACGACCCGGGCGACTGGAGCGGCACCACCGACTACCGGGTCACCCTCGTCGCCGAGTCCTTCGGACGCCCCAGGCTCCTCGCCGATCTCACCGAGGCCATCGCGACCGCGGACGCGGCCATCGTCTCGGCGACCGTCGAGCCGCCCAGCGAGCAGCGCGTCCGGCACACCTACACGCTGCAGCTGCCGGACGCCGCAGGGCTGCCGAGCCTCATGCGGGCGATGCGCGACGTACCCGGTGTGTACGACGTGAGCCGCGCCCAGCAGCCCGCCGCCGCGGGCTGACCACCGGCCCCTCCCGCGCCGCTCCTTGCAGCCCTCGGCGACCCCGTTCGGGTGGTGCGGCGCGCGCCACCCCCGCGCGGGCGGTGCGCGCTGGTAGCCGTAGTCCATGCCGCTCACCTCCCGCCGACTGCGGGCCGCACTGCTGGCCACCGCGTCGGTCACCCTCGTCGCCGCCACCCTGCCCGCACCCGAACCGCTGGGCATCGGCGACCGACTGTTCCCGTACCTCGGCAACCCGGGCTACGACGTCCTCTCGTACGACATCTCACTCACCTACAAGGGCAGCAACACCGATCCTCTCGACGCGGTCACCACGATCGACGCGCGGACCACCGCGCCCCTGGTACGGATCAACCTCGACTTCGCCCGGGGCGCCGTCCGGTCCGTCGAGGTCAACGGGCAGAACGCGGAGTTCGCCACCGCGCGCGAGGACCTGATCGTCGACGCTCCTACCCGGCTCCCGGCCGGCGTGCCCGTGCGGGTCACCGTCCGGCACACGAGCGATCCCTCGGGGGACCTGGCCAACGGGGGCTGGGTCCCGACCGCCGACGGTCTCGCGATGGCCAACCAGGCCGACGCCGCCCACCGGGTCTTCCCCGGCAACGACCACCCTGCCGACAAGGCGTACTTCACCTTCCGGGTCACCGCGCCGAAGGACCTCACCGTCGTGGCCGGCGGTCTCCCCGCCGGCAAGCGGGACCACGCGGGCGCGACCACCTGGACCTACCGCACCGAGCACCCGATGGCGACGGAACTGGCCCAGGTCTCCATCGGCCGCTCCGCCGTCCTGCGCCGCACCGGACCGCGCGGACTGCCGGTGCGTGACGTGGTGCCCGCTGCCGACCGCGAGCAGCTGGAGCCCTGGCTGAAGAAGACCCCGGCCCAGGTGGCCTGGATGGAGAAGCAGGTCGGGCCGTACCCCTTCGAGACGTACGGACTGCTGGTCGCGGACACCGAGACGGGCTTCGAGCTGGAGACCCAGACACTCTCGCTCTTCGAGCGCTCCCTGTTCACCGGCACCGGGTATCCCGAGTGGTACGTCGACTCGGTCATGGTGCACGAGCTCGCCCACCAGTGGTTCGGCAACAGCGTCTCCCCGCGGTCCTGGTCCGACCTGTGGCTCAACGAGGGACACGCCACCTGGTACGAGGCCCGTTACGCCGAGGAACACGACCGGAAGCCGATGGAACGCCGGATGCGTGAGGCATACGCCCGCTCCGACACGTGGCGTGCCGCGGGCGGTCCGCCCGCCCGCCCGGACGTCCCCACCCCCGACCACAAGATCAGCTTGTTCAGGCCGGTCGTGTACGACGGCAGCGCGCTCATCCTGTACGCGCTGCGTGAGGAGATCGGCGAGGCCGCGTTCGACCGCCTGGAGCGGACCTGGGTACGCGCCCACCGGGACGGATCGGCGACCACCCGGCAGTTCACGGACCTGGCGTCGAGGATCGCGGGACGGGACCTGACGGAGTTCTTCGACGGGTGGCTGTACGGGAAGAAGACCCCGCCGATGCCGGGGCACCCGGACTGGCGCAGTGAGGCTCCCCGGAACGCCGTAGCCCCGAAGGGCCCCGCGCGGGCACCGAAACCCGAGTGACGAGCCGGGCGGGCACATGCCACTATCGACGCGTCGGCACAGCGGCCGGCCGGTGGATCCCCTTCGCGGGAATCTTCCGGCGGGGTCACGCGTTGTGACTGACGTAACGGACTTCTATCGACGTAAGGATCCAATGACCTCCTCTTCCTCCCTTCCCCAGGACGCGCAGGACGCGCAGAGCGCCACGGAAGCCAACTCCGAGAGCCTCAACGAGAGCCTTCGGGCCGACGCCCTGATGGAAGAGGACGTCGCCTGGAGCCACGAGATCGACGGAGAGCGGGACGGCGAGCAGCTCGACCGCTCCGAGCGTGCGGCGCTGCGCCGTGTGGCGGGTCTCTCCACCGAGCTCGAGGACGTCACCGAGGTCGAGTACCGGCAGCTGCGCCTGGAGCGCGTGGTGCTCGTCGGTGTCTGGACATCAGGGACCGTCCACGACGCGGAGATCTCCCTCGCGGAGCTCGCGGCCCTCGCCGAGACGGCGGGCGCCCAGGTGCTCGACGCCGTGTTCCAGCGGCGCGACAAGCCTGATCCGGCCACCTACATCGGCTCGGGCAAGGCGCTGGAGCTGCGCGACATCGTTCTCGAATCCGGGGCCGACACCGTCGTCTGCGACGGTGAGCTCAGCCCCGGCCAGCTGATTCACCTGGAAGACGTCGTCAAGGTCAAGGTGGTCGACAGGACCGCCCTGATCCTGGACATCTTCGCCCAGCACGCCAAGTCCCGTGAGGGTAAGGCGCAGGTGTCGCTGGCACAGATGCAGTACATGCTCCCGCGCCTGCGCGGCTGGGGTCAGTCGCTGTCCCGGCAGATGGGCGGCGGCGGTTCCAGCGGCGGTGGCGGCATGGCGACCCGTGGCCCCGGTGAGACCAAGATCGAGACGGACCGGCGACGGATCCGCGAGAAGATGGCGAAGATGCGCCGGGAGATCGCGGAGATGAAGACCGGCCGTGAGATCAAGCGCCAGGAACGCAGGCGCAACAAGGTGCCCTCGGTGGCGATCGCCGGATACACCAACGCCGGGAAGTCCTCGCTGCTCAACCGGCTCACCGGCGCGGGCGTCCTCGTGGAGAACGCACTGTTCGCGACCCTCGATCCGACCGTGCGCCGGGCCGAGACGCCGAGCGGGCGGGTCTACACCCTGGCCGACACCGTGGGGTTCGTGCGGCACCTTCCCCATCACCTGGTCGAGGCGTTCCGCTCCACCATGGAGGAGGTCGGTGAATCCGACCTGATCCTGCATGTGGTGGACGGCTCCCACCCGGTGCCGGAGGAGCAGCTCGCCGCAGTGCGTCAGGTGATCCGGGAAGTCGGCGCGGTCGACGTCCCCGAGGTCGTCGTGATCAACAAGGCGGACGCGGCGGACCCGCTCGTGCTGCAGCGCCTGCTGCGCACCGAGAAGCACGCGATCGCGGTGTCGGCGCGGACCGGCGCCGGTATCGACGAGCTGCTCGCGCTCATCGACTCCGAGCTGCCGCGGCCCTCGGTGGAGATCGAGGCGCTCGTGCCCTACACCCAGGGCGGACTCGTCTCCCGGGTGCATGCCGAGGGCGAGGTGATCTCCGAGGAGCACACACCGGAGGGCACACTGCTCAAGGCGCGGGTCCACGAGGAGCTCGGAGCGGACCTCGCGGTCTTCGTCCCGGTGACTCACTGACGCGGTGGAACACACAGGAGGCCGGGCTCCCCTCGAAAGGGGAGCCCGGCCTCCTTGCGTTCCGGTACGGCGATCGCCGTACCGGAACCCGCGGTCCTACTGGCCCGCGTACTTCTTGCTGACGGCTTCGTAAATGCCCTTGGCCTCCTGGCCCAGGCGAGGGCCGGCCAGCCAGCCCGCCGTCACCGGGCCGATGGAGGTGTTGGAGACCAGGGCCGGCTTACCGTCCTGGCCCGTGGCGACCCAGCCGCCACCGGAGGAACCACCGGTCATCGTGCACCCGACGCGGTACATCGTCGGCTGCTGCTCGAAGACGGCGAGGCGGCCCGGCTTGTCGGTGCACCGGAGCGCCTTCTGGCCGTCGAACGGCGGGGCCGCCGGATAGCCGGTCGCCGTCATGCTGTCGATCTCGGGGACGGCCGGGGCGTCGAATTCGACCGGAAGCGCCGAACCGACGGTCTCCTCGAGGGACTTGCCCGTCGAGCCCTTCTCCGGAGCGACCTGCAGCACCGCGAAGTCGTACGGAGCGCCCTGGCCGCCGGTCGCGGCGCCCTGGCTGATCCACTGCTCCGAGGTCTGTGCCCACTGACCCCACCACACGCCGTACGGAGCGATCTGCTCCTTCGACGCGTTCTCCAGCTGGGCAGTCGACATGCCGCTGTCGTTGTACGAGGGGACGAAGGCGATGTTGCGGTACCAGCCGCCGCTCTTGCCCGCGTGCACACAATGCCCGGCCGTCCAGACCATGTTGGACTTGCCCGGGTGGGCCGGGTCCTGCACCACGGTCGCCGAGCAGACCATCGAACCGTCAGGGCCGTCGAACAGGAGCTTGCCGGATTCCGGCGCGCTGCCGTGGTACGGCGTCTGCAGGTTCGCCGCCTCGACCGGTGCGGGGGTCGGGTCCGTCACGCCCTCGTCGCCGGAGATGTCGTTGTCGACCGGGTTCTCCGGGGGCTTGTCGGCCTCCCGCATCCGGTCGGGGTCCCAGAGGTCCTCGATGATGGGGTTGACGTAGTCCTTGGCCTCACGCAGCCACTTGTCCTTGTCCCAGTTCTTCCACTCGCCGCCCCTCCACTCGTCGAGGTCGATCCCGTGCTCCTTGAGCCGGTCCTTGAGGTCGTCCGGGATCACGACCTTTCCGTCGGAGGACTGGCCGGCGGAACTGCTCGGCTCGCTGACCGCGCCGTCCTCCTCCGGCCCGCAGGCGGCGGCGGTGAGCGTCAGGACAGCGGTGAGGGCGGCTGCGGCGAACACCCGGGGGGCGCGACGGACACTCCCCCCGCGGTGTGCGGTCTCGATCGGGCGCATGGGTCGCATCTGGTGATCCCCCTGGGACTTCGTCACTGACTTCGGTACTGCACTGCGGACTTGGGGTGCGCGGCACGGACCCGCGGACCACGGCACACCCCGGAGCGGCGGCCCCGTCCCGAGTGCGGCCCCTACTATGCCGGTGCCGAGAGGGACGGCGCGCGGCAGGGCCACGGTTCCGCGTGCGCAAGGATCTTCCGATTTACCCGTGATCTCCCGCGTTCGGCGTCGTTGGTACGTACGGGGGACACCCGAATTGCGTTCATCGGCGCAGTCCGCCCCCTTGAGGGACCGTATCGAGGCGCAACGCAACTGTTACTGCAGGAGGACCGAACAGCCGTGGCCGTGACCGAACCAGCTCCGGTGGCACTTTCCCCTGCGCACGACGGGATTCTGCGGCGGCAGGCGCTACGTGAGTCGGCGGCCCGTACCTACGCGCGGTCCCTGCCGATCGTGCCGGTCCGCGCGCGGGGCATGACCATCGAGGGTGCGGACGGCCGACGTTATCTCGACTGTCTGTCAGGGGCGGGCACGCTGGCACTCGGCCACAACCACCCCGTGGTGCTCGAGGCCATCAGGAAGGTCCTCGACTCCGGCGCACCGCTGCACGTGCTCGATCTCGCCACCCCCGTCAAGGACGCCTTCACGACGGAGCTGTTCGCCACCCTGCCCCGGGAACTGGCCGACAACGCCAGGATCCAGTTCTGCGGTCCGGCGGGTACGGACGCCGTCGAGGCGGCGTTCAAGCTGGCCCGGACGGCGAGCGGACGCAGCGAACTCCTCGCCTTCACCGGCGCGTACCACGGAATGACCGCCGGTGCCCTGGCGGCTTCGGGCGGCGCCACGGACGTACGGGTGACGCGACTGCCCTTCCCGCACAACTACCGCTGCCCCTACGGCGTCGGCGGGGAGCGGGGCGCGGACATCGCCGCGCGCTGGACCGAGTACCTCCTCGACGACCCCAAGGGCGGGGTGCCCGCTCCGGCCGCCATGATTCTGGAGCCGGTCCAGGGCGAGGGCGGGGTGAATCCCGCACCGGACGGCTGGATGCGCCGGATGCGGGAGATCACCCAGGAGCGTTCCATCGCCCTGATCGCGGACGAGGTACAGACCGGAGTCGGCAGGACCGGTACTTTCTGGGGGGTCGAACACAGCGGTATCGTGCCCGACGTGATGGTGCTCTCGAAAGCCATCGGTGGTTCGTTGCCGCTCGCGGTGATCGTCTACCGCTCCGAACTCGACCTCTGGCAGCCGGGTGCCCACGCGGGCACCTTCCGGGGCAACCAGCTCGCCATGGCGGCCGGTGCCGCGACTCTCGCGTACGTACGGGAGAACGGGCTCGCCGAACGCGCGGGAACGCTGGGCGCGCGCATGCTCGCCAGGCTCCAGGCGCTGAGCGCGGAGCACCCGAGCATCGGCGACGTCCGGGGCCGGGGCTTGATGATCGGCATCGAGCTGGTCGACCCCGAGGCCGGGCCCCACACCGTCACCGTCGAGAACGGCTCCGCCCCGCCGCCCGATCCCGCCCTCGCCGCCGCGGTGCAGCAGGAATGCCTGCGCCGCGGCCTCATCGTCGAACTCGGCGGCCGCCACAGCGCCGTGGTCCGACTGCTCCCTCCCCTCACTCTCACCGACGAACAGGCGACGGCGGTCGTCGACCGCCTCGCCGACGCGCTGAGAGCGGCCGAGCGCTCTCCGTACCGCCGGGCCGCTGCCGGGCCGACCCGCTGATCCCGGACCCCTCACAAGGAAGACCGCCGTGAACCCCACCCCTGCGCCCGAGGCCGACGGCCCCCTCACCAGCCAGCCGCGAGGACAAGACCTGCCCGAAGGCCCCCTCGCCGTCGAGTCGACGACCGTGCCGCGCCAGAAGGCCGGTCCCCACGGAACCCCGCGTGCCGGGGCGGACACCCGCTCGGGTGCCCTCCCGGCGGACCGCCCCGGCCATACGGAGCAGGATCTGCTGGATCATCCGGACCCGCTCCGGGCGGCCGACTCGGCCGGTACCGAGAATCTGCTGCGCTGCTGGACCAGGGAGAACGACCTGCCCCGACCCCAGGGCAGCACGCTGCGCATTCCGCTCCCCGCGAGCGGCACCGCGTTGACCGTCCCCGTCATCCATTGGTCCGCGACGGGCTGGCACCGCTTCGGGACTCCTGCTCTGGAGAACGCGCCCACCGGCGCCCCGGGCGCCGACGCCGTCACCGTGGCCGCGCTGCTGAGCCGTGAGAGCGAGCGGAACGCCGGAGTCGATCTGGTGGCCAGGGTGGCCGACTCCGTACGGCACACGGCGACCTTCATCGCGAACCGGCGCCGCACACCCACCGCGTCGTCCGAGGCCGATCTCTTCCTCACCGCCGAGCAGTCCCTCGTCCTCGGCCACCCGCTGCACCCCACGCCGAAGAGCCGCGAAGGTCTCTCCGAGTCCGAAACGCTGCGCTACTCACCCGAGTTGCGCGGCTCCTTCCCGCTCCACTGGCTGGCCGTGGACCGCGCCGTGCTGGCCACGGAGTCGTCGTGGACGAAGGCCGGCAGGCTCGTACCGGCGGAGGCACTCCTCGCGCCCCACGCCGAAGGGCTGAGCCTCCCCGAAGGGACCACGGCCCTCCCGCTTCACCCCTGGCAGGCCGCGGAGGTCCTGCGCCGCCCCGAGGTCGTCTCGATGTGCGAGAAGGGCCTCCTGCACGACCTCGGTCCGCACGGGGAACACTGGCACCCCACCTCCTCCGTCCGCACCGTGCACCGCTCCGGCTCCGACCTCATGCTGAAGCTGTCCCTGGGCGTACGCATCACCAACTCCCGCCGGGAGAACCTCCGTAAGGAACTCCACCGCGGAGCCGAGGTCCACCGACTGCTGCGCACCGGTCTGGCGGACCGGTGGCAGGAGGCACACCCGGGCTTCGACATCGTCCGGGACCCCGCCTGGCTGGCCGTCGACAACCCGGACGGCAGCCCTGTCCCCGGCCTCGACGTGATCCTCCGGCACAATCCGTTCGGCCCGGCCGACGACGCGGTGTGCATCGCCGGACTCACCGCTCCCCGTCCGTGGCCCGGCCGTCCGGGCACGCACTCGAGGCTCGCCGACACGGTCTCCTCGCTGGCCGCCCGTACGGGCAGGACGACCGGGGCGGTGTGCGCCGAGTGGTTCCTGCGCTATCTCGACCGCGTCGTCCTCCCCGTCCTCTGGCTCGACGCCCACGCGGGCGTCGCCCTGGAGGCCCACCAGCAGAACACGCTCGTACTCCTCGACGCGGACGGCTGGCCCGTCGGCGGCAGGTACCGCGACAACCAGGGCTACTACTTCCGGGAGTCCCACCGGTCCGCACTCGAGCGCCGGCTGCCGGGCATCGGCGCCGTCAGCGACACCTTCGTCTCCGACGACGTCACCGACGAGCGCCTCGCCTACTACCTCGGCATCAACAACGTGTTCGGGCTGATCGGGGCCTTCGGCTCGCAGCGGCTCGCCGACGAACAGCTGCTCCTCGCCGCGCTGCGCCGCTTCCTCGAAGGCGCCGCCGGAATGGGATCCTCCCTGCCCGCCTACCTTCTGGAGACCGGACAGCTCCGCTGCAAGGCCAATCTGCTCACCCGGATGCACGGCCTGGACGAACTCGTCGGCCCGGTCGACACACAGTCCGTGTACGTCACCATCGCCAACCCGCTCCGCAGCTCGAGGACATGACCGCCTGAAACCACGAGAGGGGAGGGTCACGGTGCACCGAGCCGATGCCCACACCGAGACCGGTGCCGTCCCGCGCGACGTCACCGGCACCGAGGACACCCTGGAGCTACGGCTCACCGAAGAGCTCCTCGCCCTGCTCGGTAGCGCCCCCGCGGCTGCCGCCGCGGGGGCCGACGCCTCCGCTCTCGTGGGCGACCCCGGCACGTGGAGCCCGGTCACCACCACCGCCGGAGTGTTCCAACTCGTCGCGGTGGAGCCCGGACGTGATCTGACGGTGATCAGCCGCTGGATGAACGACCCCGCGGTCGCCGCCTTCTGGGAGCTCGCCGGACCGGAGGCGGTCACCGCCGCTCATCTCCGTCAGCAGCTCGCAGGGGACGGCCGCAGCGTCCCGTGCCTCGGGGTCCTCGGCGGTACGCCCATGAGCTACTGGGAGATCTACCGTGCGGATCTGGACCCCCTGGCGCGCCACTACCCGGCACGTCCCCACGACATGGGGATCCACCTCCTCATCGGCGGTGTGGGCAACCGCGGGCGGGGCGTCGGCACCGTACTGCTCAGAGCTGTCGCCGACCTCGTACTCGACCACCGTCCGCTCTGCGGACGTGTGGTCGCGGAGCCGGACCTGCGCAACACCCCGTCCGTGTCCGCCTTCCTGCGCGCCGGTTTCCGTTTCTGCGCGGAAGTGGACCTTCCCGACAAGCGAGCGGCCCTGATGGTCCGCGACCGAGCCCACCGCGAACACCTGTGAACAACTCGCCGCACCGCCCAGCCCGCTCGAACCCCATCGGTCCCACCCGGAGGAGTCCCCGTGCCGACATATCCTGCGAGCCATCATCCGGCGGAGTCCTATACGCCGCTCGACACTCCGGAACTCAACCGGACCGTCTGGAACCGGGCGGCGGCGAGACTCCTCGCCAAGATGCTCGGTGAGTTCGCCTACGAGGAAGTCATCGAGCCCGTACCCCGGGCGGACGACGCCGCCGGGGAGACCGGCCACTACACCGTGTCGCTCGATGACGGCGCGACACTGAGCTTTCACGCCCGGCGAGGCGTCTACGGCAGCTGGCGCGTCGACCCCGCGACGATCCGCGAGATGACCGCCGACGGGAGCGGGGACAGGAGTGCCGACGACGGCACCCCCTTCCGTGACCCGCTTCGGTTCCTCGCCCGCGGCCGCCGTCTCCTCGGCCTCGACGGTGCCACGCTCGCCCACCTCATCCGTGAACTGACCGCCACACTCACCGCGGACGCCCACCTCGAACACACCGCGCTCCGTGCGGCGCAGCTCGCCGAACTCCCCTACGCCGAGCTCGAAGGCCACCAGACCGGCCATCCGTGGCTCGTGGCGAACAAAGGCCGTCTCGGGTTCTCCGCCGCAGATGCCGCCCGCTTCACCCCCGAAGCCCGGTCGGCCACCGCACTGCCCTGGATCGCCGTCAGTACCCGTATAGCCGGCTACCGGGGAGTGGGCCGCGTCGCCGCCTCCGAAGACCTCTACGAACAGGAACTGGACCCGCGCGTCCGGGAATCCTTCAACGGGATCCTGCGCGGACGGGGTCTGGACCCCGCCGGCTATCTGTTCCTCCCGGTGCATCCGTGGCAGTGGGACGAATGGATCGTCCCGCTTTTCGCCCCCGCGATCGCGGACGGTGACATCGTGCCCCTGCACACCGACGACGACCTCCGGCTGCCGCAGCAGTCCATCCGTACCTTCACCAACGTGGGGCGGCCCGACCGGCACACGGTCAAGCTGCCGCTGTCGATCCTCAACACCCTCGTCTGGCGGGGACTCCCGACCGAGCGCACGCTCGCCGCGCCGGCCGTCACCGCGTGGGTCCAGGGACTGTGCGACGGCGATCCGTTCCTCCGTGACACCTGCGGCGTCATCCTGCTCGGCGAGGTCGCGTCGGTGGCTGTGGAACACCCGCTCTACGACCACCTCCCCGAGTCGCCGTACCAGTTCAAGGAGATCCTCGGAGCGATCTGGAGAGAGCCTCTCCAGCCGAGGCTCGCACCCGGTGAACGCGCCCGTACGCTGGCCTCGCTGCTGCTGACGGACTCCGACGGCCGTTGCTTCACCGCCGAGCTCGTCGCCCGTTCGGGGCTGGCCCCGGCCGTCTGGCTGACCCGGCTCTTCGCCGCCCTGCTGCCGCCGCTGCTGCACTTCCTGTACCGCTACGGCACGGTGTTCTCCCCGCACGGCGAGAACGCCATCGTGGTCTTCGACGAGAACGACGTGCCGGTGCGTCTCGCGATCAAGGACTTCGTCGACGACGTGAACGTCAGCGCCCGGCGTCTGCCCGAGCACGACACCATGCCAGCGGCCGTCCGCGAGATCCTGCTCACGGAGGACCCCTCCTTCCTCACCCAGTTCATCCACTCGGGGCTCTTCGTGGGCGTCTTCCGCTACCTGTCCCCCCTCTGCGAGGATCAGATGGATGTACCGGAGGGCGAATTCTGGTCACTCGTCCGTGCAGAGATCCTGAGGCATCACGCACGCTTCCCCGACCTCAAGGAGCGGTTCGAGATCTTCGACATGCTGACGCCGACGATCGAGCGCCTGTGTCTCAACCGCAACCGTCTGCACCTGGACGGTTACCGCGACCGGCCGAAGCGCCCGCACGCCGCCGTCCACGGCACCGTCCCGAACCCGCTCCACCCCTCGGTCTGAGTCCGGGACCGATCGATGTTGTCAGTGGGGCGCCGTAGGGTGGACGCGCTATGACGAAGCCATCTCTCCCCGAGCTCCTCCACGCCGCCGTCACCGCTGTCGGCGGTACGGAAAGGCCCGGTCAGGTCTCCATGGCCGAGGCCGTCGCCGAGGCAGTCGACGACAACGCCCATCTGCTCGTCCAGGCCGGCACCGGCACCGGTAAGTCCCTCGGCTACCTGGTGCCGGCGCTGGCCCATGGCGAGCGGGTCGTGGTGGCCACGGCGACGCTGGCCCTTCAGCGCCAGCTGGTGGAGCGGGACCTTCCGCGTACGGTCGACGCGCTGCACCCGTTGCTGCGCCGCCGACCGCAGTTCGCGATGCTCAAGGGCAGGTCGAACTACCTCTGTCTGCATCGCCTCCACGAGGGGGCGCCGCAGGACGAGGAGGAGGGGCTCTTCGACCAGTTCGAAGCGGCGGCGCCGTCGAGCAAGCTGGGCCAGGACCTGCTGCGCCTGCGCGACTGGTCGGACGAGACGGAGACCGGGGACCGCGACGACCTGACACCGGGCGTCTCGGACCGCGCCTGGGCCCAGATCTCCGTCTCCTCGCGTGAGTGCCTGGGCGCCAGCAAATGCGCGTACGGCGCCGAATGCTTCGCCGAGGCCGCCCGTGAGCGGGCCAAGCTCGCCGACGTCGTCGTCACCAACCACGCGCTGCTGGCGATCGACGCGATCGAGGGCGCCCCGGTGCTCCCCCAGCACGAGGTGCTCATCGTCGACGAGGCCCATGAGCTGGTCTCCCGGGTCACCGGGGTGGCCACCGGGGAGCTCACCCCCGGCCAGGTGAACCGGGCGGTGCGCCGTGCGGCGAAGCTGGTCGACGAGAAGGTGGCAGACGCCCTGCTGACAGCCTCGGAGGGATTCGAGCGCGTCATGGAGCTGGCGCTTCCGGGGCGCCTCGAAGAGGTGCCGGAAGACCTCGGCTACGCATTGATGGCGCTGCGTGACGCCGCGCGCACGGTGATCTCCGCCCTCGGCGGGACCCGCGACACATCCGTCCAGGACGAGGACGCGGTGCGCAAGCAGGCGATGGCGTACGTCGAGTCCATCCACAGTGTCGCGGAGCGCATTACGCAGGGCTCCGAGTACGACGTCGTCTGGTACGAGCGCCACGACCGCTTCGGGGCATCGGTCCGGGTCGCGCCGCTGTCGGTGTCCGGCCTGCTGCGCGAGAAGCTCTTCGCCGACCGTTCGGTGGTGCTGACCTCGGCCACGCTCAAGCTGGGCGGCGATTTCAACGGGGTGGGGGCATCGCTGGGGCTCGCTCCCGAGGGCACGGCCGGGGAGGACATCCCGCAGTGGAAGGGCCTCGACGTCGGCTCGCCGTTCGACTACCCGAAGCAGGGCATCCTGTACGTCGCCCGGCACCTGGCCCTGCCCGGCCGGGAGGGTTCCCGTACGGACATGCTCGATGAGCTCGCCGAGTTGGTGGAGGCGGCGGGCGGCCGCACCCTGGGTCTGTTCTCCTCCATGCGGGCGGCCCAGGCGGCAGCCGAGGAGCTGCGCGGCCGACAGGACAAGCCGATCCTGCTGCAGGGCGAGGAGACGCTCGGGGAGCTGATCAAGAACTTCGCGGCGGATCCCGAGACCTGCCTGTTCGGGACGCTGTCCCTCTGGCAGGGCGTCGATGTCCCCGGCCCGAGCTGCCAGCTCGTGGTCATGGACCGCATTCCGTTCCCCCGGCCGGACGACCCGCTGATGAGCGCCCGCCAGAAGGCGGTCGAGGAAGCCGGTGGTAACGGGTTCATGGCTGTGGCGGCGACCCATGCGGCGCTGCTGATGGCCCAGGGTGCGGGCCGGCTCGTCCGGGCCACGGGCGACAAGGGCGTGGTCGCGGTGCTCGACCCCCGGCTGGCCAACGCCCGGTACGGGAGCTATCTCCGCGCCTCGCTGCCCGACTTCTGGTACACCACGGACCGCAACCAGGCACGGCGCTCGCTCGCGGCCATCGACGAGGCGGCCAAGACCGCGCAGTGAGGGAAGCGGGCCACCGGCGGGGAACGCGTCAGGGCCCCGGGATCGGCGCAGGGATCCCGGGGCCCAGTCCTGACCGGCGGAGATCAAACCCGCCGCAGCACCGCCACGACCTTGCCCAGGATCGTCGCCTCGTCACCGGGGATCGGCTGGTAGGCGGAGTTGTGCGGGAGCAGCCATACATGACCGTCCTCGCGCTTGAACCGCTTGACCGTGGCCTCGCCGTCCAGCATGGCTGCCACGATGTCGCCGTTCTCCGCGACGGGCTGGCGCCGCACCGTGACCCAGTCCCCGTCCATGATCGCTGCCTCGATCATCGAGTCACCGACGACCTTCAGCACGAAGAGCTCGCCGTCACCGACGAGCTGGCGGGGGAGCGGGAAGACGTCCTCGACGGACTCCTCGGCGAGGATCGGCCCGCCGGCGGCGATCCGGCCGACCAGAGGTACGTACGAGGCCGCGGGCTTCCCGGTGGTGTCGGTCGCCTGCGTGGTCGGCTGGTCCGAGCCCCGGACCTCGTAGGCGCGCGGCCGGTGAGGGTCGCGGCGCAGGAAGCCCTTGCGCTCCAGAGCCATCAGCTGGTGGGC
The DNA here is from genome assembly GCF_042871445.1 of Streptomyces sp. NPDC005794. Lineage (NCBI taxonomy): Bacteria > Bacillati > Actinomycetota > Actinomycetes > Kitasatosporales > Streptomycetaceae > Streptomyces > Streptomyces sp. NPDC005794. The sequence goes on from NZ_JBIAIN010000022.1 coordinate 63,397, forward strand.
GACGGACGAGGTGCTGGACAGTCCCACCGCCTGGCCGATCTCGCGCATCGACGGGGGATAGCCCCGCCGCTGCACGGAATCCCGGATCACCTCGATCACGCGCCGCTGCCGGTCCGTGAGCCCCGAGCTGTCCGCCCGGATTCCTGGAGGGCGGCCGGGCAAGGAGCGTGCGGGTCGCGTGGGCTCAGGCCCCTCCGCGTTCATGACTGAGTCATTCATGGCATGCACCGGCTCAAGTCGGCCCTGGGAGCGGTGGTCCTGGGCAGTGATGGTGGCGCTGTCTGCGGTGGTGGTCACGTCGGCCCCTCTCGAATGGTCTCCCTGGTTAGGCAACGGTAGTAGCTTTCGAAAGGTTGCGCCAAACACACGTTCGAGTGAAAAACAAATAAAGGGGGGTCGTGGACTTGCCGGGGGGTGTATGTGCTGGCGCGGTGGGCTGGAATCGACCGGCGGGTTCCGAGTGTCACGCTAGCGTTCCGCCGGTCCGCCCACGCGCGCGGGGGTGCGTCCCGCGCGCGCTGTGGGGGAGCCATCGAGGGCCCCGCCCCGGCCTGTCGCGCGGTTGCCCCATGACAGGCCGTGGCCGGGGCCCTCGCGCGTTTCCCGTACCCTCATGCCGGGCCGTAGGCTGCCCCCCGGCCCTCGGGGAAGCGCGACACGCGCGGGGGGCAGAGGTGGGGCAAAACCCTAGATGTAGTGGTTGCATTGCTGTCGCCACCCACAAGTAGTGGTCCCCGGTCCATCGGGGGCGAGTTCATCGCCTATGCTGGTGACTGTCCTCAGGGGCCCTGAACGGGGCACGGAGGGCTATTCAGTCGTGCTGTGAAGGAGGGTTCGGAGACATGCACTGCCCCTTCTGCAGGCACCCCGACAGCCGGGTCGTGGACAGTCGCACGACGGACGACGGGACGTCGATCCGACGGCGCCGGCAGTGCCCCGACTGCTCCCGTCGCTTCACGACGGTGGAGACCTGCTCGCTGATGGTGGTCAAGCGCAGTGGCGTGACCGAACCCTTCAGCCGCACCAAGGTCATCTCGGGTGTCCGTAAGGCGTGCCAGGGCCGGCCTGTCACCGAGGACGCCCTGGCGAAGCTCGGCCAGCGGGTCGAGGAGGCCGTGCGGGCCACGGGCAGTGCCGAACTGACGACACACGATGTGGGTCTGGCCATACTCGGCCCCCTGCAGGAACTCGACCTCGTCGCGTACCTGCGTTTCGCATCGGTGTACCGGGCGTTCGACTCGCTCGAGGACTTCGAGACCGCGATCGCGGAACTCCGCGAACAGCGGCCCCGAGCAGAACAATGCGGGAGCGGCGAGACCCTCGAGGTCCCCGCCCCCGCCGCAGTCGCCGCTGATTGATCACTGAGCCGGCCGGCAGGGCGGCCGAGCCGGCGGCAGCGGCACCAGACCTGTTCCGAGGCGCTGTGCGTGGCGCCCGGAGCATCAGACACACACTGTGCCCTGGGAAGAACTGGGCACTTCAGGGCGTTTTTGCCCACATATGGGAGGCGGCATGACAGAGACGGCGAGCGGCCCGGCACGAGGTTCCCGCACCAAGGGAGCCAAGTCGACTGCGACCAAGCAGGGCCTGCGCATCGAGCGCATCCACACGACTCCCGGCGTGCATCCGTACGACGAGGTCGCGTGGGAGCGCCGTGACGTCGTCATGACCAACTGGCGCGACGGCTCGATCAACTTCGAGCAGCGTGGCGTCGAGTTCCCCGACTTCTGGTCGGTGAACGCGGTCAACATCGTCACCAGCAAGTACTTCCGGGGTGCTGTCGGCACGCCGCAGCGCGAGACCGGTCTGCGGCAGCTGATCGACCGGATCGTGAAGACGTACCGGAAGGCCGGCGAGGACTACAACTACTTCGCCTCTCCCGCCGACGCCGAGATCTTCGAGCACGAGCTGGCGTACGCCCTCCTGCACCAGATCTTCAGCTTCAACTCCCCGGTCTGGTTCAACGTCGGCACGCCCCAGCCGCAGCAGGTCTCGGCCTGCTTCATCCTGGCCGTCGACGACTCCATGGAGTCGATCCTCGACTGGTACAAGGAAGAGGGCATGATCTTCAAGGGCGGCTCCGGTGCCGGCCTGAACCTCTCCCGCATCCGTTCCTCCAAGGAACTGCTCTCCTCCGGCGGCAACGCCTCCGGCCCGGTCTCCTTCATGCGCGGCGCCGACGCCTCCGCAGGAACGATCAAGTCGGGTGGCGCGACCCGCCGCGCGGCCAAGATGGTCATCCTCGACGTCGATCACCCCGACATCGAGAACTTCATCGAGACCAAGGTGAAGGAGGAGGAGAAGATCCGCGCCCTGCGTGACGCGGGCTTCGACATGGACCTGGGCGGCGACGACATCACGTCCGTCCAGTACCAGAACGCCAACAACTCGGTCCGCGTGAACGACGAGTTCATGAAGGCCGTCGAGTCCGGCGGGAAGTTCGGCCTCCGCGCCCGTATGACCGGTGACGTCATCGAAGAGGTCGAGGCCAAGTCCCTCTTCCGCAAGATGGCCGAGGCGGCCTGGGCCTGCGCCGACCCGGGCATCCAGTACGACGACACCATCAACCAGTGGCACACCTGCCCGGAGTCCGGCCGCATCAACGGCTCGAACCCTTGCAGCGAGTACATGCACCTGGACAACACCTCGTGCAACCTCGCCTCGCTGAACCTGATGAAGTTCCTCAAGGACGACGGCGAGGGCCATCAGTCCTTCCAGGCCGAGCGCTTCGCCAAGGTCGTCGAGCTGGTCATCACCGCGATGGACATCTCGATCTGCTTCGCGGACTTCCCGACCCAGAAGATCGGTGAGAACACCCGCGCCTACCGCCAGCTGGGCATCGGCTACGCCAACCTGGGCGCCCTGCTGATGGCGACCGGGCACGCCTACGACAGCGACGGCGGCCGTGCGCTCGCCGGCGCCATCACCTCGCTCATGACCGGCACGTCCTACCGGCGCTCCGCGGAGCTGGCCGCTGTTGTCGGACCGTACGACGGCTACGCACGCAACGCCGAGCCGCACCAGCGCGTCATGAAGCAGCACTCGGACGCCAACGCCGTGGCCGTCCACGTCGACGACCTGGACTCGCCGGTCTGGGCCGCCGCGACGGAGGCCTGGCAGGACGTGATCCGCCTCGGAGCCAAGAACGGCTTCCGCAACGCCCAGGCCTCGGTCATCGCCCCGACCGGCACCATCGGGCTCGCGATGTCCTGCGACACCACCGGCCTCGAGCCCGACCTCGCCCTGGTCAAGTTCAAGAAGCTCGTCGGCGGCGGCTCGATGCAGATCGTCAACGGCACGGTGCCGCAGGCCCTGCGCCGCCTCGGCTACCAGCCGGAGCAGATCGAGGCGATCGTCGCCCACATCGCCGACCACGGCAATGTGATCGACGCCCCCGGCCTCAAGACCGAGCACTACGAGGTCTTCGACTGCGCCATGGGCGAGCGTTCCATCTCGGCCATGGGCCACGTCCGGATGATGGCGGCCATCCAGCCGTGGATCTCCGGCGCGCTGTCCAAGACGGTGAACCTGCCGGAGACGGCCACCGTCGAGGACGTCGAGGAGGTCTACTTCGAGGCGTGGAAGATGGGCGTCAAGGCGCTCGCGATCTACCGCGACAACTGCAAGGTCGGCCAGCCCCTCTCCACCAAGAAGTGGGAGGAGAAGAAGGACGAGGTCACGGCCAAGACCGAGGACACCATCCGTGCCGCGGTCGAGAAGGTCGTCGAGTACCGCCCGGTCCGCAAGCGTCTGCCCAAGGGCCGTCCCGGCATCACCACCTCCTTCACGGTGGGCGGCGCCGAGGGCTACATGACCGCCAACTCCTACCCGGACGACGGTCTCGGCGAGGTATTCCTGAAGATGTCCAAGCAGGGTTCCACCCTCGCGGGCATGATGGACGCCTTCTCGATCGCGGTCTCGGTCGGTCTGCAGTACGGCGTGCCGCTGGAGACGTACGTCTCCAAGTTCACCAACATGCGCTTCGAGCCGGCCGGTATGACGGACGACCCGGACGTGCGGATGGCGCAGTCGATCGTCGACTACATCTTCCGCCGTCTGGCGCTCGACTTCCTGCCGTTCGAGACGCGCTCCGCGCTCGGTATCCACTCGGCCGAGGAGCGTCAGCGTCACCTCGACACCGGTTCGTACGAGCCTGCCTTCGGGGACGATGAGCTCGACGCCGAGAGCCTGGCCCAGTCCGCTCCCGTGCTCGTGGAGCCGCTGAAGGCCGTCGCGTCGCCCGAGGAGAGCGTCGCGGAGAAGCCGGCCCCCAGGGCCGCGCACACCTCGGCCGAGCTGGTCGAGATGCAGCTCGGTATCAGCGCGGACGCGCCGCTCTGCTTCTCGTGCGGTACGAAGATGCAGCGCGCCGGGTCCTGCTACATCTGCGAGGGCTGCGGCTCGACCAGCGGATGCAGCTGAGGAACGGGCGGCACCGCATCGGACGGACATCCGGTGTAGTCCGCACGGGTAGCTGACCAGCGGCCCGCTCACAGAAGGGGACCGGCCACCGGCCGGTCCCCTTCTGCGTGCGGTGGAGCAGTACGAGGCCGATGCCGAGGGTGTTGGTGCCGAAACCGAGGGCTTCCGCGCGCCGGGCATCAGTCTGCCCGTCCCGTCAGTCCGAGCGGTTCCCCATCTCCGAGGCGAACGAACCCGGGTCACCGTCGAATCCGCGGACGGACCCGTGGAAGCCCCAGGAACCCGAGGAGTCCCGGACGAATTCCGCGACGACCGCGGCGGTGGCGGACGCCACCGCCGAGAAGTCGTCCTCCGCCAGATTCGTGTACCCCTCGCGGATCTGCACGACCGTGTGCTCGATCTGGCCGAAGGTCTTGTAACCGTCGCGCTGTTGGATGGCCACGCCGACCACGACCCGGGCGTACGCGTCCGACAGCCGGGCCAGCTCGAGCGTCATGACCTCGTCGAAGCCGAAACCCTGCCCCGTCCGGCTGTCCCGGTTCAGTGTGATCGTGCCGTCCGGCGACCTGCTGTCGAAGTGCACGAGGTAGGTGGGACTGCCGTAGGGCGCGTCCGCCCCGTACGTGGCCGCGATGATGTCGAGGTCGTTGGCGGGCTCACCGGTGACGCTGGGGTCCCACTTGACCCTCACTTCGACCTTCTCGATGTCCTTGTTGGGAGTGCTCATCGGACGTGCCTCCTTGCTGCTGGACCGACGGACCTCTTCCATCCTCGAATCATGTCCGTAACTGTCCGTGGATCCAACCGCGTTGGAAACGGACGTCGCTTTCGGGCCATCGTGTGGCCGGAGTTGTGTGCTGTTCGTGCCGGACGGCCCGGGTGCGTCCGGCGCGTGACCCGCGACACGCCGGGCGCCGTACGATGGCGCAGTGCTGGTCAAGTGGATTCGCTGTACCGTGTCGGACCGTCGTGGTTTCGAGCGGGGGCAGCGGAAGTGGGCGGGGCTGCTCGACGAGCCGGGATTCCGGGGTCAGAGCGGCGGGTGGAGCCGAGGGCAGCCCGAAGTCGCCCACGTTTTCGCTTTCTGGGACAGCCGGGTCTTCTACGACTCCTTCATGGCCCGCGGGCACGACCGGCTGGCCGTCGCACAGTCCGGAATGTACAAGGACATGCAGGTCAAACTCTTCGAGTACCGCTTCGACGTGAAGACCGGATTTGCGCCGCACTTCACCGACGCGGACGTGGTCAGGGTGGCGCACAGCCGGGTGCACGAGGATCGCGTCGACCACTTCGCGCTCATGCAGCAACAGGTGTGGAACCCGGCCATGGCGGGTTCCCCCGGGATGCTGCGCGGAGTCTTCGGGGAAGCCCCGGGCCATGAGTTCCTGGTGCTGTCGATGTGGCAGTCCAGCGCCGAACGCGGCAAGTACCGGCCCGAGGGCGTCGCCCGGCTCTCCGCGCGGGCGGAGATCGAGAGGGACGTCGTCTCGCTCACGGGGGACGTGGTGCAGCTCGATCCGTCGTGGACGGTCTGACCCACGCCGGTACGGTCGTTCCCTCGGTCACATACGCCCGGCGAAGCCCGCACAATTGCTCGATCGCGCCGGTCGACATCTAGGGTCGGTACATGGCACGACCGCAGCGGATCGTTCTCGTCCGGCACGGTGAGTCGGAGGGCAACGCCGACGACACCGTCTACGAACGTGAGCCCGACCACGCGCTCAGGCTCACGGCGAAGGGCCTGAGCCAGGCGCGGGCGACGGGCTTCCGGCTGCGTGAGACGTTCGGCGACGAGCGTGTCAGCGTCTACCTCTCTCCTTACCGGCGCACCCACGAGACGTTCAGGGCCTTCGGCCTCGAATCCGGACGCGTGCGGGTCAGGGAGGAGCCCCGGCTGCGTGAGCAGGACTGGGGCAACTGGCAGGACCGCGACGACATCAGGCTGCAGAAGGCCTACCGGGACGCGTACGGGCACTTCTTCTACCGCTTCGCGCAGGGTGAGTCCGGGGCCGATGTGTACGACCGGGTCGACGCGTTCCTGGAGAGCCTCCACCGCAGTTTCGAGGCCCCCGACCATCCGCCGAACGTCCTGCTGGTCACCCATGGGCTGACCATGAGGCTCTTCTGCATGCGCTGGTTCCACTGGTCGGTGGCGGAATTCGAGTCGCTGTCCAATCCGGGGAACGGCGAGTCCAGAACGCTGCTGCTCGGTGAGAACGGCCGCTACACGCTCGACCGGCCCTTCGAGCAGTGGCGTACCCCTGAGTCGTACGGCACCACCGGATAGAGTGGCAGGGCGATGACCGCTGACTCCGCTTCCGAACGCTTCCGACGCGCTCTGGCCAGCCTGCGTGGCCTGTCCGTGGGAGATGCCCTCGGCTCCCAGTTCTTCGTTCCGGCCCATTACCCCCTGCTCAAGAACCGGGACCTGCCGCCGGACGGCTGGCAATGGACCGACGACACCGAGATGGCCTGCTCCGTACTCGCTGTGCTGGCCACGCACGAGCGTGTCGACCAGGACGCGCTCGCCCTCTCCTTCGCCCGGCACCACGACTTCGACCGGGGCTACGGCCCCGCGGTGAACCGGCTGCTCAGGCTGGTGAGGGAAGGTGGCGACTGGCGGGAGCTGGCGTCCGCCCTCTTCCAGGGCCAGGGCTCCTGGGGGAACGGCTCGGCGATGCGCATCGCGCCGCTGGGTGCCTGGTACGCGCACGACCCGGAACAGGCCACCCACCAGGCCGAGATCTCTTCGTACACCACGCATCAGCACCGCGAAGCCGTCGTGGGGGCCATGGCCGTCGCGGCGGCCGCCGCCCTCGTCGCCGCTCCGGGAGGGCCGCCGACGCCGGAGGACCTGCTTGACGGCGTCGTCGCCCTCGTGCCCCGCAGCGCGGTCGGTGCCGGGCTGCGCAGGGCGCGCGACATGCTCGACTACCGGGACGCCGGGACGGTCGCGGCGGTGCTCGGCAACGGCCGCCGCACGAGTGCGCACGACACGGTGCCGTTCGCCCTCTGGTCGGCGGCACGGAGCCTCGGCGACTTCGAACAGGCCTTCTGGGTGACGGCGCAGGCCGGTGGCGACGTGGACACCACCTGCGCCATCGTCGGCGGGATCGTGGCCTCGGAGCCGGTCGGCGCGCCTCCGGCGGACTGGCTGGCCCGGACGGAGGAACTGCCCGACTGGGTGCCCCGCGCTCCGGCGCGTCGCTGACCGTCCGCCGGGGCGGTTCGGCGGGGCCACAGCCAGGTACCGGCGTTCCACTGTCACGGTCCTGCCACAGCGGTGACCCCAACCGTTCGAACAGCTCGGGCGGGACTTACTCTTTCGGCCACGCCGCCCTCATCGATCTTGGTGGGCGTGCGCCTAGAGACGCCGGGGCCGTCGCGCCGCGATGTGGCCGTGTGAGCGGACCCCGGTCGGGGAGGGGTCCCAATGTCCGATCAGCCGTCCGACGCGTCCAGCCGGCCGGAGACGCCACCGGAGTCGCCGGTCTCCGTCGACCCGGTGGAATCCGCGCCCGAGCCGGCGAGTGAGGTGCCGCGCGAAGGCCCCGGCCGGGCGAAGGCGGCGGGAAAGCCCGCGCGGGCTTCGACCCCGCCGGTCCCGCCGCAGAATGCCGGCCCGGACGTGCCGAAGGTGCCCGGGTATCTCCAGGCGCCGCCCCGGGCGGACGTCTGGCAGCGCCGGGGCCAGCAGCCTCCTCCCGGCGTGCTGTCCCGGCTGCGGCCTCCGTCCCCGTCCGTGATCGGACCGGCGACACTCTGGTCGGTCTTCGCCACGGCCCTGCTCAGCGCCCTGCTGCTCGGGGACGGTCTGGGGCCCAACCTGCTGATCGTGGCGGTGCCCGCCGCCCTGGGAGCCTTCTTCGCCGCGCGCACGGCAGGGCGCAGGCTACGGCCCTGGACCGCCGTCTGGGCGGTGGGCGGCCTGGCCCTCCTGGCGATCCCGGCGCTCAGGGAGGCAGGGTGGCCGGTCTTCCTCGCCGTGGTGTCCGCCCTCGCCCTGGGCTCACTCGCCCTGCACGGAAGCCGCAGCTGGCCGGGGGTGCTGCTCGGATCGCTGGGGTTGTTCCCCTCGGCCGCCGCCGGTGTGCGCTGGGGATGGCTCGGGGTGCGTGCCCGCGCGGACGACTCCCGAGGCCGGGTGCGCACCGTGGTGCGCAGCACGGTGGTGGCCGTGGTGCTGCTCGTCGTGTTCGGCGCGCTCTTCGCCTCCGCGGACGCCGCCTTCGCCGACCTGCTGGGCAGCCTCACCCCCGACGTGTCGGTCGGTGACAGCCCCTGGCGGGTCTTCCTCTTCGTGCTCGGACTCGTCGGGGCACTCGCCGCCGCGTACAGCGCCGCGGCACCGGTGCGCTGGGACGGCATCACCGTCCGGCCGGGCAAAGCCAGGAACCGGGCGGAGTGGGCACTTCCGCTGATCGTGCTCAACCTGCTCTTCGCCGCCTTCATCGCGCTCCAGCTCGTCGTTCTTCTCAGCGGGTACGACACGGTGCAGGAGAAGACGGGCCTCACGCCCTCCGAGTACGCGCGACAGGGCTTCTGGCAGCTCCTCTGGGCCACCGTGCTGATCCTGCTCGTCATCGCGCTCGCCCTGCGCTGGGCACCGCGGGGCGGACCGGGCGACCGGACCCTCGTCCGGAGCGTTCTCGGTTCCCTGTGCGTACTCACGCTCGTCGTCGTGGCCTCAGCGCTGCGGCGCATGGACTTCTATGTGGACGCCTTCGGGCTGACCCGGCTGCGGATCTCCGTCGCCGCCGTGGAGCTCTGGCTCGGCGTGGTGCTGGTCCTGATCCTCGCGGCCGGTGTCTTCGGGGCCAGGCTGCTGCCGCGCGCGATCGCGGTGAGTGCCGCCGCCGGTGTGCTCGCCTTCGGGCTGCTCTCGCCCGACGGGCTGATCGCCGAACAGAACGTGGAGCGGTACGACCGGGACAAGACGATCGACATCGATTACCTCAAGGGCCTCTCCGCGGACGCCGTACCGGCCCTCGATACACTGCCGGAACCGCTGAGGTCCTGTGCACTGCGGGACTTCGAGCGCGACGTCGCCCTCGCGGACGCTCCGTGGTACTCCTCCAGCTGGGGCGAGGTCAGGGCCCGGGACATCCTGGAGAAGCGTCCCGTACGGAACCACGGAGTCGAGTGCTACCGCCTCGGCCAGGAAACCGGCGAGCGGGACGGCTACGAGGAGAAGGACCCCTACGACCCGTACTGAGCCGGCCGTGCGCCCCGTACACGTGGGCGCACGCCTTGCGTGCCCGGAGTACCCCGAACGCCCGGTCGGGTCAGGGACGTTCGGGGAGCGCGTTCGCCCCGGAGAGGTGCGAGGGGCGCACGAGGACGGTGACTCACCGGCGCCTCCCAGGGCACCGGCAGGGTGTTCCGGACCAGGCCGGACGCGTGCCGAACCGCTGGATGGTGCCCCGGGGTGTTCTTGCCGTGCCCATCGGCGTAACCTGGCAGGCGCCATGCCGTATGAACCACCCACGCACACCGTCGAGCGCTCACTGCGCGCTACGTCCGGTGCCAGGACCGTCGCCGGTGTCGACGAGGTCGGACGCGGAGCGTGGGCCGGCCCCGTCACCGTGTGCGCGGCCGTCACCGGTCTCCGCAGACCCCCTGAGGGCCTCACCGACTCCAAGCTGATCAGCCCCAAGCGCCGGGCGGAACTCGCCCCGACGCTCGAGAAGTGGGTCACTGCCTACGGGCTGGGGCACGCGTCACCCCTGGAGATCGACGACCTCGGCATGACAGCGGCTCTCCGTCTCGCGGCCGTCAGGGCGCTCGAGGTACTGCCCGTGCGGCCGGACGCCGTGATCCTCGACGGCAAGCACGACTACCTCGGACCGCCCTGGAACGTCCGTACCGTGATCAAGGGGGACCAGTCCTGCATCGCCGTCGCCGCGGCGTCGGTGATCGCCAAGGTCCACCGGGACACGATGATGGCCGAACTGGGAGCGGACACGGGGCAGTACGCAGACTTCGCCTTCGGCGCGAACGCCGGTTATCCGTCACCGGTGCACCGGGCCGCGCTGGAGGAACGGGGGCCTACGCCTCACCATCGCCTCAGCTGGGCCTACCTCGACGCGCTGCCCGAGTGGCAGCACCTGAAGAAGGTCCGATTCTCCGCCGAGGCGGCAGCACTGGAAAGCGGGGGCCAGCTCGGCTTCGACTTCTGATCGCACGTACGCACCCACCCGCCGACGTGTTCGCGTCGGCTGTGACAGACCACCATTCCTGCCTCTCATCCCCGAGGAGCCTCAGATTCCCGAGAGCGCCCAGGGTCCCCGCGTTACTCCGGCCGCCGGCCGCACCGCGCCGACCCCCCGTCCCGTACCTGGCCCGCGTTCCGCGGCCGCCCCGCGTCCCGGTAGCCCGGGACGCGGTCCCGCGCGGCCCGCGCCCCCGGCGCAGCGCCCGCGCCCCGCATCCGCCTCTCCCACCGCTCCGGCTCCTGCCGGGCGAAAGCTGCCGGAAGAGGGTTCCGCAGCACAGTTCCAGCTGATTCCGGCTCCGGCCGGCGGCGAGGTCGACGCAGCCGACGAGGCCGTCGACCTGCTGCTCGACTCCGGGAGGGCACCTGGCGACATCCTGGTGCTCACCACCGGCGAACAGCACCCCTGGGCCGCCCACGAACTCTCCTTCGGAGAGACCGCCTACTGGGCCCAGCACGACGCGGGTGACGACGTCTTCTTCGCCCGCACGGCGAACGCCGACCGTTGCGCCTCCCGTGCCGTGGTCGTGGTCGCGGTGAACGGTGACCTCGACGACGTAGCTGCCCGAGCGCTGTCCGGCGCGCGGGAGCGCGCCGGCGCGCTGCTGATCGTCTGCGGAGACCCGCAGAAGATCAACTCCGCACTGGGTGCGGGAGTCTGAGCTGAACGTCCGTGGGTCCCGGCCGTCCGAGAGGACGTCCGGGACCCACGTCCCGTTTCACCGGGCGGCGCTCCGCCGCAGTGCCTCGACCGCCCCGCCCCCGGTGCTCAGCGGAACGGCGTCATGGCCGGCGGAGGTGTCCGCCAGGGCCGACGGTCTGGACAGCAGCGTCGGGCTGCGGCCGCCCCGGCCCTCACCGAGGACCTGCCAGCCTCCACGCGTCAGGGTGATGTAGGCCCCGCAGCGAAGGCCGTGCAGTGTGCAGGCGTCCCTCAGCCCCCACATCCACGCCCCGTCCTCCTCGGTCCAGCGCTCGTCGCCCTCACGGCAGTAGAGCAGGACCGCGGTTCGCACCGGGGTGCGGCGCCGCAGATCGTGCGGGATCACCCGGCGCAGATGTGCCAGCAGGGCATTGCGGAACTCCCAGCCGTCCGCTGCCACGGTGGACCGCCGGGCGAACGAGGCGCTGGCCGTGAGCCGCTCCTCGTGGTCGACGACGGCGACGACCGCGGTGGCGGGAGTCGGCCGGTGCCGCGCGTGGAGGCCGCTGACCACCTCCCGCGGGCTGCGCAGCAGAGGTATGCCTGCCGCGGCCCACTCGGCTGGTTCGAGGATCCTGGCAGTGTGATTGGCGGAGCCGGCGGACGCCGACAGTGAAGAGGCTGCGGACGGAGCGAATCCGAAGGTCACGGTCCTCCCTTCGCTACACGCCCACGGTGCGGGCAGGGTCGAGTGAGGGCGCGCCGCAGCACAGCCCTTCCGGGCCCGCGAAGAGACCGTGCGGGGAGCGACTCCAATTCTTCCTGTCGTACCGGCAGGCGGCAACGAGCAATTGGCGCGGCTGACGGTTATCTGACGGAATGGCACGGATATCCCTGCCCGTTCGGCGACGGACGAAGCCATTCGTCACGCCCGGACTGCGAGGACCAGCGGGAACACCTCCACCGCCCCCGCGCCTCGGAGCAGCAGGGAAGGGACGTGGCCGGGCGCTCCGCCCGGGCCGAACTCGATCAGCGCGCGGCAGGCGCACCCTTCGTGAGCCCTTCGCCGCACCGGTCAGGATTCGCCGATTGTCAGTGTCATCGGGTTGCATGGGGGACATGGACAACCTGGAGCTCCGCGCTGAAGCCGACGCCATCCTTGCCGAGCTCGTCGGCGCCCCAGGGGGTTCGGCACGGCTGCGGGAGGACCAGTGGCAGGCCGTGGCGGCCCTGGTGGAGGAGCACCGCCGCGCTCTGGTGGTGCAGCGCACCGGCTGGGGCAAGTCGGCGGTGTACTTCGTGGCCACCGCCCTGCTGCGCCGGCGTGGCTCCGGTCCCACGGTGATCATTTCGCCGCTGCTCGCCCTGATGCGCAACCAGGTCGAGTCGGCGGCGCGGGCCGGTATCCAGGCGCGCACGATCAACTCTGCCAATCCTGAGGAGTGGGAGACGATCTACGGGGAGGTGGAGCGCGGTGAGACCGACGTTCTCCTGGTGAGCCCGGAGCGCCTCAACTCTGTGGATTTCCGTGACCAGGTGCTGCCGAAGCTCGCGGCCACGACCGGGCTGCTGGTGGTCGACGAAGCGCACTGCATCTCCGACTGGGGCCATGACTTCCGGCCTGACTACCGCCGGTTGCGCACGATGCTCGCGGAACTGCCGGCCGGGGTGCCGGTGCTCGCCACGACGGCGACGGCGAACGCGCGGGTGACCGCGGATGTGGCGGAGCAGCTGGGGACGGGGAGCGGGGACGCTCTGGTGCTGCGGGGGCCGCTGGACCGGGAGAGCTTGCGGCTGGGTGTGCTGGAGCTGCCCGACGCGGCGCATCGGCTGGCGTGGCTGGGGGAGCGGCTGGGCGATCTGCCGGGTTCGGGGATCATCTACACGCTGACGGTGGCGGCGGCGGAGGAGGTCGCGGCGTTCCTGCGGCAGCGCGGGTATCCGGTGGCTTCCTACACGGGGAAGACGGAGAACGCCGATCGCCTGCAGGCCGAGGAGGATCTGCTGGCGAACCGGGTGAAGGCGCTGGTGGCGACCTCTGCGCTGGGCATGGGCTTCGACAAGCCGGACCTGGGTTTCGTGGTGCACCTGGGATCACCCTCGTCCCCGATCGCCTATTACCAGCAGGTGGGCCGCGCGGGGCGTGGTGTGGACCATGCCGATGTGCTGCTGCTCCCGGGCAAGGAGGATGAGGCGATCTGGGCGTATTTCGCTTCGGTGGGCTTCCCGCCCGAGGAGCAGGTGCGGCGGACGCTGGCGGCACTGGAGGGGGCGGGGCGTCCGTTGTCCCTGCCGGCGCTGGAGCCGTTGGTGGATCTTCGGCGCTCGCGTCTGGAGACGATGCTCAAGGTCCTGGATGTGGACGGGGCCGTCAAGCGTGTGAAGGGGGGCTGGACCGCGACCGGGCAGCCATGGGCGTACGACGCGCAGCGATACGCGTGGGTGGCCCGGCAGCGAGAAGCCGAGCAGCAGGCCATGCGGGACTACGTGGCGACCACGGGCTGCCGGATGGAGTTCTTGCAGCGGCAGCTCGATGACGAGAAGGCGGTCCCCTGCGGTCGCTGTGACTCCTGCGCCGGGCCCTGGCTCGATCCCGCTGTCTCTCCCGGGGCCCTCGCGGCAGCGACGGGCGAGCTGGACCGCCCGGGAGTGGAGGTCGAACCCCGCAAGATGTGGCCGACCGGCCTCGCCGCGGTCGGAATGGACCTGAAGGGCCGCATCCCCGCAGGCCAGCAGGCAGTCACCGGGCGTGCGCTGGGAAGGCTGTCGGACATCGGCTGGGGCAACCGCCTTCGCCCGATCCTGTCGGCGCAGGCGGCCGACGGGCGGGTCCCGGACGACGTGCTGGCTGCCGTGGTGACGGTGCTGGCCGACTGGGCCCGTTCGCCGGGCGGCTGGGCCGGCGGCGCGCCAGACGCTGCGGCGCGGCCCGTGGGAATCGTCGCCATGCCGTCACGTACCCGCCCCCAGCTGGTCGGCTCGCTGGCCGAGGGAGTGGCTCGCGTCGGCAGGCTTCCGCTGCTGGGCAGCCTGGCCTACACCCCGCACGCCGATGAGTTCGCCGCGCACCGCAGCAACTCCGCCCAGCGGCTGCGGACCCTGGCCGCCTCGTTCACGGTCCCCGACGAACTCGCCGCCGCCATGGCTGCCACCCCCGGCCCGGTCCTGCTCGTCGACGACTACTCCGATTCGGGATGGACCCTGGCCGTGGGTGCACGCATCCTGCGTCAGGCCGGCGCCGAACAGGTGCTCCCGCTGGTCCTCGCTCTGGCCGGTTGAGCGAGCCTCGCCGGCCGCAGGGCACTTTTCGCGTCGGTCATGCCCTGATGTAACCCGATGCCTACGGCAACGCGCGAATGGTGACCGACCCCTGTGGATAACGTTATCCACAGGGGTCGCGGAAATCGGCGGCGCGCGGGACGGTCGTGCCATGAACAAGCGCGACGAAACCAGCGGACCGTCCGATGCCCAGCAGATCACCCTGCGCGGTCCCGCCGACCTTGCCGATGCCCTTCCGTACCTGATGGGGTTTCATCCGAACGACAGCGTGGTCATGGTGGCCCTGCACGGCGGTCTGGGCCGCTTCGGCGGCCGGCTCAGGCTGGGCATCCCGCCCGAGCCCGAGGAGTGGGCGCCGGTCGCCGCCCAGCTGGCGCAATGCCTGATCGAGGGGAGCGAGAGGCGCGAATCCCGCCCTGACGCGATCGTCGTCTTTCTCTGTCAGGACCCCGTCGAGGGGGAGAGCGCTCCGCAGACGATGGAACGGCTGCGGCCGCTCGCGCAGCGCTTGCGCACGGCCTGCGGGGCGCTCGACGTCCCCGTACTCGAAGCGCTGTGCATCTCCGACGGCCGTTACTGGTCCTACTGCTGCCCCGATGAGCGTTGTTGCCCGACCGAGGGGAATCCGCTGGCGCTCCCGGGAACCACGGTGATGGCTGCCGCGGCCGCGTATGCCGGTGTGCAGGTGCGTGGATCGTTGCGGGACATGGAGACGCGGCTCATGCCGTGGGAACCCCCGGCCTCGAAGGAGCAGGAGGGGGCGCTGGATTCGGCGGGTGCCGTGCTGGTGTCCCGCATCCTCGACGTCGACGGGCGCGGTGAGGTGGCGCGAGAGACCCTGGCGCTCGCGCGTGACCTCATGGAACGCCTTGGGGACGCGCCGCCCGCAGGCTCCGCCGGGGAGGACACCCGTGACGACGGTCTGATCTCGGCTGAGGAGGCGGCGGCTGTGATTCTCGGCATCCAGGACCGGGAGACCAGGGACCGGGCCGCTGAGTGGATGGAGGGCCGCGAGGCCGAAACGGCGCTACGGCTGTGGCGTGCTCTCGCTCGGCGTTGTGTCGGTCCGTACGTGGAACACGCCGCGGCGCCACTCACGCTGGCCGGCTGGGTCTCGTGGTCCACCGGCGACGAGGCGGGTGCCAGGGTGGCACTGGGGCTCGCACTGCGGGCCGACCCCGCGTACACGTTCGCTCAATTGCTGCACGAGGCCTGCAATCAGGGACTGGACCCGGAAACGCTGCGCAGCTGTCTCCGCGGGGAGCGCGTCGTGCGCGACGGCGACGGCCCCGGAAGCGCCGTGCAGGAACACAGCGCCGCGCAGGAACACAGCGCCGTGCAGGAACACAGCGGACGGCGTACGGAGCGAGGGGCAGAGCACCGGCCCGCGCGTGCTCCGGCCGCGAGGCGGAAGCGGAGGGTGACGCACCGGTCGGCGCCGGGCGCCGCCTCCGGCCCGCGCTCGGCCCTGAGCCGGGACGGGGCCCGTGACACCCGGCGGCTGGGCCACCGAGGAGCCAGGAGCCGTGAATGACGGACTCGTCCCCTGGTGTGGAACCGGTCTCGCGAAGGGAGTGTTTATCGTCAGGAAGACGACTATGATTTCGGCATGCCGCCCTACGACCCGTCGACCTTCCCGCCCTTCGCTGTCACCGTCGACCTGGTCGTCCTCACGGTGCGACGACACGCACTCTGTGCGCTGGTGGTACGCCGTGGCGAATCGCCGTTCCAGGGACGGTGGGCGCTCCCGGGCGGATTCGTCAGAGCTGATGAGGACCTCGGCGCGGCCGCAGCGCGAGAACTCGTCGAGGAGACCGGGCTCTGCGCACACGATCCGGCTGCCCCCGCCGTCGGCAACGGCGCCCATCTCGAGCAGCTGGCCACCTACGGCGATCCGGGGCGGGACCCCCGGATGAGAGTCGTCAGTGTCGCGCACCTCGCGCTGGCGCCCGACCTGCCGGCCCCGCGTGCGGGCGGTGACGCGAACAGTGCCCGCTGGGCGTCGGTCCAGGATCTGCTCGGGCCGGGAGGCGGCTTCGGCCGCGACGGCGAGCAGTCCGCGCCACTGGCCTTCGATCACGCGAGGATTCTCGACGACGGGGTGGAGCGGGCTCGCTCGAAGATCGAATACTCGTCCCTGGCCACGGCGTTCTGTCCGCCCGAGTTCACGGTCGGCGAGCTGCGGAGGGTGTATGAGGCGGTGTGGGGCGTGGTCCTGGATCCCCGGAATTTCCACCGCAAGGTGACGGGCACGCCCGGCTTCCTCGTCCCGTCCGGAGGGACGACCACGCGACAGGGAGGCCGCCCCGCGCAGTTGTTCCGGGCCGGTGCGGCGACCGTGCTCAACCCTCCGATGCTGAGGCCGGAAGTCTGACCGGATCCGGCCCCGCAGGCCCACGCCGGGTGAACCTGCGGAACGCCCACAGAAGCAGCGGTGCGCCAAAAGTCTGAAATGTCGCGTTATCTTGCTGAGGTACTCCACCCTGCCGCCGAGCGGTCTCACCCTCAGCGAGAGAAGCGATGCTCCAGGCCATCGGACTCACCAGCCCCCCTCGCCGTGACGGTCCGCCCGTCGTGGACGATCTGACCTTCGAAGCCCCGACCGGCAGTGTCACCATGCTGCTCGGCGCCCCCGGTTCCGGCAAGACCACGGCCCTCCGGCTGATGCTCGGGCTCGAAGCGGGGAGGGGCGTCACCTACTTCGAGGGCCGCCCGCTGCACCGCATCGGCCACCCCGCCCGCGAGGTCGGGGTACTGCTCGGAGACGTACCGGGGCATCCCGCGCGCACCGCGCGCGGTCAGCTCCGGATGCTCTGTGCCGCAGCGGGAGTTCCCGCGTCGCGAGCCGATGAACTGCTCGAAGTCGTCGGTCTCGCGGGGTTGGGGGACCAGCGCATCGGAACCCTCTCGGCGGGTATGGACCGGCGGCTCGGCCTCGCCTCGGCGCTGCTGGGTGACCCCCATACGCTCGTTCTCGACGAGCCCACCGAGGGGCTGTCGCCACGCGAGAGGAGCTGGCTCCACGGCCTGCTGCGCGCGCACGCGGCCGAGGGGGGCACCGTCCTGCACACGACCGGTGATCCCAAGGAGGCCGCCCGCGCGGCCGACCGGGTGGTCACGATCAGCGAGGGGCGCCTCGTGGCCGACCAGGACGTCGCCGACTTCTCCCGCACCCGTCTGCGGCCCCGGGTCGCCGTGCGGACCCCGCACGCGGCCCGGCTGGCCGCCGTGGTGAGCCGTGAGGCCCGCGCCGCCCAGCGCTCCGTCGAAGTGGTCGCCGAGGACGGCAGCCGGCTGTCGGTGTACGGCAGCAGCTGCGCGGAGATCGGGGACGCGGCGTACCGGCACGGTGTCCCCGTTCATCAACTCGCCGACGAGACCGGGGACGCGGGCCCGGTGGCCGCTCCGGCCCGAGGTCCGGACGGCGCTCCGGGGCGTGGCCCGGTGAAGGCCGTCCTGCCGGGGCCCGCCACGACCGTGGCGATCTCGAAGCTGCCGCCTCCCATCCCCGTACGCCCGGCCGGAGGGCCGCTCCGGCCCGTGAGGTACGAGCTGCGCCGCCTCTTCGGCGTCAGGACAACCGCCCTGATCATGGCTGCCGTTCTGGTCGTCTCGGCGGGTCTTTCCGTGTTGCTTGCCCGCTACGGGAGGACCCCCCTGCCTGATCTGCTGGTCGCCTGGCCCGACCTGCTGCCGCTTCCGCCTGCCGCGTTCGCCGCCGGGCTGCTGGGTGCCCTCTCCTTCGGTGACGAGTTCCGCTACCCGGCGCTCGCCGCAGGGCGCGGGACGGTGCCGCGTCGTCTCGGTCTCCTGCTGGCCAAGCTGGTGGTCTCGGCGGGCGTCGCGCTGCTGCTCGCCCTGCTGTCCGTACTCGCGGACGCCCAGGCCTTGCGCCTCGTGTACGGCGGCGACTTGGTGGCCGTCCCGGCGAACGGCGCGCAGCTGGCCTTCAGTTGGGCGGGGCTGTCGGTCGGGTGCGCCTGGGCGGGGCTGCTGGGGGCAGGCGTGTTCCGGCTGACCGGTGCCGGAGTGGCTGCCGTGTTGGCAGTTCCGGTTCTCGTCGTACCGCTGGTGCAGAAGCTCCTCGCGGGACCGTCCGCCCGGTCGATCACCGGGCTGCCGGGCCGGCTGCGTGAACTCGGGTGGCTGCAGTGGCCGTACGAGACGGACCGATGGGTCATGGCTGCCGTGCGGGTCGTGGCCCAGCCCGTGGGATTGGCGCTTTCCCTGTCGTTGTCTGCCTTGATCTGCGCGTATGTGTTCACCAGTCTTCGCGGGAGGGCTCGTTGGTGACCGGATCGTCCAGGCCCGGTGGCCTCTTGCGGACAACCTTCTCGAAAGGGTGCGGTTTCTGCCGATAAGGCGTCAATTGAGAGGCGGGTGCCGATCACCCTTTCGTGTGCTTTTCAGCAAAGACCTCAAGGGCTGGGCGAGCCGCGCCGACAAAGGATGCGTGAGTACCCTTGCGCACACCATGATGACCGCCGCCCGCTCCGCCGACTCCGGCCTCGCCGGCCCGGGCGAACTCGACCGCTACCCCTACACGGAGGCGCCGGCCGGCGAGCGCGCCGCCCTCCGGTCCTGGGGCGGTACGGAATCCGAACTGGGGCGGGCGAGCCGGCGCGGCACGGCCAGTCGCGGCCGTGGGCTTCACGGTCAACTGGTCCAGCAGCTCGGCCAGATGATCGTTTCCGGTGACCTCGGTGCCGACCGGCCGCTCGTCCCGGAGGAGATCGGCCAGCGATTCGAGGTTTCCCGCACCGTCGTGCGGGAGTCCCTGCGCGTCCTCGAGGCCAAGGGCCTGGTCAGCGCCCGGCCCAACGTGGGCACGCGGGTCCGTCCGGTGAGCGACTGGAATCTGCTGGACCCCGACATCATCGAATGGCGCGCCTTCGGCCCGCAGCGGGATGACCAGCGCCGCGAGCTGGACGACCTCCGATGGACCATCGAACCGCTGGCCGCCCGGCTTGCTGCCGGGCACGGACGCGAGGACATCCAGCAGCGTCTCGGCGACATGATCGAGATCATGGGCCACGCGATGGGGCAGGGGGACACCATGACGTTCTCCCGGGCCGACGCGGAGTTCCACGCCCTGCTGATCCAGGCGGCGGGTAACCGCATGCTCGAACATCTCTCCGGGATCGTGTCGGCCGCCCTGCATGTTTCCGGTGGACCCGTCACAGGATGTGACCGGCCCGCCGAGGCCTCCCTCGGACACCACGCGCGGATCGTGGAGGCGCTCGCGTCGGGTGATTCCGCCGGTGCCGAGGCCGCCATGCGTCAGCTGCTGGTCGGCCACACCGATGGGGAACGGGTGGTTCCCGCGCCTCGCGAGCACTGAACGCCGTCAGGCCGGGGTATGCGAACCGTGTGCCGCCGGACCCTCGCGGTTCGGCGGCATGTTTATGCGGTGATGTGACCTCTGGTTCTGTTTGTCGCAAATGAGGTGTGACTGGGGCCACGCGAATTGGGCGTAACACTCCTCGAAACAGTGCGATGACTTAAGAGGTGACCGCCGCGGAAGGAATACAGCAGCCACAGAGTGCGCTGTGCAGTTCTGAGGCCAAGCCCGCGCCGTCGGCGACATCCCCAGCCGACGGTCGTCGGTTCCAGCCCTCTCCAGGGCCGGGCCGGAAGCCGTTTCCATCGTTCCGAGAGGTTGTTCGTGTCGGCCAGCACATCCCGTACGCTCCCGCCGGAGATCGCCGAGTCCGAGTCTGTGATGGCGCTCATCGAGCGGGGAAAGGCTGATGGGCAGATCGCCGGCGATGACGTGCGTCGGGCCTTCGAGGCTGACCAGATTCCGCCAACCCAGTGGAAGAATGTTCTGCGCAGCCTCAACCAGATCCTCGAGGAAGAGGGTGTGACGCTGATGGTCAGTGCCGCGGAGTCGCCTAAGCGCGCCCGCAAGAGCGTCGCAGCGAAGAGCCCGGTCAAGCGCACCGCCACCAAGACTGTCGCTGCCAAGACGACCGTGACGCGGACCGTCGCGGCGTCTGCCGCCCCGGCGGCCCAGAGCGCGGACGTGGCGGCCGACGACGCTGCCGTTGCCGCTCCTGCGAAGAAGGCAGCAGCCAAGAAGACGGTTGCCAAGAAGACCGCCGCGAAGAAGACCGCGGTCAAGAAGACCGCCGCGAAGAAGACCGGCAAGCAGGACGACGAACTGCTCGACGGTGACGACGCGGTCGAGGAAGTAAAGGCCGGCAAGGGTGAGGAAGAGGAGGGCGAGGGCGAGAACAAGGGCTTCGTCCTCTCCGACGACGACGAGGACGACGCGCCTGCGCAGCAGGTCGCCGTCGCCGGCGCCACCGCCGACCCGGTCAAGGACTACCTGAAGCAGATCGGCAAGGTCCCCCTCCTCAACGCCGAGCAGGAGGTCGAGCTCGCCAAGCGCATCGAGGCCGGCCTCTTCGCCGAGGACAAGCTCGCGAACTCCGACAAGCTCGCACCGAAGCTCAAGCGCGAGCTGGAGATCATCGCCGAGGACGGCCGCCGGGCCAAGAACCACCTGCTGGAGGCCAACCTCCGTCTCGTGGTCTCGCTGGCCAAGCGCTACACCGGTCGCGGCATGCTCTTCCTGGACCTCATCCAGGAGGGCAACCTCGGTCTGATCCGCGCGGTCGAGAAGTTCGACTACACCAAGGGCTACAAGTTCTCCACGTACGCCACGTGGTGGATCCGCCAGGCGATCACCCGCGCCATGGCCGACCAGGCCCGCACCATCCGTATCCCGGTGCACATGGTCGAGGTCATCAACAAGCTCGCGCGGGTGCAGCGCCAGATGCTCCAGGACCTGGGCCGTGAGCCCACCCCGGAGGAGCTGGCCAAGGAGCTCGACATGACCCCCGAGAAGGTCATCGAGGTCCAGAAGTACGGCCGCGAGCCGATTTCCCTCCACACCCCGCTGGGTGAGGACGGGGACAGCGAGTTCGGAGACCTGATCGAGGACTCCGAGGCGGTCGTCCCGGCCGACGCGGTCAGCTTCACCCTGCTCCAGGAGCAGCTGCACTCCGTGCTCGACACGCTCTCCGAGCGTGAGGCGGGCGTGGTCTCCATGCGCTTCGGTCTCACCGACGGTCAGCCGAAGACGCTGGACGAGATCGGCAAGGTCTACGGCGTGACGCGCGAGCGCATCCGTCAGATCGAGTCCAAGACCATGTCGAAGCTGCGTCACCCGTCGCGTTCGCAGGTGCTGCGCGACTACCTCGACTAGATCGCGGACGTACACGGGCCGGGGCGCGGAACCTGACGAAGGTTCCGCGCCCCGACCCATGTCCGCGTGCGGTCGGCACCAGGGCGGATGACGCTGAGTGGGCACTGTTCACCTCGGCGTCAGGAGCCTCCATGCCCCGTGTTCTCTTCCGTGCCCTTCCTGCGGCCTTCGCCCTGGCGGCCTCTGCGGCCGTCATACCGCTCGGTCCCCCGGCCCCCGCCGCGGCGGACAGCATCATTGTCGGTGGGAGGCCGGTGGCCGTCGCGGACAGTCCGTGGGCGGTGGCCCTTTCGAGCCGTGACCGGTTCGGAGGAATCCGCGCGGGTCAGTTCTGCGGCGGAGTCGCGATAGCACCCACGAGGGTGCTGACGGCCGCGCACTGCCTCAGTGAGGAGGTACTGGGAGTCGCGGTCCCGGACGTCCGGGATCTGCGGATCATCGCCGGGCGGGACGAGCTGAGTGGGCCGGGCGGTCAGGAGATCCCTGTGCGTTCGACGTGGGTCAATCCTGGGTACGACCCGCGCACGAACGCCGCCGACCTCGCGGTCCTCACGCTGGCCCGGGCGCTGCCGGAGAGCAGTGTCATCCCGATGGCCAGGGCCGGGAACGCGGCGTACGAACCGGGCACCTCGGCGACGGTGTACGGCTGGGGGGACACGACCGGGTACGGAGCCTATGCGTCCGGGCTGCGCGCCGCCTCGGTGCGGGTGCTGCCGGACAACGACTGTTCCCGGGCGTACCCCGGCGGCGCACAGGGCGCTTACGAGGCCTCATCGATGCTCTGCGCCGGTGACAGTGCGGGTGGGCGGGATGCGTGCCAGGGGGACAGCGGAGGCCCGCTCGTGGCCCGTGGGCGCCTCGTCGGGCTCGTCTCCTGGGGCAGCGGGTGCGGGAGCCCCGGCAGCCCGGGGGTCTACACGCGTGTATCCGCAGCCATCGGGTGGATGACCGGCCGGAGCTGACCGTGGCGCCTCGCCCCGCCTCGCGCTGACGGTATGAGAACGGGCGGCTTTCCCCGTGGGGAGGCCGCCCGTCGGCCGGTCCTGGACCGGGCCCGTGGCTCGTCGTGGATGCGAGGTGTCAGTGTTGTTCCTCGTCGGCAGCACTGGCCTGCACGGCAGTGAGCCGATCTGTCTCATCCTGTATTTCCGCGGCGATCTTCTTGAGTTCCGGCTCGAACTTGCGCCCGTGGTGGGCGCAGAAGAGCAGTTCACCGCCGCTGATCAGGACGACGCGCAGGTATGCCTGGGCGCCGCAACGGTCACAGCGGTCTGCTGCGGTCAGCGGGCTCGCGGGGGTCAGAACAGTAGTCACGTCGCCTCTTCTCTAGCTCGACGAGCTGTCGTACCAGGGTCAACATCCAACCAGGCCGAAAACGTTCCCGCTCGTGGCATTTCTTCGAAACTTCTTCTCAGGATGGCTGTCTGTTGCCGGTTGGCGGCGAATGTGCCGTATTGCGTAGCGCTACGGTTTCGCGTTGCTTGTGTGGGCCGGTCCGCCGGCTGGCTTGCCGGTTGTTCATGAGGACGTGCCCGGAGCCTAAATGGTTCATGCCTCGAAGGGAACGTGATGTACGAGTCACCCCAAAGGATGATCGAACGTCTATGCGAGGCTGGACTAGCATAAGGATTCCCCCTGGGTGGCGTTACAACCGCTCTACCAGGCCTCGGTAGGCTCTCAGGGGCTACCGAGGCCGAGCCCGTCCCCACTGGGCCCCCCAATGAAATTCAGCGAGGAGCGAACCGCGTGACCGCCGATTCCGTGCCGTCCACTGCGCTGCTGACCGGAGCAGGCGGCGCAGACAGGGACAGTTCCAACTACACCGCGCGGCACCTTCTCGTCCTCGAAGGGCTCGAAGCGGTCCGTAAGCGCCCCGGGATGTACATCGGGTCCACGGACAGCCGCGGACTCATGCACTGCCTCTGGGAGATCATCGACAACTCTGTCGACGAGGCTCTCGGGGGTTACTGCGACACCATCGAGGTCATCCTCCACGACGACGCGTCCGTCGAGGTCCGAGACAACGGCCGAGGCATTCCTGTCGATGTGGAGCCCAAGACCGGGCTCTCCGGCATCGAGGTCGTCATGACCAAGCTGCACGCCGGCGGCAAGTTCGGCGGCGGGTCCTACGCGGCGTCGGGCGGCCTGCACGGCGTCGGCGCCTCGGTCGTGAACGCGCTGTCCGCGCGGCTGGACGTGGAGGTCGACCGCAACGGCGCGACCCACTCCATCAGCTTCCGGCGCGGTGTCCCGGGCATGTTCACCGAGCAGGGGGCGGACAGCCCCTTCGACCCCGCCAACGGTCTCCGCAAGGGCAAGCGTGTTCCCAAGACGCGTACGGGTACCCGGGTGCGGTACTGGGCGGACCGGCAGATCTTCCTCAAGGACGCGAAGCTCGGCCTGGAGACGCTGTACCAGCGCGCACGCCAGACCGCGTTCCTCGTGCCCGGCCTCACCATCGTCGTCCGCGACGAACGGGGCATCGACGGCGAGGGCAAGACCGAGGAGACCTTCCGTTTCGACGGCGGAATCAGCGAGTTCTGCGAGTACCTCGCGCAGGACAAGGCCGTCTGCGATGTCCAGCGCCTGACCGGAACGGGAACGTTCAAGGAGACCGTGCCGGTCCTGGACGACCGCGGACACATGACAGCCACCGAGGTCACCCGTGAACTGGGTGTCGACATCGCCCTGCGCTGGGGCACCGGCTACGACACCAACCTCAAGTCCTTCGTCAACATCATCGCCACCCCCAAGGGCGGCACCCATGTCAGCGGCTTCGAGCGCTCCCTCACGAAGACGGTGAACGAGGTCCTGCGTTCCGCCAAGATGCTGCGCGTCGCCGAGGACGACATCGTCAAGGACGACGCCCTGGAAGGCCTGACCGCGGTCGTCACCGTGCGGCTCGCGGAGCCGCAGTTCGAAGGGCAGACCAAGGAGGTGCTGGGCACCTCGGCGGCCAACCGGATCGTGGCCAATGTGGTCGCCAAGGAGCTCAAGGCGTTCCTGACGTCCACGAAGCGTGATGCCAAGGCACAGGCCAGGGCGGTGCTGGACAAGGCGGTGGCTGCGGCCCGCACCCGTATCGCAGCCCGCCAGCACAAGGACGCGCAGCGCCGCAAGACCGCGCTCGAGTCCTCCTCGCTGCCCGCGAAGCTCGCCGACTGCCGGAGTGACGACGTGGAGCGCAGCGAGCTCTTCATCGTGGAGGGTGACTCGGCCCTCGGCACCGCGAAACTGGCCCGCAACAGCGAGTTCCAGGCCCTGCTGCCGATTCGCGGAAAGATCCTCAACGTCCAGAAGTCGTCCGTCTCGGACATGCTCAAGAACGCTGAGTGCGGCGCCATCATCCAGGTCATAGGAGCAGGCTCAGGGCGCACCTTCGACATCGACGCGGCGCGTTACGGCAAGGTCATCATGATGACGGACGCCGATGTCGACGGATCGCACATCCGTACCCTGCTGCTCACGCTCTTCCAGCGCTACATGCGGCCGATGGTCGAGGCGGGGCGGGTCTTCGCGGCCGTGCCCCCGCTGCACCGGATCGAGCTGGTCCAGCCCAAGAAGGGCCAGGACAAGTACATCTACACCTACTCCGACAACGAGCTCCGGCAGACCCTGCTGGAGCTGCAGCGGAAGAACGTCCGGTTCAAGGACTCGATCCAGCGCTACAAGGGCCTCGGTGAGATGGACGCGGACCAGCTGGCGGAGACCACGATGGACCCGCGCCACCGCACCCTGCGCCGCATCAACATCGGCGACCTGGAATCCTCCGAACAGGTCTTCGATCTGCTGATGGGCAACGAGGTCGCGCCCCGCAAGGAATTCATCACCAGCTCCGCCGCCACACTGGACCGTTCACGTATCGACGTCTGACGTCCTCCACCCGTGGGTGGAGACATCTTCTCCACCCACGGTCAGCCCCAGAGCCGATCCCATGACCGCCACGCCTCCGTAGCGCCGAAGACACCGAATCTTCACGCCCCTCGGAGGCGGCCATGTCAGAACTCTTCAACGTTCTGATGCCGGCGAGGCAGGGCTCTCGCCGAAGGCGCGGAGCAGGCTTCTGGAGCGGATCACCGCCCAGGCCGTCGGGGCCGGGGCGCCGCTTCCGTCGGAGCTGCCCGACGGCCTCACTCCTCGGGAGGCGGAGGTCCTGGTGCTCATCGCGGACGGTCTGTCCCGTACGGAGATGGCACGCACCCTGCACATCTCCCGGGCCACGGTGAAGACGCACATCGACAACCTCTTCGCCAGGACAGGAGCGCGCGACAGGACAGGGGTCGTGCGCTATGCGTACGGCCGGGGGCTCGCACACCCGCCTGGCACTTCCGTCACCTGAAATGGTGAAGCACGGGGAATGAAGTGCCCGGGATCTTCCCGTTCTGCCCATTCTTGGCTACGCGGCCGAAAAGGCTCGTGGACAAGGGAGTTGTTGGTGGAGAAAGAAACAGCGACCGGCGCCGCGGCGACGCGGCACGACGACCCGTGGTACGAGGCGGCGGCCACCGGGTGGGGTGGGCCTGAGGACGCCGCGGGGGCCGTCGTGGCCGACGGGCGGTCCCGGTCGGCGGAGCGGCGCAGCCACAGCGGGGCCGAGATCTATCTGGAGGTGCAGAACAGCCCGGCATTCCGCGAAGTCCGCCGTCGCTACCGGCGGTTCGTGATCCCGGCGGCGGCCGCCTTCCTGCTCTGGTACCTCGTCTATGTCATCGCGGCCACCACGGCGCACGACCTGATGGCGCGTCCCGTCGTCGGCGCGCTCAATGTGGCCATGGTGGCCGGACTCGGACAGTTCCTCACCACGTTCCTGCTCACCTGGGCGTACGCCCGTCATGCGCGCCTGCACCGGGACCGTGCCGCACTGGAACTCCGCTGGGAGACCCAGGAGATGACGAGAGGGAACAGCCGGTGAGGTGGGACCATCAGACCCTGGCGCTGCTGCTGTTCAGCGTGTTCATCGCCGTGACGCTCGGCATCACCACCTGGGCCGGCCGCAACAGGCAGGGTTCCCCCGAGGAGTTCTACGCGGGCGGGCGGCTGTTCTCCCCCCTGGAGAACGGATTCGCCATCGCCGGTGACTACATGTCCGCCGCGTCCTTCCTCGGTATCTCGGGGCTGATCGCCCTCTTCGGCTACGACGGCATGCTCTACTCCGTCGGATTCCTCGTGGCCTGGCTCGTCGTGCTGCTCCTCGTCGCCGAACTCGTGCGCAACTGTGGCCGGTTCACGCTTGCCGACGTGGTCGCCGCCCGGATGGCGGAGCGCCCGGTGCGTACGGCGGTGGGCACGTCGTCCGTCACTGTCTCGGTGCTGTACCTGGTGGCCCAGATGGTGGGTGCGGGGAGCCTCGTCGCGCTGCTGCTCGGTGGCACGAGCGACACCGCCCGGTCGTGGACGGTGGTCGGGGTCGGGGCGCTCATGGTGGTCTACGTGTCGTTCGGCGGCATGCGCGCCACGACCTGGATCCAGATCGTCAAAGCGGTCCTGCTGATGGCCGGCGCCGTCACACTCACCGTGCTCGTCCTCGTCCGCTTCCACGGCGACTTCAACACCCTGCTCACTTCCGCCGCCGAACGCAGTGGTCACGGCCGCGACTTCCTCTCGCCCGGGCTGAGGTACGGCGGGAACTGGACGGCGCGTCTCGACTTCATCAGCCTCGGCCTGGCGCTCGTCCTCGGCACAGCCGGACTGCCGCACATCCTGTCGCGCTTCTACACGGTTCCCACCGCCCGTGCGGCCCGGCGCTCCGTCGTCTGGTCGATCGGACTGATCGGCAGTTTCTACCTGATGACCATCGTGCTCGGGTTCGGAGCGGCCGCGCTCGTCGGCTCCGCGGATGTCCGGGCCTCCAACGCCTCAGGGAACACCGCGGTTCCGCTCCTGGCGCTCGTGCTCGGAGGCGGTGAGGGTTCCACGGGCGGCACGGTGCTCTTCGCGGTCGTGGCAGCCATCGCCTTCGCCACGATTCTCGCCGTCGTCGCCGGGATCACCCTCGCCTCCTCCGCCTCCGTCGCCCATGATCTCTACGCCTCACTCCGCCGGCCGGGTGCCGAGCGGCGGAGCGAGGTCGGCGTGGCCCGGGTGGCCGCGGCGGGCATCGGGGCGGTGGCGATCGCTCTCGGCCTGCTCGCCCAGAATCTGAACGTCGCGTTCCTGGTGGGGCTGGCCTTCGCGGTCGCGGCCTCCGCCAACCTCCCGGCGCTGCTCTACTCGCTCTCCTGGCGGAACTTCACCACCCGGGGAGCGGTCTGGGCCGTCTACGGGGGACTCATCCCCGCCGTCCTGCTCGTCCTGCTCTCTCCGGTCGTCTCGGGGAGCCCCACCTCGCTCTTCCCCGGTATCAACCTGGCGCTCTTCCCCCTGGAGAACCCGGGGCTGGTGTCGATCCCGGCCGGCTTCCTGGCCGGATGGATCGGCACGGTCACCTCGTTCGAGTCTCCCGATCCGGCCACGTACGCGGAGACGGAAGTCCGGTCGCTCACCGGGGCGGGGGCGGCGTAGGCCGAGCAGAGGGGCGGCGGCTTCAGGAGCTGGT
Source organism: Streptomyces sp. NPDC005794 (assembly GCF_042871445.1). Classification (NCBI taxonomy): domain Bacteria; kingdom Bacillati; phylum Actinomycetota; class Actinomycetes; order Kitasatosporales; family Streptomycetaceae; genus Streptomyces; species Streptomyces sp. NPDC005794. Next base: position 91,703 of record NZ_JBIAIN010000022.1, read on the forward strand.
GGCCCAGGTGTACCGGTGCTCAGGGCGGCCCGTCTCGCCGTACTTGAGGGACAGCCGCACCCGGCCTGTGCGTTCCAGGAGCTTCAGGTAGCGCTGGGCCGTCTGTCGGCTCATTCCGGCGTTCTCCGCCACCTCCTGCGCGGAGAGGGGCCCCTCGGCCGCTCGCAGGGCCTGACGGACCAGTTCCGCGGTGGTCGTCGAGTGGCCCTTGGGGAGGTCGGACCCGTCCGTGGCCCACAAGGCCCCGAACAGCCGGTCCACCTCCGTCTGCTCGGCCTCGCCGCCACCCTCGAAGGTGTGCCGCAGCACCGCGTACGCCTCCAGTTTGGTGCGCAGTCCGGCAAACGCGAACGGCTTCACCAGGTACTGGAGGGCTCCGTGGCGCATCGCCGCCTGCACGGTCGCGACATCGCGTGCGGCCGTCACCATGATCACGTCGGTGTGATGGCCGAGTGCGCGCAGTTCCCGCACCACGGCCAGACCGTTGCGGTCCGGCAGATAGTGGTCGAGCAGGATCAGATCGATGGGCATCTCGCCGATCCTGGCGAGGGCCTCGGCTGCCGAATGGGCCATGGCGGCAACCCGGAATCCGGGCACCTTGGAGACGTAGGCCGCGTTGATCCGGGCGACCCGTACATCATCGTCGACGACGAGAACCTCGATCATGGGGAGTCTCCTGACGTCGGGGGTCGTACGGGGGCCCGAAGGCCGCCCGGATCGGGGGCGCCGAGCTGTGCCGGTTCGCCCAGAGCCTCCGGGAGGACGACGGTGAACACCGCCCCGCCCTCGGGGGAGCCCGACACGGACACGTTGCCGCCCTGTCGCTCGGCGAGCCGTCGTACCAGAGGAAGTCCCAGGCCGCGTTTGCCGTGGGCCGGGAGTTCCTTGGTCGACCAGCCCTCCGTGAAGATGGACTCGTGGTCACCGGCAGGCACTCCGGGACCGCTGTCGTGTACCCGCAATACCACCGTACGGCCCTCCGCCCGCAGCCCGACCTCGATCCGTGCGTCGGACGACCCCGCGGCCGCGTCCAGCGCGTTGTCGACCAGATTCCCGAGGACCGTGACGAGTCCCCGTGGGTCCACCAGCCGGTCCGGCAGCAGTGTCTCCGCGGCCATGCGCAGAGCGACACCGCGCTCCGCGGCCACGGTTGCCTTGCCGACCAGGAGCGAGGCCAGCAGGGGGTCGTGGACCTTCTCGGTGACCTGCTCGGCCGTCGCCCGGTGGACGCCGACCACTTCCGTGACGAACTCCACCGCTTCTTCGTGCATCTCCAGCTCCAGCAGTCCCAGGAGAGTGTGCAACCGGTTGGCGTGCTCGTGGTCCTGGGCGCGCAGCGCGTCGATCAGACCACGGGTGGAGTCGAGTTCGCGGCCGAGATACTCCAGCTCAGTACGGTCGCGGAGGGTGGCCACGGCCCCGCCGTCGTCGGTCGGCATCCGGTTGGCGAGCAGCACGCGGCTGCCGCGGACGGTCACCAGGTCGTCGCCGACCACTCGTCCGGCCAGTACGTCGGTGGTCCGGCCCTCGCCCAGTGCCTCGTCGAGCTGCTTGCCCGCGGCGCCGGGCCCGAGGCCGAGCAGCCGCTGGGCCTCGTCATTCAGGAGCCTGATGCGCCCGGTGCGGTCGAGTGCGACGACCCCCTCACGGATGCTGTGCAGCATGGCTTCGCGCTCGGTGAGCAGTGCCGAGATGTCGGAGAACGCCAGGTCATGGGTCTGGCGCTGGAGGCGGCGGGAGATCAGATAGGCGGCCAGAGCACCCACGGCCAGCGCTCCGCCCGCATACGCGAGCAGCCCTGGGATCGCGGCGAGCAGCCGCGCACGGACGCTGTCGTACGCGATGCCGACCGAGACGGCGCCGACGACCCGGTCCGATCCGTCGAGCAGCGGCACCTTGCCACGGGCCGAACGCCCGAGCGTGCCGCTGTCGATCTCCATCACGGACCTGCCGGCGAGGGCCGTGCTGGGATCGGTGGAGACGACGCCGCCGATGCGGGAGGTGTCGGGGTGTGACCAGCGCACCCCCTTCCTGTCCATGATCACGACGTATTCGGCGCCGGTCGACCGCCTGATCCGCTCCGCCGCGGTCTGGACGGCCCCGTCCGGGCTCGGCTCGGTGGCGATCAGCGAGGCGGCGAGCTGCGGCTGTGCAGCCGTGCTCTGCGCGATCGCCAGGGCTCGGCGCATCGCCTGGTCGTCGAGCTGGGCACTGAGTGGTGCCAGGAAGAGACCCGTGACGAGGACCGTGACGCCGGTGATGATGGCCAGCTGCATCAGCAGGACCTGCGAGAAGACCCGCTGCGGCCAGCCGAACCGGCGAGGTCCCCGTGGGGTGGTCGGTGGGGCGCTCATCATATGAACGGTAGAGGGCGAGCCCCGCTTATCGAAATCTCCGCCGCCCAGGCCTCTGCCGCCGGGCCTCCGCCGCCCGGGCCTCTTTCCTCTCCGCTGTCCATCTGTGAGCGTTCTGCAGGCACCGCATCGAACGCAATCTTCTTGCGTTCCTTGCGCTAATCTTGCGCTCATGACGCGACGACTTGCTCAAGTTGCCCAGAAGGTGGGAGTAAGCGAGGCCACGGTCAGCCGCGTGCTGAACGGCAAGCCGGGGGTCTCCGACTCCACGCGGCAAGCCGTTCTCTCCGCCCTGGACGTGCTCGGTTACGAGCGCCCGACGCAGCTCCGCGGTGAGCGCGCCCGGCTGGTCGGACTGGTCCTGCCCGAGCTGCAGAACCCGATCTTCCCGGCCTTCGCCGAAGTGGTCGGAGGAGCGCTCGCCCAGCAGGGACTGACTCCGGTGCTCTGCACGCAGACCAAGGGAGGGGTCTCCGAGGCCGACTACGTCGAGCTTCTCCTGCAGCAGCAGGTGTCCGGAGTCGTGTTCGCAGGGGGGCTGTACGCCCAGGCCGACGCTCCCCATGATCACTACAAGGTGCTCGCCGACCGCAAGATCCCGGTCGTCCTGATCAACGCAGCCATCGCGCGTCTCGGATTCCCCGGGGTCTCGTGCGACGACTCGGTGGCCGTCGAGCAGGCCTGGCGTCATCTCGTCTCGCTCGGCCACGAGCGCATCGGGTTCGTCCTCGGCCCGGCCGATCACGTGCCCTCTCAGCGCAAGCTCGCCGCCGCCCGCACGCTGGCCGCCCGATCGGGCGTCTCCGTGCCGGACGAGTGGGTGGCCAGGGCCATGTTCTCGCTCGAGGGCGGTCAGGCCGCCGCCACGCGGCTGCTCGACCTGGGAATCACCGGGATCATCTGCGCCAGCGACCCGCTGGCTCTGGGCGCGGTACGCGCGGCGCGCCGCCGCGGACTGTCGGTGCCCGGGGACGTCTCCGTCGTCGGCTACGACGACTCGGCGTTCATGAACTGCACCGAGCCGCCGCTGACCACGGTGCGCCAGCCGATCGAAGCCATGGGCAGGGCTGCGGTCGAACTGCTCTCGGTGCAGATCGGGGGGCGCACCGTGCCGTCCGACGAACTCCTCTTCGAGCCGGAGCTGGTCGTTCGCGGATCGACGGCCCGCCCGCCCCGGCAGGAGAACGATGGGAATTTCCGTCAGCTGTAGCTAATTTGCAGAGTATGCGCCCTGCGGCTGTTCTGCTGTTCCCTCGGTGAGGCAGGGGCCCTCGGCGCGGGCAGTGGCTGTGGCGGGCGGGGCCCGATGTGCTGCCCGCCGGCGTCATGGAGCTCTGCGGTCTGCCGCGCGCGATTTCACCCCCGCCTTCTGTGCCGCGCGCATGGTCGGCTGGAGCGCCAATATCCTGGAACGGGCGGAGGACTCGAAGATCATCCGCCCGGCGGCCCGCTATGTGGGGACCCCGTCTCCGCAGCCCGTACCGGCACTCCGACCGACCCGAGGAAGGCCCCGTTGACCCCGCCCCGCACCCCGCAGATTCCGGTCGTCGTCCTGGCGGGGTTTCTCGGATCCGGCAAGACGACACTGCTCAACCACCTGCTCCGCAACAGGGCGGGCAACCGGATCGGCGTCATCGTCAATGACTTCGGGTCCATCGAGATCGACGCCATGACCGTCGCGGGGCAGGTCGGTTCCACGGTCTCGCTGGGCAACGGCTGTCTGTGCTGTGCCGTCGACGCGAGCGAGCTCGACACGTATCTGGAGACGCTGACCGGGCCCGCCGCCCGGCTCGACGTGATCGTCATCGAGGCGAGCGGTCTCGCCGAACCCCAGGAACTCGTACGGATGCTGCTGGCCAGCGACAACCCGCACATCCGGTACGGGGGACTGGTCGAGGTCGTCGATGCCGCCGAGTTCCCCGCCACGCGGGAGCGCCACCCCGAGGTCGACCGCCACCTCGCCGTCGCCGATCTGATCGTCCTGAACAAGACCGACCGCGTCGCCGACGCGGACCTGCGGGCCGTCCAGGAGGCGGTCGACGCCGCGGGCGGCAGGGCGGCGGTCATCCGTGCCGCGTACGGGCGGATCGACCCGGAGCTGCTGTTCGACCCCGTGCTCAGACCGGACGAGGACGACGCCTTCCGCCAGCTGACGTTCGAGGACCTGCTCCCCGAAGCCGACCGCACGCACGAGGACCATCTGCACGCGGCGTACGAGAGCGTCTCGTTCACCGCCGACGTACCGCTCAGTCCCCGCCGCTTCATGGCGTTCCTCGACTCCAGGCCCGCGGGTCTCTACCGGATCAAGGGATTCGCCGACTTCGGTGCGGGTGACCCCGGCAACCGGTACGCACTGCACGCCGTCGGCAGGTTCCTGCGCTTCGTACCGCAGCGCTGGACCCGCGACGAACCGCGGCGGACCCAGCTCGTGCTGATCGGCTCAGGTATCGACGCCGAGGCGCTGCACAAGGAACTGGAGAGCTGCCAGGACGCGTGGCAGGACGCCACCGAGGAGCTGGAACGCAGCATGTGGGGCGTCCTGCGGTACGTACGGCAGCCGGACGGCGACGAGGCCTGAGTCCGCCCCCGCGCCGTCCGGCCGGTGTCCTACAGCGGCCCGGCGATCACCGCGACCGGACTGGTCAGCGGTGTGCCCGAACCGTCGCGGCGCGGATCAGGGTCCGGCAACTCGGCCGGTGCGCCGTTCTTCTGCGCCGCCCGTGCCGGGGTCTCGCCGGCCCAGGCGAACACCAGGATGTCCTCCCCCTTGAGGAAGCGCTGACAGCGCACCCCGCCGGTGGCCCTGCCCTTGCGCGGATACTGGTCGAACGGGGTGAGCTTCCAGGTCCGCTCGGAGTCGTCCAGCGTGCCGTGCGACCCGGCGACCGTGAACACCACGGCATCCGCCGAAGGATCCACCGCGGAGAACGAGAGGACGGTGGCGTCGGCCGCGAGCTTGACGCCCGCCATACCGCCCGCCGCGCGTCCCTGTGGACGTACCGACGCGGCCGGGTAGCGCAGCAACTGCGCGTCGGAGGTGATGAAGACCAGGTCCTCCTCGCCCGTACGCAGCTGGGTGGCGCCGACGACCCGGTCACCGTCCTTCAGCGAGATGACCTCCAACTCGTCCTTGTTGGCCGGGTAGTCGGGCACCACTCGCTTCACCACCCCCTGCAGGGTGCCGATGGCCAGGCCGGGCGCCTCCTCGTCCAGGGTGGTGAGGCAGACCAGCTCCTCGTCCGGTTCCAGCGTCAGGAACTCCGAGACCTGAGCCCCGCCCGACAGGTTCGGTGCCGCATGGGTGTCCGGCAGCTGCGGCAGGTCGATCACCGAGAGCCGGAGCAGCCGGCCCGCGGACGTCACCGCACCCACGTCCCCGCGTGCCGTCGCGGCGACGGCCGAGACGATCGCGTCGTGCTTCGTGCGCCTGGCGTCCTCGGCCTGGGCGACCGGCTCCGCGTTGGCCGTGCGGGCCAGGAGGCCGGTCGAGGAGAGGAGCACCTGGCAGGGGTCGTCGGCGACCTCCAGCGGAACCGAGGCGATCTGCGAACCCGCCGACTCCAGCAGCACGGTGCGCCGATCGGTGCCGAACTTCTTGGCCACCGCGGCCAGTTCGGACGAGACCAGCTTGCGCAGCTCGGCGTCCGACTCCAGGATCGCGGTCAGCTGGGCGATCTCCTCGGCGAGCTTGTCGCGCTCGGTCTCCAGCTCGATCCGGTCGAAGCGCGTGAGCCTGCGCAGCGGGGTGTCCAGGATGTACTGGGTCTGGATCTCGCTCAGCGAGAAGCGCTCCATCAGGCGCTCCTTCGCCTGCGCCGAGTTGTCGCTGTCCCGGATGAGGCGGATGACCTCGTCGATGTCCAGCAGCGCCACGAGGAGACCCTCGACCAGATGCAGCCGGTTACGGCGCTTGGTCCTGCGGAACTCGCTGCGCCGGCGCACCACGTCGAAGCGGTGGTCGAGATAGACCTCCAGGAGCTCCTTGAGCCCCAGGGTGAGCGGCTGTCCGTCGACCAGCGCCACGTTGTTGATGCCGAAGGACTCCTCCATCGGCGTCAGCTTGTAGAGCTGCTCCAGAACGGCTTCCGGCACGAAGCCGTTCTTGACCTCGATCACCAGACGCAGACCGTGCGCCCGGTCGGTGAGGTCCTTGACGTCCGCGATGCCCTGGAGCTTCTTCGAGCCGACGAGGTCCTTGATCTTGGCGATCACCTTCTCCGGGCCGACGGTGAAGGGCAGTTCGGTGACGACGAGACCCTTACGGCGGGCCGTGACGTTCTCTATGGCCACCGTGGCGCGGATCTTGAACGTGCCGCGCCCGGCGGCGTAGGCGTCCTTGATGCCGCCGAGGCCGACGATCCTGCCCCCGGTGGGCAGGTCGGGCCCCGGGACGAAGCGCATGAGCGTCTCGAGGTCGGCGCCCGGGTGCCGGATCAGGTGGCGGGCGGCGGCGATGACTTCACCGAGGTTGTGCGGCGGCATGTTGGTCGCCATGCCGACCGCGATGCCGGAAGCACCGTTGACCAGGAGGTTCGGGTACGCCGCCGGGAGGACGACCGGCTCCTGCTCCTGGCCGTCGTAGTTGGACTGGTAGTCGACGGTGTCCTCGTCGATCGACTCCGTCATCAGGGATGTGGCGTCGGCCATCCGGCACTCGGTGTACCGCATGGCGGCCGGCGGGTCGTCGTTGCCCAGTGAGCCGAAGTTGCCGTGCCCGTCGACGAGGGGCAGGCGCATCGAGAACGGCTGTGCCATGCGCACCAGTGCGTCATAGATCGACGCGTCACCGTGTGGGTGCAGTTTGCCCATCACGTCGCCCACGACACGGGCGCACTTCACATAGCCGCGGTCGGGGCGCAGCCCCATCTCGTTCATCTGGGACACGATGCGGCGGTGCACGGGCTTCATGCCGTCGCGGGCATCGGGCAGAGCCCTGGAGTAGATCACCGAGTACGCGTACTCGAGGAAGGAGCCCTGCATTTCGTCGACGACGTCGATGTCGAGGATCTTCTCCTCGAAGTCGTCCGGCGGCGGGGTTTTCGTGCTGCGGCGGGCCATCGCGGCTGCGACTCCTTCACAGATTCTGTCGGGCAACCTCAGGTTCTGACGCCGACCATTGTGGCCCGCCGTACTGACAACGCCGACCTCGACCCGTCCGAAGCGGCTCCCGGGGCCCCGCAGAGCCCCTGTTTACGGCAGCATCTACGACAACATTCACCCGACGGGAACTTCGCCAGGTGCCCGTGCGCTTGGCCGGACCGTCCGGCACATGGTGGGTGGAGGAAGGAGCGGGGCTGGGTGCGTGCGGCCGAAAGGCGGAGGATCGAGGCCGTTGGGGTCTCCCCTGCTCGAACGAAGTTGAGAGCTTGGGGAAGGAGCCATGGTGATTGACGACAACGTGGCAGATGTGCGTGCCCAGCTCCGCGACGCCGCCCACCATCTGCCGGACGGTCTTAGAGTGGCAGGTCCGGCAGGAAATCCTGTACCGATCGAAGGGACGTACATGCCCATGGGTCACACGGCCACAGCCCAGGCCGGTTCCGGCGGCTTGACGGCGACCGAGCACCGTCTGGCCAATGGCCTGCGCGTGGTGCTCTCCGAGGACCATCTGACCCCCGTCGCCGCGGTCTGCCTCTGGTACGACGTCGGCTCCCGGCACGAGGTCAAGGGACGTACCGGCCTGGCTCACCTTTTCGAGCACCTGATGTTCCAGGGCTCGGGCCAGGTCAAGGGGAACGGGCACTTCGAGCTGGTGCAAGGGGCCGGTGGATCCCTGAACGGGACGACCAGCTTCGAACGCACCAACTACTTCGAGACGATGCCTACGCACCAGCTGGAGCTGGCCCTGTGGCTCGAGGCCGACCGGATGGGCTCACTGCTCGCCGCGCTCGACGAGGAGTCCATGGAGAACCAGCGCGACGTCGTCAAGAACGAGCGCCGCCAGCGCTACGACAACGTCCCGTACGGCACCGCCTTCGAGAAGCTCACCGCCCTCGCCTACCCGGAGGGCCACCCGTACCACCACACGCCGATCGGCTCGATGGCCGATCTGGACGCGGCGACCCTGGAGGACGCGCAGGCGTTCTTCCGGACGTACTACGCGCCGAACAACGCGGTGCTCTCGGTGGTCGGGGACATCGACCCGGAGCAGACGCTCGCCTGGGTCGAGAAGTACTTCGGCTCCATCCCCTCCCACGACGGCAAGCAGCCCCCGCGCGACGGCTCGCTGCCCGCCGTCATCGGCGAACAGCTGCGCGAAGTGGTCCAGGAGGAGGTCCCCGCGCGTGCGCTGATGGCCGCCTACCGGCTGCCGCACGACGGCACACGCGAGTGCGACGCCGCGGACCTCGCACTGACCGTGCTCGGCGGCGGCGAGTCGTCCCGTCTGCACAACCGCCTGGTCCGTCGCGACCGTACGGCGGTGGCAGCGGGATTCGGGCTGCTCAGGCTGGCCGGCGCGCCCTCGCTGGGCTGGCTGGACGTCAAGACGTCCGGTGGCGTCGAGGTGCCCCAGATCGAGGCGGCCGTGGACGAGGAGCTCGCCCGCTTCGCGGAGGAGGGCCCCACACCGGAGGAAATGGAACGCGCCCAGGCGCAGTTGGAGCGCGAGTGGCTGGACCGTCTCGGTACGGTCGCCGGCCGCGCCGACGAACTGTGCCGGTACGCCGTCCTGTTCGGTGACCCGCAGCTCGCCCTGACCGCGGTGGGCCGGGTGCTCGACGTGACGGCCGACGAGGTCAAGGCCGCCGCCCGGGCGCATCTGCGCCCCGACAACCGTGCGGTCCTGGTCTACGAGCCGGTCGAACCGGCCGACGAGACGGACGGCACCGACGCGCACGAGGGGGCGGACAAGTGACCGACGCCGCCGTGACTGGAGTAGCGATGGAGTACCACCCGCAGCCGACCGCCGGCGAGGCCAGGCCCTGGGCCTTTCCCGCGCCCGAGCGTGGCGCCCTGCCCAACGGGCTGACCGTGCTGCGCTGCCACCGCCCCGGCCAGCAGGTCGTCGCGGTGGAGATCTTCCTCGACGCCCCGCTGGACGCCGAGCCCGAGGGCCTGGACGGTGTGGCCACGATCATGGCGCGCGCACTGTCCGAGGGCACGGACAAGCGCTCGGCGGAGGAGTTCGCCGCCGAGCTGGAGCGGTGCGGCGCCACGCTGGACGCCCACGCGGACCACCCGGGTGTCCGGGTCTCCCTGGAGGTCCCGGTCTCACGGCTGACCAAGGCCCTCGGCCTGGTCGCCGAGGCCCTGCGGGCCCCGGCCTTCGCGGAGAGCGAGGTCGAGCGCCTGGTGGGCAACCGCCTCGACGAGATCCCGCACGAGCAGGCCAACCCGGCCCGCCGGGCCGCCAAGCAGCTCTCCAAGGAGCTCTTCCCCGCCACGGCACGGATGTCGCGTCCGCGCCAGGGCACCGAGGAGACGGTCCGGCGCATCGACGCCGCCGCCGTGCGCGCCTTCTACGACGCCCATGTGCGCCCGTCCACCGCGACGGCGGTCGTCGTCGGCGACCTCACCGAGGTGGACCTGGACGCACTGCTCTCCGAAACCGTCGGGGACTGGTCGGGCAACGCCGGCCAGGCCCGGCCGGTGCCCCCGATCACCGCGGACGACACCGGCCGTGTGGTCATCGTGGACCGCCCCGGAGCCGTGCAGACCCAGCTGCTGATCGGCCGGATCGGCGCCGATCGGCACGACAGCGTATGGCCCGCCCAGGTCCTCGGCACGTACTGCCTGGGAGGCACGCTCACCTCCCGGCTGGACCGGGTGCTGCGCGAGGAGAAGGGCTACACGTACGGCGTCCGGGCCTTCGGGCAGGTGCTGCGTTCGACGGCGCCCGGCTCGTCCTCCGGGGCGACCGGCGCCGCGATGCTCGCCATCAGCGGTTCCGTCGACACGGAGTCCACCGGTCCCGCGCTCGACGACCTGTGGAAGGTCCTGCGCACCCTGGCGGCCGAAGGGCTCACCGATGCCGAGCGCGAGACCGCCGTGCAGAACCTCGTGGGCGTGGCCCCGTTGAAGTACGAGACGGCGGCCTCCGTCGCGGGCACCCTGGCCGACCAGGTGGAGCAGCACCTTCCGGACGACTACCAGGCCGAGCTGTACGCACGCCTGGCCGCGACCGGCACGGTCGAGGCGACCGCCGCCGTGGTCAGCGCGTTCCCGGTCGACCGGCTGGTCACCGTCCTGGTCGGGGACGCCGCGCAGATCGCCGAGCCCGTGAGGGCGCTCGGTATCGGCGAGGTGTCGGTCGTCACCGGCTGACAGAACGGGACATGGCGGACCCCGGCGAGTGCACGCTCGCCGGGGTTCTGTCATGTGTCCGTATCGCGAGGAAAGTTGTCATTCATCCTGTGGGATGTGCGACAAAAGCCCCTTCCCGTTTGGTGGGGAAAAGCGGCCCGCTCTAGCGTCGGCTCGGCTGTCCGCCAGACGAATGCCGCGTCCGCGGCGCCGGACAGCCATCGCCGAGTCCCCGTCAGGCGCGAGCCTGGGGAGCCGGGGACCCAATAAGTCCCTGGGGTGAATCGGATCCCTGTACCTCGTCGGAGGCTCAGGGGCCCGTAGGAGACCTTCCTGCTCCGAACCCGTCAGCTAACCCGGTAGGCGAGAAGGAAGGAAAGGACCAGCCCCTCCATGGCGTTCATCCGTGCCACCGGGAAGCACCGTGCCCCGAGCCGCCTGACGCGCAAGAGCGCCGAGGTCGCCGGCATCGCGGCCCTGGCCACCGCCGGCGTCATCGGCACCACGGCCTCCCCTGCCCTCGCCGCGGACTCCGAGGCCGTCACCGCCACCGGTCTGACCCAGGCCGTCGCCCTCGACACCACCCTCGCCGCGCAGATCGACGCCCAGGCGAAGGCCCAGCAGCACCAGGCCGATGTCGCCGCCAAGGCCAAGGCCGAGGCCGAGGCGGAAGCGAAGGCGAAGGCTGAGGCCGAGCGCAAGGCCGAAGCCCGCGCCAAGGAGGCACGTGAGGCCGAAGCGCGGGCCGCGCGCGCCGCCGAGCGCGCCCGGTTGAACTCCTTCCACCTCCCGGTCGCCGGCTCGCACGTGACCACCGGCTACCAGTCGGGTGGCGCGCTCTGGTCCTCCGGCAGCCACTCCGGCGTGGACTTCCAGGCGGCGTCCGGCACCCCGGTCGTCGCCGTCGGCGCCGGCACGGTCGTGGAGGCGGGCTGGGGCGGCGCGTACGGCAACAACATCGTGCTCCGCATGAACGACGGTACGTACACCCAGTACGGCCACCTCTCCTCGATCGGTGTCTCCGTCGGTCAGAGCGTCGGCTCGGGCGAGCAGATAGGCATCTCCGGCTCGACCGGCAACTCCACCGGGCCGCACCTGCACTTCGAGGCCCGGACCACCCCCGAGTACGGCTCGGACATGGACCCCGTCGCCTACCTCCGCGCCCACGGCGTCCAGGTCTGACCCACGCCGCACGACATCTCTCGGACGAAGGCCCCGGCATCCGCCGGGGCCTTCGCGGTGCCCCGGGGAGGGGCCCGCAGAAGCCTCGCGGAAGTGCTCCCTGGCCAAAAGATATCCATGGATTCCACCCCGCCATCGGAAATTCCGGCCGGTTGCAATAGAGTCACCGAACAGGCGTCGATCGGCCGCGTTCCGCGGAGATTAAGGCGGAGGTTCGGACATGCGCATTCCCGCGTATTCGGTATGCACGGCAATCCGTGACGACATCGTCTCCGGTGTCTTCGAGCGCGGCAGCCGCCTCACCGAGGAGGTGCTCGCGCGTCGCTACGGCGTCTCCCGCGTCCCCGTACGCGAGGCGCTGCGCACCCTGGAGTCCGAGGGGTTCGTCGTCACCCGCCGGCATGCCGGCGCCTGTGTCGCCGAACCCACGGAGCAGGAGGCCGCCGACCTCCTCGAGATCCGGATGCTCCTGGAGCCCCTCGGAGCCGCCCGTGCGGCGCAGCGCCGCACCGAGGCGCACCTCAAGGTGCTCCGCGGCCTGGTCAGGCTGGGGCAGGAGCGGGTGCGCAGGGGTGAGGGGGAGGATCTGCGCTCCCTGGGCGGCTGGTTCCACGAGACGCTGGCGCAGGCCTCGGGCAGCCCCGCGCTGATCGCACTGCTCACCCAGCTCCGGCACAAGATCGCCTGGATGTACGCCGTCGAGCAGCCGGCCCGCCCCGCGGACTCCTGGGCCGAGCACGGCGCCCTCGTCGACGCTGTGGCACGCCGTGACACGGAGCGGGCCAGGGCGCTCGCCACCCAGCACGCCGAGCGGGCCACCGCGGCCCACCGGCTGCGGCGCACGGACCTGCCGGGGCGCGCGGTGGGAACGTCCGGGGTGAGGACTTCGCAACACCCCGTAAACACCGCGGGAGTCCGCCATTAACAATTGCGCCGTATACAAAGAGGGTAATTATCGAAGGGCTTTCTTTTTGCTGCCCTGATTCGGGTATTCGGAGTCCTGTCAGGACCCGGTGCAGGAAACAGAAAAAGCCGCGGCTCCAGGTGGGGATGCCGCGGCTTTTCCGCAGAAATGATTCCGGTTCGAAGCGGCGGAATCAGACGGTCTCCGGAAGCTCCTCGAGCCCCTCGGCGACCAGCTTCGCCAGACGGTCCAGGGCGGCTTCGGCGTTGTCCGCCTCGGACGCGAGCACGATCTCCTCGCCGCCCTGCGCGCCCAGGCCGAGCACCGCGAGCATGGAGGCCGCGTTCACCGGGTTGCCGTCCGTCTTGGCGATCGTCACGGGGACGCCGGAAGCCGTGGCGGCACGGACGAAGATGGAAGCGGGGCGGGCGTGCAGGCCCTCGGCCCAACCGACGTTGACGCGGCGCTCAGCCATGGTTCTGCCCTTCACGTAACAATGGGTTGTCTAGACCAGTCTCTCATGCAGTGCGCACTGCTGTGCCAGGCATCGCCACCGGGCTGTTCACGCCCGCCGGTCCCCTCAGCGTGCCTGCGCGACCATCCCGCCGCGACCGGTGCGTTCCTATGGACAAGGCCGGGCTCGCGCGCCTGGTGCGTACCCTCTCAAGGCCTCAAGGGCCAGGGGGACCCCATCCACGTCGTGGTCCGTCACCGACGCTCCGCGTTGCCTCCCTCCTCCACCTCGCGACCGCACGCACCGGACCCCGCTCCCTGATCCGGCCTGATCCACACGAAAAGCCCAAGCCGTAGGCTTTGCCCATGGAGCCCACTCCGGAGCAGAGTCCGCATCACGCGTACCCCGACCACTGGGAGGCGGACGTGGTGCTCCGTGACGGTGGCACCGCGCGCATCAGGCCCATCACCACGGACGATGCCGAACGACTGGTCAGCTTCTACGAGCAGGTGTCCGACGAATCGAAGTACTACCGCTTCTTCGCCCCGTATCCGCGTCTCTCCGCCCGGGACGTGCACCGCTTCACCCATCACGACTACGTCGACCGGGTGGGACTGGCCGTCACGATCGGCGGCGAGTTCATCGCCACCGTCCGCTTCGACCGGATCGACGAGCAGGGCAGGCCGGCCTCGGCCCCCGCCGACGAGGCCGAGGTCGCCTTCCTCGTCCAGGACGCCCACCAGGGCCGCGGTGTGGCGTCGGCCCTTCTCGAGCACATCGCGGCGGTGGCCAGGGAGCGGGGCATCCGCCGCTTCGCCGCCGAGGTGCTGCCCGCCAACAACAAGATGATCAAGGTGTTCCGGGACGCCGGCTTCACCCAGCAGCGCAGCTTCGAGGACGGCTCCGTCCACCTCACCCTCGACCTGGAACCCACGGCCGAGTCACTCGCCGTCCAGCGCGGACGTGAGCAGCGGGCCGAAGCGCGCTCCGTCCAGCGCCTGCTGGCCCCCGGGTCCGTCGCCGTCATCGGGGTCGGCCGCGAGCCCGGCGGCGTGGGCCGGACGGTGCTGCGCAATCTCCTCGGCTCGGGCTTCACCGGACGTACGTACGCGGTGAACACGTCCTTCGCCCCAGGGCCGGGCACGGTCGACGGGGTGCCCGCGCACCGCGCCGTGAGCGAGATCGGCGAACAGGTCGACCTCGCTGTCGTCGCCGTCCCCGCGGAACGAGTGCCGGAGGTCGTCGCCGACTGCGGTGAACACGGCGTCCAGGGCCTCGTCGTCCTCTCCGCCGGATACGCCGAACGCGGCGCGGAAGGCCGGGAACGGCAGCGAGAACTGGTCCGGCAGGCACGCTCGTACGGCATGCGGATCATCGGCCCGAACGCCTTCGGCATCATCAACACCTCCGACACCGTCCGCCTCAACGCCTCCCTCGCCCCCGAGTCGCCGCAGGCCGGACGCATCGGACTCTTCACCCAGTCCGGCGCCATCGGGATCGCCCTCCTGTCCGGCCTCCACCGCAGGGGCGCCGGGCTCTCGGCCTTCATCTCCGCGGGTAACCGGGCCGACGTCTCCGGCAACGACTTCCTGCAGTACTGGTTCGAGGACCAGGACACCGACGTCGCCCTGCTGTACCTCGAATCACTCGGCAACCCGCGCAAGTTCACCCGGCTCGCCCGCCGGACGGCCGCGGTGAAGCCCGTGGTCGTGGTGAAGGGCGCCCGGCACAGCGGAACCAATCCACCGGGCCACGCCGTGCCGGTCAGCCGGATCCCGGACGCGACGGTCTCCGCGCTGATGCGCCAGGCGGGCGTGATCCGCGTCGACACCGTGACGGAGATGGTCGACGTCGGCCTGCTCCTCGCCGGTCAGCCCCTGCCGGACGGCCCCCGGGTGGCGATCCTGGGCAACTCCGAGTCGCTCGGCCTCCTCACCTATGACGCCTGCCTGGCGGAAGGGCTGCGTCCGCGCCCGCCCCGCGACCTCACCACGGAGGCGAGCCCGCAGGACTTCCGGCACGCACTGGCCGAGGCGCTCGCCGACCGGACGTGCGACGCCGTGATCGTGACCGCGATCCCCTGGGTGGGGGAGAACGGCGAGGCGGAGACCGGCGACGGCGAGGTCCTGGCCGCCGCGCTGCGCGCGGCGGCGGCCACCGGCCCTGCCAAGCCGGTGGCGGTGGTGCACGTGGAGATGGGCGGCCTGGCGCAGGCCCTGGCCGCAGCCACGAGCACGGCGGCTCCGCCCGCGCCCCGGCCTGCCGCCCAGGCGGCTGCCGCGGAGCCGCAGCCCCGGCCGCCCGCCGCGCCCCCGCCCGCCCCGTCCCCGCCCGACGCGGCGACCTCCGGAAGGGGGCCGGACGGCACCGCTCGCCCCGCGCCCACCGCCGGGCGGATCCCTGCCTACCCTGCCGCCGAGCGAGCCGTGCGCGCGCTCGCCGAGGCCGTGAAGTACGCCCAGTGGCGGCGCCAGGCGGCCGTCCCCGGCAAGGTGCCCGGATTCCTGGACGACACCATCGACGAGCACGGGACCGCCGGGCTGATCGAGACGCTGCTCGGCCCGAGCCCCGACCCGCGTGGCCGCCCGCTCACCCACGACGAGGCCCGGGAACTGCTCGCCCGCTACGGAGTCTCCGTACGGCCTGCGCTTCCCGCCCCGGATCCGGATGCCGCCGTCGCGGCCGCCGCGAAGCTCGGCTACCCGGTGGCGCTCAAGACCACCGCACCCCATCTCCGGCATCGTGCCGACCTCGGCGGTGTCCGGCTCGATCTCGCCAACGAGAACGCCCTACGCCGTTCGTACGACGAACTGACCGATCTGCTCGGTACGCCCGCCGAACTCCGGCCCGTCGTCCAGGCCATGGCCCCCAGGGGCGTCGATACCGTGGTCAGGGCGTCCATCGACGCGGCCGCCGGTGCCGTTCTCTCCTTCGGTCTGGCCGGCGCGCCCTCCGAGCTGCTGGGCGACACGGCCCACCGCCTCGTGCCCGCCACCGACCGCGACGCCGCCGAGCTGATCCGCTCCATCAGGGCGGCTCCGGTACTGTTCGGCTGGCGCGGGGCCGCGCCGGCCGACACCGCGGCGCTCGAAGAGCTCCTGCTGCGGGTGTCCCGGCTGGTCGACGACCACGCCGAGGTGGTGTCGGTCGCACTGGAACCCGTGGTCGTCGCCACGCAGGGCCTGACGGTGCTCGGAGCGAGCGTCCGGCTGGCTCCGCCACCGGCCCGCAGTGATCTCGGCCCTCGCCGCCTCCCCAGCTACTGATCGCCCCATGGACCCGCGCACGACGTCCCCGGCAGTCACCGGCCCCCCGTAGGATGGTGCACATGGCAAAGACCGGTACGACGACCCAGGGGCTGCGCGCGGCGATCGAGCGCAGCGGCTACTACCCGGCCCTCGTGGCCGAGGCGGTGGAGGCCGCCGTCGGCGGGGAGCCGGTCGCTTCGTACCTGGTGCACCAGGAGACCACCTTCGACTCCAACGAGGTCCGTCGCCACGTCACGGTCCTCGTCCTCACGGACACGCGCTTCATCGTCAGCCACACCGACGAGCAGGCCGCAGACACGAGCTCCCCGACGCCGTACGCCACGACGTCCACGGAGTCGGTCAAGCTCGACCGGATCTCGTCCGTCGTGGTCAGCCGCGTGGTCGCCAATCCTGAGAAGTACGTGCCCGGCACGTTGCCCCGCGAGGTCGTCCTGACCATCGGCTGGGGTGCCGTCTCCCGCATCGACCTGGAGCCCGCGGCCTGTGGCGACCCCAACTGCGAGGCCGACCACGGCTACACCGGCAGTTCGACCGCCGACGACCTGAGCCTGCGCGTCAGCGAGGCCGGGGACGGCCCCGACGCGGTGCGCCAGACCCTTGCCTTCGCCCAGTCGCTCTCCGAGGCCACGGCCGCGACCGCGGCGACCATTCGCTGATGGTCCAGCCCGCCTGGCAGGACCCCGTTCTGCTCGCTCCCGAAGCCGCGCCCGTACCCGAGTACGGCACCGGGTCGCTCGCCGACCTGCTGCCGACGCTCGTCGCGGGTCAGGGAGTACCCGGTTTCGAAGCCACGATTCCGGAGCTCACCCCCGCAGACCGGAACTGCGTCTTCCTGATCGACGGACTCGGCTGGGAGCAGATCAAGGCCCACCCGGACGAAGCGCCCTTCCTTCACTCGCTGCTTCCCACCTCCCGCGGCGGCACCGGCCGGCCGGTCACGTCGGGTTTCCCGTCCACCACCGCGACCTCGCTCGCCTCGGTCGGCACGGGGCTCGCCCCGGGCGAGCACGGCCTCCCCGGCTACACGGTGCGCAACCCGGAGACCGGCGCGCTGATGAACCAGCTCCGCTGGAAGCCGTGGACCGCCCTCAAGGCCTGGCAGCCGCACCCCACCGTCTTCAAGCTCGCCGACGCCGCCGGCGTACGCACGGCCCAGGTCTCCGCCCCCGACTTCGAACAGACGCCGCTGACCAAGGTGGCGCTCAGCGGCGGTTCCTTCCTCGGCCGGCTCACGGGCGAGGACCGGATGGACCTCGCCGCCGAGCGGCTCGCCGCCGGTGACAGGTCCCTCGTCTACACGTATTACAGCGAGGTCGACGGCCAGGGGCACCGCTACGGCGTGGACTCCGATGCCTGGCGTGGCCAGCTGATGTACGTCGACGGGCTCGCGCGGCGCCTCGCCGAGCAGCTGCCGGCCCGTTCGGCGCTGTACATCACCGCCGACCACGGCATGATCGACATCCCGTTCGACGAGCAGTCCCGGATCGACTTCGACGAGGACTGGGAGCTGAGCGCCGGAGTCGCCCTGCTCGGGGGCGAGGGCCGTGCCCGCCATGTGTACGCGGTCCCCGGGGCCGAGGCGGACGTGCTGACCGTCTGGCGTGAGGTGCTCGGCGAGCAGTTCTGGGTGGCGAGCCGTGACGAGGCCATCGCGGCGGGCTGGTTCGGCCCGAGGATCGACGAGCGGGTGTACGGCCGGATCGGCGACGTGGTGGCGGCCGCTCACGACGACGTGGTGATCACCGCTTCGGTCAAGGAGCCCCACGAGTCCGCGATGGTGGGGATGCACGGATCGCTGACCCCTGTGGAACAGCTGGTTCCGCTCCTCGAAGTACGCTCGTAGCCCTCCGTCTCCCACTGCACACCGCACACCGAAAGGCGCTCGACTTCTCATGCCCGAGCTCGTGTTCTTCTCCGGAACGATGGATTGCGGAAAGAGCACTCAGATCCAGTAGTCCTTCAGATCATCAGCCGTCGTGCTTATAGGGGGAGCAATCAAACATCGGCTCAGGTGGGGTCACGTCTACCCCCGCGCTCTCTCTGACCTCACGGTGCTTGACTGAATCGGCTGACCGGCGGGGTGAATCGATACGATCATTGGGGTAGCCAACTCGTGGGGGTTCTTCATGGTCACTGTGGAACGGAGCCGGCCTGCTGCCTGGCGGAAGGCGGTCAACGACCGTGCCCTTGCTCAGGTAGAGGGCTGTCTACGGGATCCGGAGGTGTACCGGGAGCTCAAGGAGATCGTCGATCGGATGATCTCGCCCGAGTACCAGGGGCGGGGGCTGATCGAGCTCCTGCAGAACGCCCACGACGCCCATTCCTCACGTTCTGCCGATGGGCGGGTCGAGATCGTCTTGGACGAGCAAGAGGGGGAACACGGGGTCCTCTACGTCGCTAACGGAGGCCGCCCGTTCACCACACGGAACTTCAACGCGTTGTGCAGCATCGGGCGTTCCAGCAAACGCCCCGAGGAAGGCATCGGCCACAAGGGAGTCGGCTTCAAGAGCATCTTGCACTTCAGCGAGGCTCCCGAGCTGTACAGCGTGGCGCAGGCCGGCTCCAAGATCTTTGACGGTTACCGCTTTCGCTTCGCCCTGCCAGAGGACATCGACCGACTGGCCGAGAAGATTGCTACTGACGTGCAGGACCCGTCGGGCCTCCTGCACGAGAACCTGCCTCGCCTCAGGGTGCCGGTCGTCCTCGAAGCGGTCCCGGATACGGTCCGGCGTTTCGGCCCACGCGGCTACGTCACCGTAGTCAGGGTGCCGTTGCGTTCGACCGAGGCGCGAGAGGCGGCCCGCGCACAGATCTGCGAACTCATGGATGGCACAGCACCGTTCGAGCTGTTTTTGGATCGGCTCGTTCAGGTGACGCTGGACATCCGGTCGGAGAGCGGCCGACAGCGCAAGCGTTACGACCGAAAGGTTCGGCAGCTGTACGGATTTCGAGGACTCAAAGTCCAAGAGATCACGTTGCGCGGGCGGATGCGCCTGATCGTCGTACGGGCCAGAGTCGACGAGGAACTGGCCCGAGACGCGATAGCGCCTAACATACGGGACGGCTCCATGAGCGCCGACTGGACGGCGTTGGAAAAAAAGGCCGCGGTTTGCGTGGCCGTCCCAGCGGGAGAACCGCTGCCGGACGGGCGCCTCTACGCTTTCCTGCCCATGGGAACACAAGCGCTTTGCCCGATACCCGGGTTCGTGCATGCGCCGTTCTTCGTCGAACTCAATCGACGGTCTTTCAACGAGGCGAACCCCTGGAACAACCTGCTGCTCGATACTGCCGCGATGGCGTGTGCCCGAGCGGTCCTGCTCGCCGGCGAGGGCCGGGTCGATGTCCCTGCGGGTGCCCTTGTCGATCTGATGTGCTGGGCGCCCATTCACCTGGATCGCTTGGGAAGAGCTTGCGAAGACCTCGGCGAGGACTTGGACGCCCTTCCGTTCATGCCGGTACTCGCGCCGCCGGGAGAGCGCACCTCACTGGAGAAGGGCTACTTGTGGAAGTGCCCGGACTCGGCGCGGGCTTTCACACCAACAGTCCTCGCGGCCATCGGTACACCGAACCTCATCGATCCAGGACTCCAACCGGCCCGTCGACGACGCTTGCTCGCTCTCGCCGAAGCCCGCAGGCTTCCCTTGCCCCCGCCGCGGACCGTGACTCTGAGCTGGGCGGAGCAACTGGCAAAGGCAATGCAGCGCGACGAGTTCGACGCGGACCGGTGGGCCGACTACTACGCCGACTTGTCTGAATCCTTCGCCGATGGAACCCCCCTGTCAGGCAAGAAAATCATCCTGACCTCCGAGGCGACTCTGGCACCGGCCGGACATGACGCTGTCTTCCTGGAGCCGGGTCGTGCGGAGTCACCCACCCTGCCCACGTTGCCCGACGGTCTGTCGGGCAACGTCTCCTTCCTCCACGGAGCGATCGACAGATCTGCGCGACGTGGCAAGCGCCGACCAGCGGGGTTGCGCTGGCTGCGTTCACAGCGGCTAGTCCACGCGTACGAAACGGAATCCGTCCTCCGCGCCGTCAACTCGGTCATGCAGCAAGACGGGCAGGACGAGGACACTCGGCACCAGTGCCTTCTATACGCCTGCGCGGTATCCGCCACGCTCAGCCGCCCGCCCAAACTTGCAAACTTCCCCGTGCCGGTCCGCGACGGATGGCTGAATGCCGACCGGGCCATGTTCGGCTGCGGATGGCCCAGCAGGGAGCAACTGGTAGACGATACCCTCGTCCGCTTCCTCGACGGCATCCGCGATGTGCCGATCTTGAGCACGACCGCAAAGCGGCTGCTGAGAACCGCGGACCAGATCTGCGCCGACACTGGTATCTCAGCGGACGCCATGCGTCGGTTCCTCGAACACCAGGGCGTGCACCACGGTTTGCGACCGCGCTATGAGCTGTTCCGAGGCAGTGTGCGGGGCTCAGCCCTCAACAGGCCGCGGTGGTTCGCAGGAATGTCGAACGGCGCCACCGGAGCTGGATTCCGGGACCAGTGGCGGGACGCCGCGTTGCGCTGGCCCGGCCGAAGCCAGGTCGCGTACGAGACCGTGGACTATCACCCGTCGCGTACCGGGCTGCCTGTGCTGCCTGGCCAGTACGACTACGACGCTTTCGACGACCACAGCCGCAGGCTGTACGCGGAACTTATCGTCCACGGCCTGGCGACCTGGGTTGATTCCGACCTGGAGATGAAGTTCGTCCGGTCAACCGACAAGTCCGGCACCCGGTGGCCGACCCCTCTTGCGGTCTTCCTCACTCAGGAGGAATGGATTCCCCAGACCCCGGTCGGGACGGACGACGGTACCTTCGCAGTCGCCGACTCGGCATGGTGGTGGTCGAGCGAGCAGCCCCCGCCCGACTATGTGGGCGTCGTGACCGCCGCCTTGCGTCGCAGGCACACCCCTAGGGTGCTCGATCGACTGCGCCTCCTTGGCATCCGCTCCTGGGACGACCCGAAAACGGCGAGCGACCGAGTCGAGGAGCTGCCCGCTCTCGTACACCGGCATCCACATCTACGCACAGGTGTTCTCCGGTACGAGGTGAGCCGCGAGTACGAGAAGGCGTGGGGGGAACTGCTCCCGGTGCACGAGCCCGCCACACGGGCGGGGACGAGTGCTCCGTCCTGCCTTCTTCTCTCGCGAGCAGACGCGCTGGAGGTTCACGAGGAGGGATCCGAAGAGGGCGAGACCGTGTATGTGCGGGACCCCCAGGGAGTACAGGAATACAAGCTGCTAGAACGGGCGCCGGTTCCGGTGTTGCCCATCATGGACAAGGCGCTGGGCCGTCGAATCGTGACATTCATGCAGGCGCGGTCACACTTCGAGGTACGTTGCGCTGGCGAGGCGGAACTGGAGATCAGCGTCGGTGTACTTCCCATCCGACAAGCCCCTAGAGAATCACTTGTCGGCTACGTCGGTGCGTGGCTGAAGACTCTCGTGACCGCAGTGGTTGACCTCGACGAGGAACGCGCCTCCCGGCCGGACCCCGTGCTCCTGCCGGACGTCGATCGCCTACTCCAGGCATGCGCGTTCACCGTAACGCAGGATCTCGTCATCTGGATCGCCGGGCACCGGGTGGAGGCATCCGACGCAGAACGTTGTCTGCTGTACCAGGACCCTGACGAGCCCTGCCTCGTCATACGACACACCGAGGCCCTTACTCCCTGGCATGTGCTGCGGCATGCAGCCACGGCAATCAGCACACTGATCGGTACGCCCTACTTGGCCGCACAGCTGCGTACGGCCCTCTCCGAACTGGCCGATCGCTGCCATCGGACTGAAATGATCACTGACAGGGACGTCGCCGCCGCGCTCGGCATTCCGCTTGGGCGGCTCGAACTCATCGTCGCGGACCGCGCATCCCAGCGTTCCGGCAGCGCCCAACTGCTACCCCTGCTTGCCTGTGTCGATATCGACGGCGCAGAGGAACTGCGCCGCCGCATGGAAAGCTTCAAAGACCAGGCGGAACTCCGGGAGTGGCTGGCGAGCCGGCTAGACCCCCGCCGTGCCGACACGCTCCTCGGGCTGCTCGACTACGATGACCGGGCACACCAACTGGACGCCCTCAACGTCCCATTGGCTACCGCGAACCGAGCTTGGCGCACCCTGGGCCTCCCCGTCATCGACAATCGAGCCGGGCACCACCGCCAGTTCGAGGCATGGCTGGAGCAGGAACGACCGAAACTCCAAGAGAGCGTCAGGGATGCGTTCGCTCACGTCTTCCGCTCCGGGGGAGACCTTTCCGAATACGTCCGCCTGCGCGAGCTGCCGGACCTTGCACCCGACCCGGATTGGCACACGACGTACTGGAATCTTCCCTCCGAGCTCCTGACAGCCCGAGCAAATAGCTGGCTGGCGACCCGCACGCCGACGTCGCCCCACCGGCTGGCAACTACACCGCTGCGCCCGCTCGTCGAAGTGCGCGAAGGGGCCATCGCAGCGGTCCACACACATTTGCCGAGACTGCGTGCTCTCGTCGATGAATGGGCGCAGCACACGAGTAAAGGCGAGGAGTCGCTACCCGGTGCCTCGGAGATCATCCAGGAACAGGATGGCGATGGTTTGCTCGACTTCGAGATTCCCTCGGCCCGGGGACTTGCCCACTGGCTGAGCAAACTCGGTCATTGGCCAGTAGGGATGCCCGTCACGCATCGGCGTGCGGACCTGGCATTGGATAAACAGAAACCACCGATTCCAGCACAACGCCCGGGGCCGGCGCCGACCTCCGGACCCGGTCATACGACGGGGGCTCCACCTTCCGGTCTCTTGTTCAACGGCACGGCACTGCCAATTCAGCGAGACGACCTTCGCGAGCTCGCTTACAAGGTGGGGGCAGGGCTCACTGCCGAACAACTCGCGACGCCCGCACGGGAGGTAGCAGAGCTATCGCCCCGAGCGCCTCGGCCACAGGGCTCGGGGAGTCAGGGAAACGGTGGCGGCTTGGGCGGACATGTCACTCCGGCGGACCAAGACGCAACCACAGCGGTTGGCCTGGCGGGCGAAGCAGTCGTAGCACGGTGGCTCCAGGAGCAGTTCGGCGTGCCTCCCGAGGTCTCCTGGAAGTCCAGCCTGCGCAGCCATGTCCTTGCGGGTAAGGGGGACGATCGCCTGGGCTACGACTTCCGCATTCATGAAGGCGGGCGGACGTATCTCTTCGAGGTGAAGGGTTCCATCGGCAGTAGCGGAAGGATCATTCTGGGTGACTCGGAGGTGGCCCGAGCATCCCGTCTCGCTCCGCATGAGACGTACACCATCATCTACGTGTCCGACGTCTTGGACGACGCTCGGCGACGTATCACCCCTCTGCCTAATCCTTTCAGCGCGCCCAATCTGGCTGGGTACGAACTCGTCAGCACAAAGATGACGCTGCGGTTCGACCTCACGAAGGGGTGATGGGCTCGGCCCAGGGCTGATGTCGGTGCCGTGATCCACGCTCCTCGTGGTTACGCCATACGGGGGCCTGCGGTGGGCATGGGTGCGAGGGGTGTGTGCTGGACCAGGGTCTCGCAGGTCTTGCGCCGCAGGGATCGGGCGGAGGACCCGCCCCGCTGTACCTTCCGGTCGAGGTTTCCCCAGGTCAGGCCGCTTAGTGTCGCTGGAGTATTAGGACGCGCAGAGCCATGGAGATGGCTCTGACGAAAGTTGGTGGTTGGTCAAGAAAAAGGACCCAGCTTCAGTAGTTCTTCAGATCATCAGTCGTCGTGCGAATTGGGGCCGATCGGGGTACGGGCGAAGACCTGGTACCAAGCCGCGGCGATGAGCATGCGGGCCAGTTCCTCCTCTTCGTCCTGGCCGTGGTCGATCGGCTGGTTCCTGTTGTCGAGGTCCAGGCGGCGCACCGCGAGCTCGTTTCCGGCGGCGCGCATCCGAAGGCCGGCGCGGCAGCTGCCGATCCCGCCCGACAGGTCGATCCCGATCAGGGAGGCGTCGTCGACGGACGCGGCTGCAGTGAAGGCCAGGCGCAGCCGCTGGTCGATCGCCGTGCCACCGACGCCCGGTGGCGGGAGCAGGAAGTGATGGGCGCGGTGCTGAGCTCGGTAGCTGTCACGCAAGGGCTTCGCACCGGCGGACAGCTCGCGGTCCAGCCCGGTGTGCTCGTCCGGGACGGGCTCGGGCCACACGCACCCGAGCTTGCGGCGCAGGCCGGAGGCCAGCTTGTCGCGGCGCTCGATCACGTCCGTGGCCGTGACGCCGTACGGGAGGTCACCCTCCGCACGCCACCCCGGCCCGTCACGGGTGACCGGGCAGTGAACGTCCGTCACAGCGAGCACCGTCGTAGTCCTACGAGTTCAGGTGTGCGTCACCCCAGACGGCGTAGCAGTAGGCGCTTATGTCCGTCGTCGCTGCGTAGGTCACCTCTATCTTTATGCGCAGGACATTCGTGACGCCTAGGTTGATATTTCTGGATTCACCGAGGCCCAGGGTAGTGTTGTTGATCGATTTACCATCGGCGAAAACCTCGAAGGTGACCCTGCATCCGGTTGGGGCGTCGTCCCGCAGCCCGATCACTGACTGCAGTGTCCGCCAGTGTCGACCCAGGTTATATTCGGCGTCATTCTCCGGGATTGAACCCTTATCGATAGGAAGGAATACACTTCGCGCGTAGTTCCGCCCATTGATTTGCGCAGATCCAGCGTTCACCCCGTTCGAAGAGGAGAGCGGCTCTAGGTCTTGCAAATACTGCTCCGACGTTGCCGACTCACTCGACTCGTTGGAAGAGGCGTCTGACGGCGTCTCAGTCTGAGTGGGAGTGAGAGACGGACTCAGTGTGCCCATTGACGACACGGGGGACGTCGACTGGGCGGGGGCGTTGTTCCCTGAGCCGCACGCGGCGGCAAGGAGGGCGCTGGTCAGAACTCCTGCACAAATTGCAGAAATTCGCTTGTGCTTCTGCCTTCGGGTGTGTGCTGTCACGTCGTCAATCCTCTCTGCACGGCCCATCCCCTGGCGACTCATTCCAGCGCTATCACAGTGGCGGCGGGCCTGCATCTCAGAGCCTTGCTCAGGTCCGGACTCACAGCCGGGCGCTTGCGGAGATGCGCGGAAGTGGACGCTGTGGTGATCTGGAGTGAGACCAGCAGCATCAGCGCGTCGAAGTGTCGCATCGAAGACCGGTAATGCCTGAGTAGCGAGCACTAGGGCAGCCAGTGAACGGTTGCTGCCGACACTTCCTCGGTACTTGTCTTGGTTGCCTCGGGCTTCGGAGGCGGCGCCCCAGTCAGTACACGACCGCAACGGCGACCAGCAGCGCGTGTCCGCCGACAGGAAGGCTTGCCGGCGTTCAAAGTACTTCCCGGCCGGAAGATCGATAGTAGATGCAAGCTGGGTTCTATCGCATGCTCGAAAAAATCTCGTAAGTGTCGCAGGTGGTGCTGCTGAGAATTGACGGGAAATGCGAATGAACGGTTTCGTGTTACTGCTGCGGCGCATGGGATGCCGCTGTGAATCCATAAACAATAGCAAGATTGGGGACAGGATATGTGCTCACAAGCGAACCGGCCTGGATCCGAGGCGAGGGGAGGCCGCCTTGATCAGCCTGAAGCCTTCCGAGTAAATGCAGCCCGTGACTGGCCTTTGCTGGCCGCTGCCAGCACCGGGTTCTTGAGCTTCATCATGCTCTTCACTCCCTGGGTTTCCGGGGCATACGCGAGCGCGAACGCATTCGGCACCAGCATGCAGGCGGCCGCTCCTGCCCTCATAATCGTGGCAGTCCTCGCACTCCTCATTCTCGTCACCGCCACGCTTAGATCTGGCCCTGAGAGACGAGTGTTGCTCACCCTCATTACGCTCATCCCGGCAACCGTTCTCTTGGTCCTATACATCGTCAAAGTTGGAGACGTGCAGGACCTCATTGACCTCAACACAGACCTAGGAGGCGGAGGCGTCTCTACCGGAGTTGGTCTGTGGCTGGGACTCATCTTCGCCCTCGCAACCGCAGCGTTCACGGTCGTCGCGGTCGCGTGGGAAAAGCGCAGACGCGACATGGCAGATACAAAAGGACCAGACCGTCCAGCCGAATAAGTGCCAAGCCGCGTTACGGCGCATAGCACTGCACAGGCATCAGGGGTAATCTTACCTCCGCCGTCGGCTTTTCGGAATCAGGTGTCGCAAATGCTCTCCTCGCTACTCTCATGTCAGACAAAGGGCGACCTCATGAGTTACGCGCGAAAAACGGCAATATGGTGCTCGATCGGGGCTTTGATTCTTCTTGTGGTCGCTACTGGAACAGCAGGAGGGGTAGATAAGGCCACACTGGTCCCTGCGTGTCTGAAGTCAACGACTCAGGCATCCGACCCACATGATTCCTGGTCCTCAGTGGCTCCTATGCCAACTGCTGAACGCTATTTCCTTGCAGCCACGACGGGATGCGACGGGAAAATATACGCCGTAGGAGGATTGGCAGCAACGGTCGAAGACCCAACATATAGCGATGTAGCCCTGACCGGAGCTGCTGAGGTCTACGAACCCTCAACAGGCGCATGGGCGACCATACCGCCCATGCCCACGCCTCGCTCAGGACTCGGTCTCGCTACTGGTAGCGACGGAAAGATATTTGCCATTGGCGGTGGTGAAGATGAGACCACCTTCGCTGCGACAGATACCGTCGAGATCTACGACCCGCAAGCCGGCGCTTGGTCGTCCGGTCCTTCGCTTCCCAGCCCGATAATAAATGGGGGGGCAGTAACGGACAGTCACGGAAACGTATACGCGGTCGGCTCCGACACCATGGAGATTTATGACCCAAAGGAAGAAAGTTGGACGACCGCAAAAGCCATGAACAAAGAGCGAGACTATATGGTAGTTGCAGCGGGATTGGATGACAAAATATACGCAATGGGGGGAATCGAAGTGGGCCCCGATATTGACCCTGTTGCTGACGCGGAAGTTTATGACCCCGACACGGGAAGGTGGAGTAGTCTGCCGCCCATGCCGACTCCGCTCTCTGAGGCTGCTGGAGCTACGGGGCCGGATGGTCGAATTTACGTAATCGGTGGCCAAAGCAGCGAGCCAGTCACTGCGATTGGTTTCGTATATGACCCGAAGAGAAAGACCTGGTCCGAAATATCTTCCCTTCCCGAAGCCCGAGACAGCGCAGCGGCCGCGATGGGGTCGGATGGGAGAATCTATGTTATGGGAGGAACTACGGGCGCACCGGGGGATGACTTGGGCGCCGCGCAAGACGTCGAAGCCTATATGCCATGAGTACTGAAGTTTGAATGCGAGATGTCGGCCTGGCCATGGGCAGTCGTCATATGGTCAGGCATGTGCTTGCAAGGCGACCAGGGCTTCGGCGGGGAGTGGCGGCCTTCCTACACGCGCTGCTCGGCCGGGGCCCGGCAAGACCGTCACGGGTGGCCCGCAGGAGTGCGGTTGTCCGGGCCGGGCGAGGCGCCTGGGACCCTTATCTCCCGCAATCTGCGGGATTCCCCCCGGGCGGCGACCCCGGAGAGCATAGGATTCCGGAAATATCGATCATGGGTCGCGCCGCCTGGGGGACTCCTTCCCGGAGAAGACGCTCCTGAAGAACAAGCTCAAGCCCAGTGGTGTCCCTTGCCAGCGTCGATGCCGACCCAGGTCTCGAGCCTTCGGTTGTCCACTTGCCCCTCCTCAGAGCGCAGCTCATCCCGTGCGGCCCGAGGAACACCCCGCCATCAGCTCCGTAAACAGCGACTGGATCGCAGATCTCAATCAGTAGCCAGGGCGCCCCGAAGAGCCGGGCGACCACTCCTGGAAAGCCACTGAAGGCAAGCCCTGTTCAGTCACACCCGGCCCTCCCGGGCCACCTAACAACTTACGGAGCCCTGTTGGTTCCCTATCCTGCCGCACTCGACCTGCCCCACGCCCTGGTTGAGTGGGTCACGAAGCTCATCGTCACCCGCGAGGGTGACCGGCGGTGCAAACTTCCGCCGCACCGCCGTGCGCTGTCGCACTCGTATACCTGCGCCGCCACGACACCCTCGCCCAGATCGCGGGAGCGTTCGGTATATCCGTCGGCACCGCCCACGCCTATGTCACCGCGGTCACCGGCCTGCTTGCCGAGCAGGCGCCGGGCCTGCTGAAGACGCTGCGCGCGCACGATCCGGACTTCGTCCTTTTGGACGGCACGCTCGCCGAGTGCGACCGCGTCGGGGACGGCAGAGCCGACTACTCCTCGAAACACAAGCGGCACGGCGTGAACGTGCAGGTCGTCACCGACCCGGCCGGCGAGATCCTGTGGCTGTCGCCGGCACTGCCCGGCAGGACCCACGACTTGACGGCCGCCCGTACCCACAAGATCCTCCGGATCTGCGAACGCCAGGGAGTCCCGGTCCTCGCCGACATGGCCTACATCGGTGCGGGCGATTGGGTCACCACCGCCAAGCGTCGACCGCCGGGCGGTGAACTCACTGTCACCGAGAGGACCTTGAACCGAGCTCTGTCTGCTGCCCGGGCGCCTGTCGAGCGAGGGATGGCACGGCTGAAGTCCTGGCAGATCTTCCGCGGATCCCGCATCAGCCCCAACCGCATGAGTGTCATCACGAAAGCCGTCTTCACCCTGGAGAGGCAACGCTGAAAACGCTCAGTGAACCTCTTTCATCCTGTGCTGGAGGGTGAAAGTGCTGGTCAGCAGGGTGTGGTGACGAGGCAGTGCCCCTCGTCGTTGGCGTGGTGATTCCACTCATCACACCGGCGACCGAAGGGGCCCTGTTGGTTCCGTATCCTGCCATGCTCGACGTCCCGCACGAGCTGGTCGAGCACGTCTCCTGGCTGCTGTACGAACGCCGTCGTGCACTCAACACCCGCTGGCGTAAACTCAGTTGTTTCCAGCAGGCCCTGCTCGCCCTGGCCCACCTGCGGAAGAACGAGACGTTCGCCCAGCTCGGCGCTGGCTTCGGAATATCCGAGGCCACCGCCTGGCGGTACGTCGACGAGACCCTGGACGTACTCGCGGCCTGGGCCCCGGGCCTGCGCGAAGCCCTGACAGGTCTCGCGAGGGCGACTTCGTCATCATCGACGGCACACTGATCCCAACCGACCGGACCCGGGCGGACGAGCCGTACTACTCGATGAAGCACCGCAAACACGGCATGAACGTGCAGGTCATCGCCCGGCCCGACGGTTTCCCGCTGTGGTTCTCCAGGGCGACACCGGGACGGACGCACGACCTGACCGCCGCCCGGGCGCACGGCATCGTCCAGGCATGCCTCACCCGAGAAGTCCTCGTCCTGGCCGACCGTGCCTATCAAGGTGCTGGCGCGACGGTCCGGACCCCCTACTACCGGCACCGCGATCTGCCCGCTGCCTACCAGCGCTACAACCGAGTCCATACCCGCCTCCGCGCTCCGGGTGAACAGGCCTTCGCCCTGCTGAAATCCTGGCGTATCCTCCGCCGGGCCCGCTGCTCGACCAACCGCATCGGCCGCATCGTCCAAGCCGTCCACACCCTCCTCACCTGCAGCTATTCAAGATGAAAGAGGTTCAGTGAGCCCGGGCAAAGACCGTGCCGATACAAGTGCGGGAAGTGGGCGCCTCCCCGAGCAACGTCCCGCGCTACCTTCGATCATCGGTGCAAACGCGGACTCACGCACGCTGAAAGCGGCAGTAGGCACATGGCAAAACTGCTCAGACCCAGGGCTTCGGCGTAGTCGGCTGACGTCCGCTTCCTGAGCCTCGATCCACCGCGTAACCCTTGTGGATGACGCTCGTTGGCTAAAATGAAAAGCGGGGCGCCGTGTCCTCCCTGCAAACGCTACGGGTCCTGGACCCCTTGCAACCGCCGAGGAACGGGACGTGGCTTCCACTATGAGACGTACTGTCGTACCCCTCTTCGTAGGCGTGGCCGTCACGCTGTCAGGCGGGGGCTGCGCCGAGCCGGCGACCGTCTGCGGCAAGGAGCCCGCGTCGCCCCGGGCCGAGGGCGAACAGCTGCCTGTGAAGATCTCGCCCCGACAGCAGCCGCCCGCGGCAGACCTCACGGGCACCAGGATCGAGGCCGCCTTGGCCCCGAAAGGGCCGGGTCTGCTGGACCAGGTGGAGCACCAGCTGATGTCCGCCACGGTGAGAATGGCGGGCGCTCTCGGCGATGTCCGTGCGGGCGAGTGCGAGGCGGTCCCCGAGACCGAGCCGGGCGTCGGCGGGAGCCCGTACCGATGCACGGTGACGTACGAGGGGATCAAGGTGGTGTGGAAGGTCCGCCTCACCGGCACCGACGGCAGCCTGACGCGGTTCCGGTACGAGCCGGTCACCGGGGTTCTGACGGCGCGGAAGGTGTACGAGGCGGCGGGCTTCCAGCTCGAAAAGGAGAGCCCGTGGCGGTGTGACAAAATGCCGGCGCTCTTCCGTGTGGAGGAGGCCGGAAAGCCCGCGCGGTACCGGTGCCAGCAACGGTTCTCGGAGTGCGACAGCAACAAGGGCGGCTGGCGCTTCTGGTGGGAGTACTCCTCCGTCTCGGTCGACGAGAACGGCAACGTCGCCTTCGTCGCCTCGAAGCAGCGCTGACGGGCGTCCGCACGCTGCTCATGTCCTGGCCGACGGTCCGAAATCTGGAGGAACGATGAGCAAACCCCGGCCCATCCGTACCTACCGTCTCCGGCCGGAGCAACGGGTGGTCATCACGCTCACCCTCGGCATGCCCGGGGTGGCGCCGGTGGCTGGGGCGGTGATGGAGGACGACGCGCCGCTGGTCTTTCGCATAGGGCTGCTCCTGCTGGCCGGTGCGGGGTTTCTCATCATCGCCGGGTTCTGGCGAATGGCGACCATCGTTCGCCATGACACCATCGTCGTGCGGCAGTTGTTGCGGACCCGCATGACGGCGTGGTCCGACGTCCTGGCGCTGGACATCGAGGCCGGCCCTACGCTCGGCCGGGGGCTGCTGCTGGACCGGGAGGGACGGCGGTTCGCGCTGACGGGCGGGGTCGGGACGCACGTCCACGAAGTACGGGAGATGTGGCTACGGTCCCGCGGGGAGGGCTGGACGCCGCTGGACCCCGGATTCGTCACCGCCGCCGAACGCCGTATGCAGGCGCGGAGTTCCGCGCTGGGGTGGGCCGTCACGGGGGCTGCCGGTTCCCTCGTCGTGCTGTTGGTCTTCGGGTACACGCTCTCCCTGGGACGGCGGGGGCGACTTTCCCTGGACGCTTCAGCTGGTCGGCATCGTGCCGGTGGTCACGTTCGCCGTCGTGTACCCGGTCCTGCTGCGGGTCCGACGCTAGGCGGCGGCCGGTGACAGCCGCACTCCTGCCTACCCAGCGGTTCGAGTGCGGCGAGCGGGCGCCCGTCGGGGCAAGCCGCTACCAGTGGGTGCCGTCCGCACGTGAGGTCAGTGGTGGACGAGCCGTCCGCCCGCACGAGGCTCGCCTTTTCCTCATCGCTCACCACGACGGTCTTCAACCCAACGCAGCGTGAGGTGATTTGAAGCCTCCCCCCGCAGGGCGACTTCGAAGGGCCACTAATCCCAATACCGGGACTCTGTTGGCGATCTTGTGTGGGGTGCTGACAGGCCGTCCGTTCGGCGGTTCGCTGGAGTGGAGCGGGGTCGTTTCGGGGAGAGGGGCGGAGGTGTCCTTGCGGGCCAGGAGTTTCCAGCGCATACCGACGCGGACGGTGGTGACGGCGGGGGCGGCGTGTCCGAAGGGCACGCCGGCGATGCTGATACGGGACCGGCTGGATGTGGTGTGCGAGGACGGCGAGTTCGCTGACCTGTATCCGAAGGACGGTCGTCCGGGACTGTCACCTGGGCAGTTGGCGCTGGTGTCGGTGCTGCAGTTCGCGGAGAACCTCTCAGACCGCGCGGCCGCGAACGCGGTCCGCACCAGGATCGACTGGAAATACGCCTTGGGCCTGGATCTGGACGATCCCGGGTTCGACTACTCGGTGCTGTGCGAGTTCCGGGCCCGGCTGGCCGAGGGCGACGCGGCCGACCGGTTGCTGCAGGTGATGCTGCATCGGCGGCCCGCGCGGCGCTCGGTGTTCCCCGCGAGGCGGGACCGCCCGCGCCACTGCTGTCGTCGTGGCTATGGAAGATCATGGTCCGCCTTGCGCGCGCTGGGACGCAGGGGGTAGACGGCAGTCTCGCGGGCCGTGGGCCGCATTACCTCGCAGTGGGGCAAAGCCCTGACGGAGGCACCCCGAGCCGGGGCTTCATTGTGTTGCGACACCCCGACGGAGTGACTCACGGGCCGTACCGGTGGTTCCTTACGGACTCCGGGCAGCACCATCGACGATCATCTCGATGCATACCGCAGCCTGTATCCCGGCATCGATGCCGAGGGAGTCAACGGGAGCTCTGGTTAAGCGTTCTCGGGCTCATTGAGCATTTTCAGCGTTGCCTCTCCAGGATGAGGACGGCCTTGGCGACGGACGTCATGCGGTTCGGGCTGATCCGGGATCTTCGGAAGATCCGTCAGGACTTCAGCAGTGCCATGCCTTGTTCGACGGGTGCGCGGGACGTGGCCAGTGCCCGGTTGGCCGTCCGCTGTGTAGGGGTCAACTGGCCGCCGGGCGGCCGACTGCGCCCGGTGGTGACCCAGGGGCCGGCGCCCTGGTAGGCGCGGTCGGCCAGGACAGGGACACCTTGGCGTTCGAAGATCCGGATGATCCGGTGGGTGCGGGCCGCGGTCAGGTCGTGGCACCGGCCTGGCAAGGCCGGAGAGATCCACAGCACTGCCCGGTCGGGTCGGTCACGACCTGCACGTTCACGCCGTGGCGACGGTGCTTGTGCGAGTAGTCGGCCCGGCCGTAGCCCACGCGGCCGCACTCGGCGAGCGTCCCGTCGAGCAGTACGTACCCCGGTTCGTGCTCACGCAGGACCTTCAGCAGGCCGGGTGCACGGCTGGCCAGGAGGTCGATCACCGCGGTGGCGTAGGCGCGGGCAGTGGCCGACCGAGATTCCGAAGCCTGGCCGCTATCTGGGCCAGGGTGTCGTGCTTGCGCAGGTACACCAGACCGACGAGCGCGCGTTGGCGCGGCGGGAGCTTCAGCGGCGGTCACCCTCGCGGGTGACAATGAGCATGGTGACCCACTCGACCAGCGCATGAGGCAGATCGAGTGCGGCAGGATAGGAAACCAACGAGGCACCTGCGCTGATGAGTTGCGACTTAGAACTCCTCCCCCAACGGCGCGGGTGCCTCGTGCGTTGTGCCCTCGCCGCCGTCACCCCATCGGTGGCCACTCTGAAAACGCTCAGTTCTTCTCCGGCCTACTCCGTGTGGCTCCGTCTCAGGAGGTATGGCGTGCGATCGCGCCCTAGAGTCGGCGGCAAAGCAGGGGGGCGTGCCGAGAATCGAGGTGTTTAGCGTGTGGAAATGCTTGGCGCGGGCCAGTGCCACTGCTCTGCTCTCCGCTCTTGCCGTCGTCGCGCCTGCACAATCGGTGTCGTCGGCGGCCTTGCTCAGTGCCGCGGCGGAAGCCATCTGTGAAACGGCGAAAGGGCATCAGCAAGCCGGAGCGCTCGATCAGGCGCAGGCCCTGTACACCGATGTAGCTGCAAATAAGGGCGACACGGATCGTACATGTGGTGTCTCAGGCTTGAAGAGCGTTGATGAGCAACGGGAGCGTGCAGCCGCAGCCGTCACGGCGGGATGGCAGCTGATTCGGGCGGGAGACTTTGACAAGGCCGAACGTGTATTCCGCTCTGCGCTCGCGATGGACCAGAGTAACTCCGACGCCGCGGCGGCTATCGTGCAGGTCAGCAATGCCCAGAGCCGCCCCATCGCATCGTCCAACTGGGATCGCTTCTATGGAACCTGGGTCCAACCGCTTGGCAAAGTGCTGATGTTCAGTGCAGTCGGCTTGGCGGTTCTGTACGCCTTGGCCGGTCTCTCCTCGCGCTTGTTCGTCAGGGTCGATGCGGTCGCTTGGCCAGATCTCTACAGGTGGACCGCCGGGACCCTCGGCTTCCTCCTGATTTTCGGCGCGGCGGTGATGCTGCCGCTTTACGCCATGTTCAAGCCCTTCTCCCCCGAGGGATCGCTCACAGGATGGGCCTCCGGTGTGGTCCTGGTGATCGGGCTGGGGATGGTCTTGCTGATCCTCCTTGCATCGAAGAGCAAACACGGGCGTCATCTCGATCACGGCGGCTGGAGACCCTGGTCGTCCCTGTTGGTCGTCTTGGGTGTCGTCGTTGTCGTGGCGGGTGCCCTTCTCCTGACTCCGAGGAAACCCCGAGCCGTCGAGACGGCAGGTGAGGTCTGGGCCATTGGGCTAATGGTGGTAGTCGTGATCGCCGTCGCGGCGATCCACCCCCGGGAGTGGCAGCAACGATGGGCCCTGGTGATGGCCCTGGTGATCCCCTTGAGCATCGCGGTCGGGGTGGCGGGTGCGTTGCTCATGGTTCCATTGCAGGACTCGGGGCGAGTCATGGCGGCCTACATCGTCCTTGCAGTGATGGGCGTGGTACTGACGGCCGCAGCGTTGGGGCAGAACCTGCGGCTGCAGGTCGAGGTCCAGAAAGCCGATGGAACGGTGAGTGCGGGCTCAACGGATTACCTACTGGCCAGGATGAAGGGTCTGGGCACGGAATCCCCCAAAAAGCTTGATCGCACCATCTCCGCCTTGGCCACCACTCCGCTGAGTAAAATCACCAGTGAGGAACTGAGCGCGCTGCCCGCAGGCAAGGTTGCAGGGGCGCTGTCGCGCCTGTTCTTTGCTCTCAGACCGGACCTCACGTGGCGTGCGCGGGTCACGCTCGTGGATGAAGACCGAGTTGCGATGACGTTGTCTCGCAACGGCCGGCATGTCGAGAGTGACGTTTTCAGCAGACGAGACCTCGGACTCCCTGTCATCCCGACCGGTCTCGGGGAAGCCGAGAGGACTGCCGCGCAAAATCGAGCCCGCGCGCAGCTACTCACGGGGGCTGCTTCGTTCATCCTCCTTCGGCTCAGCCAGGCACACCTTGAGCTGCAGGATGGTCTGTACGGGGCGGAACGCTGGCAGGGCGTTGCGCTGCAGGTCATCGCTACGAGCCGATCTCTGATCAGCGATGGCGAAGATCCCGATGCCGTGCGCGTGGAACTGTTGGGCCGCGCCCTGGATGAAGACCCCATGTATGTGCTGGCGCGCTTTGAGTACATGTGGGCGATCTATAACCGTATTCCAGAGGAGCAGACCGCGTATGCGGCGTTCGCGCAGTCCCTCGACGATCAGTACGGCAGGTCAGGACTATCGGACAGAACCGACAAGGAAGTGGGCTGGGCTCCACTACGGATCCGGGTCAAGTACAGCAGCGCGACCCAATGGCTCAACGGATATGTGAAGGGGAACCGGGAAGACGACACGCTGCTGGAGAAGGCAGCAGACGCCGTCGATGCGCTCAAGAGCTTGTGTGAGGTGAACTGGGAGGGTAGGCGGCTGCGTCAACAAGCAAAGCGGATGCGTGGCTTCGCCGAGAATTTGGAACATTGCATCGAGGCACTTCTAGGAGTCAAACCGCCGGATAAGTGGCTACACCCCCATAACGAGCACAACCCCTCGCCGAGACTGACCTGGGACCACGCGTGCCTGGACTGCTTTCTGGCAGAGATCAAGGACTTGGAGTCTGAGAAGGGCACGCGGCTTGGACAGGCAATGGAGGATCTGGAGTTCGCCGCCGCCACCGACAACGACAAGAGAGTTGCCGCGACAGATCCCTGTTTCAGAGTGTTGACCTCCGAGCCCCGCTTCAGGACGCTGGTCGGAACAGTCCCGCCAACTGACTTCCTCGGTCTCCCGTCGCTTGCTCCGCACAGAATTCCGCTGGCCAAAGCCAGTATCGTCTCTGCACTCGACCTCGTGCGCCGGACCCAGAATGCTGAGCAGCAGGAGCAACTGGCGGCACACCTGGGCGTCTCCCGAGTGGTGATCGACCAGATGCGAGATGCCGGCCAACTGGCGCAGGTCCACCCGGACTTGAATGATCCCAGCATGCTTCACCTGCTACTGACCCAAGGGGTCAGTTCACCAGAAGCCCTCCGCGACAGAGCGATCCGAAAGCCGAGGAAGCTCATCCATCAACTCCGCAGTCAGGCCAAGCAGGATCAGCTGGAACCACGCTCCCTGAGATGGCCCTGGCGCCGGGGGTGGCTGCTCGCCGCCCGAGGTTGAGGGCCTGGCCGCCTCTCATCGGCGTCAGCTCAGGGCCAGCCATGAACTGGTGGCCGGCCCGAATGCTCGATGCACCTACTTGGGTGCGGAGCGGGACACCTTGGAGGTCAGCAGTCCATGCAGGAACGACCTGAGCGGATTGGCGGGCCATGGCGGCCGGTCGTCATGTTCAGGGTCGATGTCGGACGATGCATCACCGGTGTCCCGACCTCGGCCGGGGCGAGCTCACCGCTGAGCGGCAGGTAGCTGAAGGGCTCGATCTCGGCGACAGGCCAGAGGGCAAGCCATCAGAGGTGTAGATCTCCAGGACGGGCTGCATCACGATCACCCGGGAAGTGTTCCGCATCCCCCGCCCATACCGCTTCCTGATTACGCCGAGCATCCTCGCGTTTGCCAGTCTGACAGGGATGAAGGCATCCTCCTGGGTGTGTGGTTCAGGGGATTTGGGGCGGGTGTTGCCGCACTTGTCAGGGGTGTGGTGGTCGATCGAGCCGGGCGTCAACCTGCCCAAGGTCAGCGTTCGTTGTCGTGCGCTGCCGGTGCGGTGTCCTGCTGCGAGAGCGGGTCTCGCCGGGTGCACGGTCGCTATGCTCGGCGGTTGACCGACGCGCCCGTGGGTGGCGTCCCGGTGGTGATCGAGGTGCTGGTGCGCCGGTCCAAATGCGGTGCAACCCGCTGCCCGGCGGTCGCGCGCTGTCCGCGGAACGGGCAACGGTCGAGCGCGGCGTCGCACGGCTCAAGTCGTGGCGGATCTTCCACAGGGCACGATGCAACCCGAATCGAATGTCGTCAATCTCCGCCGCCATCCTCACCCTGGAGCCAGGGAGCTGCCGAACAATAACTCCTAGATCTTGGTGAGGATTACGGGGGTGTGAGGTCGTGCCCGGCTATCGCGGCGAGCTGTTGTGCTGTGGTCACGGTGAGGGCGCCGACCGGGACCGTGTACCCGAGCGCGGTGAGTACGGGTGTGGCCTCCCGGAGGGTCGTGCCGATCCGGCTCTTGGCCAGGCCGGTTGCCTCGGCGAGTGGCGTCTGGGCCATGGACCAGCGCTTCGTGAGGAGGAAGACGACAAGCTCGTCGGCGATGGAGAGTCGTCTGCTGCCGGCGCCGGGGCCGCCGTCGGGGCGTTTGCCGGGCAGGAAGATCGGCGGGTGCTCGGCACACCAGGCTTGGTAACGGACGGCGAGATCGTCGAAGGCGGCAGGTTCGAGTCCGGTGAGGCTGGGGTGCCGCAGCCACACGGGGAGCTTGTTGGCGGTGGGAAAGCGTCCGAACTCGACGCTGGGTGGAGACAATGCAGGAGCGAGCGGTTCGGGGCGCAACGTGTAGTTCCACGTGCCGTGCCACTCGTGCGGCGGCAGGGGCAGGCGTTCCATGACGGTGTCGGGGACGGTGACGCCGGTGGGGTAGGCGCCGGGGTCGAGCTCGGCATGGACGGACAGTCCGCTGCGTGTCGTGGTCGATCCGATGGTGCTGACGACGACTTCGTGGCTGACCAGGGGCCTGCCACGCCAGTTGACCCTGCCTGTTCAGCGGAATTGGTCGACCTGACGTCCCGATAGCAGAAAGGTGCCTCTGACGCGTAAATAGCAGCAGGTGAGGGTGGGTGTGGGCAGGGCTGGGTGCCCGCTGGCCGTTGAGGGCTGGCGGGTGTCCGGGTCTGGCGGTCAGGCTGCGGTCTCCCTCGTCCTCGGGTTGAGGGTGACGGTGTAGCCGAGCTGGTTGAGCTGGGTGATGGCTCGGCGGGTGGCGCGTTCGGGCTCGCGTCGGGTGAAGTAGGTGCCCCCGAGTTCCTGGTAGGCGACGTCGTCGGTGAGCATGTGCCAGATCGCGGTGATGATCGAGTGCTCGACGGCGACCAGGGCCCGCAGGGGGCCGCGGCGGGCGGTGAGCCGTTTGTAGCGGGCGGCGAGGTAGGTGTCCTTGGTTCTCACGGCGCCGAACGCGGCGAGTCCGAGGGCGCCTTTGAGGTAAGGGTTGCCGGGCCGGACCTTCGTGTTCTTGGTGCGGCCGGCGGACTCGTGGTGGCCGGGGCAGACCCCGGCCCAGGACGCGAGGTGTTTGGCCGTCGCGAACCGGGTCATGTCCCCGCCGGTCTCCGCGATGATCACTTCGGCGGTGGCCTGGTTGATCCCGGGGATGGTGTCGAGCAGGTCGAGGGCGCCGCGAAAGGGGGCCATCGCCTCTTCGATCCGTTCGCTGAGCTGGTCGATCATCGTGGTGAGCTGGTCGTACTGGTCCAGATGGAGGCGGGCCAGGAACGCGTGGTGCTCGCGGAAGCGTCCGGTCAGGGCCTCGGTGAGTTCGGGGATCTTGCTGCGGAGCTTGCGTTTGGCCAGGTCCGCAAGGACCTGTGGGTCGGCTTCGCCGCGGATGAGGGCTTCGAGCATGGCCCGTCCGGAGACGCCCATGATGTCGGAGGCGACCGCGGACAGTTTGATGCCGGTGTCCTCCAGCAGTTTCTCCAGTCTCTGGACCACACGGCCGCGTTCACGGGTGGCCGTGGTCCGGGCCCGGGTGAGGTCCCGTAGTTCACGGACCGGTTCGGGCGGCACGAAAGAGGGCCTGACCAGGCCGTGGGCGCCGAGCTGGGCCAGCCAGGCCGCGTCCGAGACGTCCGTCTTGCGTCCGGGCAGGTTCTTGACCTGCCGGGCGTTGACCAGGATCACGTTCAGGCCCTCGGCCAGCACGTAGTAGAAGGGCTTCCAGTAGTCCGAGGTCGCCTCGATCACCACCAGCGTCACCCGTGCGGCGAGCAGATGGTCCCGCAGCTCCAGGACCGCGTTCGTGGTCGAGCCCCACGTCGTGGTCTCGGTCGTGAAGGACCCCCGCCGCTTCGAACTCGGGGTGCGGACACACACCTTGGCGTCCTTC
Source organism: Streptomyces sp. NPDC005794 (assembly GCF_042871445.1). NCBI lineage: Bacteria > Bacillati > Actinomycetota > Actinomycetes > Kitasatosporales > Streptomycetaceae > Streptomyces > Streptomyces sp. NPDC005794. The sequence goes on from NZ_JBIAIN010000022.1 coordinate 131,054, forward strand.
TTGCTGATGTCGAGGCCGGCGCAGCGTTCGTGCAGCACGTCCACGGTCTTGCTCCCTCCCTCGCCGGACAGCCGGGTACGCCGTTCCGGGAGGGCCAGGGTGAATCAGGAATTCTGACGCACGTGCTTCACAGCAACACTCCACGGTTCCCGTGGACGGCCCCCAGCACCACGCTGACCTGCAAGCTCACCGGCATCACAGAAGCATCGGTTTCGGCCGGAACGAACCCCTCCAGCGTCCCGGACCGGCATCAGCCCCCGGCAGGGGCAGACAGAAGCACCCCCGGCGCGCGCCACGGGATTTACCACGCCCCCGGCGCGCACCGAAGGTGCGCTGGATCGCTGACCAGCAAGAATGAGGATTGTCGGGGTCCTTGTTCCTGCTCCAGCCGGAGGCACTTCTCAGGTGAAGAAGAGTATCGGGTCGTACCCGCGTGTCCGCATCGAGGGCGGTGGCCGGGCGGTGGTCGTAGGCCGGGGGCGTGCTGCTGGTCGAGACGGTCCGCAAGGCCGGCTTGGACACCGCGATATCAGCGGCGCTGGTGCCGTGGCGGAAGGCTCGGGCGGTACACGATCCGGGCAAGCTCCTGCTGGAGGTGGCTCTGGCGGTCGCGCTGGGCGGGGACTGCCTGGCCGACGTGGGAATGCTGCGGGCCGAGCCGGCCGTGTTCGGGGCGGTGGCCTCCGACCCGACGGTCTCCCGCCTCATCGACACCCTCGCGGCCTCCGGGGAGAAGGCTCTGCGGGCCATCCGTGCCGCGCGGGCCGACGTCCGCCAGCGGGTCTGGCGGTTGGCCGACCGGAAAGCGCCTGATGCGGGCGGGACGGTGACCGTGGACCTCGACGGGGTGCTGGTGATCGCGCACTCGGACAAGGAGGACGCCGCACCCACGTGGAAGCGGGCCTACGGTCACCACCCGCTGATGGGGTTCGTCGACCACGGACCGGGCGGCACCGGTGAACCGGTCGCGGCCCTGCTCAGACCCGGCAACGCAGGCTCGAACACGGCGGCCGACCACATCACCGCCCCCCAACTGGCCCTGGCCCAGCTGCCGAAGAAGTACCGGCGCGGGCGCCGGACCCTGATCCGCACCGACTTCGCGGGCGGCACCCACGACTTCGTCGCCTGGCTCGCCCGGCGAGGACGGTGGCTGTCCTACTCGGTTGGCATGACGGTCACCGAGCAGGTCCACCAGCACGTGCTGAAGGTTCCGGCATCGGCCTGGACGCCGGCCGTCGAGACGGACGGCGAGATCCGCGACGGTGCCTGGGTCGCCGAATTCACCGGCGATGTCCAGGACGGCTGGCCCAAGGGCATGCGGCTGATCGTCAGGAAGGAACGACCACACCCCGGGGCCCAGTTGCGGCTCACCGATGCGGACGGCATGCGGCTGACGTGCTTCGCCACCAACACCTCGGGCCGGCCGATCGCCGAACTCGAGCTCCGTCACCGACTGCGGGCCCGGGCCGAGGACTGGATCCGGGCTGCCCGGGCCACCGGCCTGCGCAACCTCCCCCTGCACCGCACCGCCCCGAACCGGATCTGGCTGGAGATCGTGCAGATCGCCCTCGACCTGCTGGCCTGGATGCCGATGCTCGCACTGACCGGCAAGGCCCGCCGTTGGGAACCCCGCCGCCTGCGGCTCCGTCTGTTCACCGCGGCGGGACAGCTCGTCACCACCGGCCGCCGGCGGATCCTCCGCCTGGCCCGGCACTGGCCCTGGACCGGCCACATCACCGCCGCACTCGACCAGCTCGCACTCCTGCCAAATCCCGACTGACCAGCAACTTTCCCGTCCCTACGACAGCAGCCCGACATCGGAGCAGTGGAACCCGGCGCCTCCCCGAGACGACACTCGGGCCCTCAACCTGCCCATTCTCAGCCCACGGCACGAAAACGGTCCACCGACTCCGTCGGCGGACCGTCATGAAACTTCGAGGCTAGGTTTCCAGGTGTGCGTCGCCCCAGACGCCGTAGCAATAGCTGCTGATATCCGTCGGTGAGACGTAAGTGACTTGTATTTTCAGACGCAGCACCTGTGAGATTTCCAGCTTCAGATCGCGTGCTTCACCGAGAGTCACTGTCGCATTGGTGACCAGTTTTCCGTCTGCGAATGCTTCGAATTTTAGCCGACATCCCGTTGGGGCGTCATCTCGAAGACCAATCGTGGCTTTGAATGTCCGCCAGTGGCGCCCTAGGTTGTACTCGGCGTCATTCTCTGGAATGTAGCCCTTGTCTACTCGAAGAGAGGTGCTTCGGGCGTAGTTGTGGCCATTGACTTCCGCAGATCCGGTCTCCGTGCCATTCGAAGAACTCAGCGGTTGTAGCTCGCTGAGGTACTGCACCCCTGTCGTTGGGGTGGCCGACTCGCTTGCAGAGTCCGTCGGAGTCGTCGTGAGGGAGGGGCTGGTTTGCGGAGAGCTCATTGTCCCCGGTGACGACTGAGGGGCCGTCGGAGCGCCTCCAGAATCGCAAGAAGACGTCAAGAACATCACCGATGCCGTGGCGGTGCAGATTACAGCCAGAGCGGTCCCATGAAGGTGCCGCGGATGGGATGGGCGGCTCTCAATGATCATCAGGAGACACCTTCCGTTGGCTTAGCGGCCGCGTGGGAATCTCCTCGTGGCATGATCCGCACGCTCCTCGCGTCGGCGGGCCAGCCGAAGTCGCTGGGAGTGAGCCGAGGACAGCTTCGGCTTTGCCGGTGTCGCTAGTTCCAGCGTGTTATGGCGGATGCCCTAATCAGCATCACCCCTTCCTGGCGGGTGGGCAACTCGCGGCGCCGGACTTGCCGCGGTCGTCACGCGCAAGGCACGTGTGGTGGCCCGAGTCTACTGACCGAGGCCAATCCCTGTTGGGCTACGCGACTTCCACTCCGGGCTCCTAGGTTGACGGACTCCACGAGTGCCGCCTGACCGCTCGTCTCTCAGGCGCCGCACCCTCCCCACCCGGGACCCGCCGGATTCCGAATAGGGGCCACCCGAAATATGCGCTCTGGCGGGCCGGGGCCTCGTCGAAGAGGCGGTACGGATGGCAGCCGCGGCAGCGGCCATCGCGCAGCAGGAGGCCCCCGATCGCAGCGCCGGCATTGGCCTCGGGCGCGCTTGCGGCAAATGATCAATCTGACTGTTGCGGCAGTGCCATACAGAGTCCTCCCCCAAGGTCTACCTCCAGACTCCACTTCGAAGTCCTTGCACGCGCGCCTGCGATGGCAACCCCCCCTGCACGTTTGGCTCAACTCGAAGTGCGAAAACCCATGTATTCCAACAGTATTGTTTGCATGCATGGTAATAGGCGAAATAGTCCACAGGTCGCGCTCCGTCCTTTGGCGGTACCGCAGCGACAGCGTACAAGATTTGCCGCAATGTTGGCATGTGCGGCGCTTATGGTGACCGCAGCGATCTCCTCCTGCGGGGGAAACGCTGCCTCGGAGGCGAAACCCTCTCCTACGGCATCATGGAAGATCGGTCCTTCTATCAGCACCGAAAGTCCTTGGGGGATAGCGGCGAGCCCGGATGGGCGACGGGTATACGTGGTGGTGCATGCCGGCGAAGCCGATTTTGGTAGCATTTCCATTATTGATAGCGTCAGTAGTTCTGTGGCTGCTACTATCCCGCACATACGTTGGCCGGAAGATATCGTCATTACACCTGACGGTCGCCGAGCCTACGTAGTCGGGCAGAACTCGGTATCGGTTTTGAACACAGAATCAAACACAGTCAGCGCCACTATTGAGAAGGCATCCGGGAGAGATATCGCAATCTCTCCTGACGGCAGTCGGGTTTACACGGCGGGTCCCTCCCTGGGTAATTCTGTCGACATCATCGACACCAGTACAAATCGCGTAGCAGGGGAAATCGGGATGCCGGGGGTAGTTCCAGAGGCCATTACTGTGGCTCCAAGCGGGGTCAATATTTACGTGGCGGCCGAGGGTTCCCGTCCCGGCAGCGGAGTCCTCTCTGTGATCGACAGTGCGACCGATAAAGTCACTGGGACGGTTCCTCTCCCCGGAGACCCGAGTGAGAATGGTCTCGCAGTGACACCGGACGGCAAGGAACTCTACGTGTCCTACAGTCAGGGCAAACGCGACGGAGTGGCGGTAGTGGACGTCAAGAAGAAGGCCGTCACCGATACCGTTCCCATGGATGATTCTTCATGGGGAATCACTGTGAGTCCTGACGGCGCTTATGCCTATGTGGTTCAGGGATTGCAGCCCTCCACATTCACGGTGATTGATACGGCCTCGAAGAAGATTATGGAGAATCTCCCTGTAAAGGGATCTCCTTTCAGTGTTGCCGTCGCCCCAGACGGGCGTCGCGCTTACGTGAGTTCGCAAGAAACTGTGCACAATGATGGCTCGCTGGCTGACCCGCCCAATGTGCAAGTGATCGACATCGATTGAAAAATCGACCGGGTGGTGAGTTTGTCTACTGCGGCAGCTTGGCTGTTCGCTCCGGGTGCAGGGGCCAAGAGTTATTGAGCGTTTTCAGCGTGGCCACCGATCGGGTGACGGCGGGGAGGCCGCACCGCACGAGGCACCCGTGGCCGTTGAGGGAGATGTTCGAAGTCTCAACTCATCAGTGCAGGTGCCTCGTTGGTTCCCTATTCTGCCGCACTCGACCTGCCGCATGCGCTGGTCGAGTGGGTCACCATGCTCATCGTCACCCGTGAGGGTGACCGCCGCTGCAAACTTCCACCGCACCAGCGTGCGCTCGTCGCTCTGGTGTACCTGCGCAAGCACGGCACCCTGGCCCAGATCGCCGCGGGCTTCGGCATATCGGCCGACTCCGCCCGTGCCTATACCGCCGCGGTCATCGACCTCCAAGCCGACCGGTCACCGGGCCTGCTGAAAGTCCTGCGCGAGACCGACCCGGAGTACGTGCTGCTCGCCGAGTGCGACCGAGTGGGCGACGGCCGGGCCGACTACTCGCACTGTGAGGATGGTGGCCGTGTCGTTCCGGTCACGGCTTGACTCCTACTCTCACTGGCCGCTTGTGCCTTGTGTTTGATCTGTCAGTGGGCGGTTCGTGAGTTTATGTCCGTTCCGGACTTGGTTAGTGCTTCTTGCTGAAGGTTCCGGGCTCGGTCTCGGTGAGGATTCCTTAGTGTGACCAGGCGTTTCATCTTGGCTCGGGTGCGTTCGATGTGTTTCGGCAGGAGCCCGAAGTCGAGGGCCTGGCAGATATCTCGGGCCCTCAGCGGGCCGGTGGCGTCGTTGCAGACGGCGACGATGCGTGGGTAGTCCGGGTGCTCGGGCAGCTCGAGACTTCCTGATGGGTCGGCGCTCTGGGCAGGGATTCGGTTGGCGAGGCCGGTGAAGGTAGTGCGGGTGATGGCGAGGTGTTCCAGTCGCAGTTCGGCCTCGATCAGCTGGGCCTGAAGGGTGTCGATCTGGGTGCGGAGATCGTCAGCCAGGTTCCAAACGGCGTCTTCCTGCAGGTCGAGCGCCTGGAGGAGGGGGTTGAGGTTCACGCGCCGACCACCTGCGGATCGCGCCAGGTGAGTGTGCTCGCGTCGGTGAGCCGACGGGCCATGACGTGGGTCATGGCCCAGTACACGCGGGAATGTGAGGAGGCCGGGCGGTGTTCTTTCTTGGCATCCACGCTGATGACCGGCTGCCCGTCGGCGAGGTACGCCGTGACCTGGTCGTTGATGTAGCGGAACTGGGCGTCCCGGTCCGGATGCCGGCTCCCCTCGGTGGTCCTGGAGGTGCCCTGCAGAGAGAAGCCTTCCGCCTTCAACAGCGCGGCCACCGTGTCCGAACCGACCCGGTGCCCCTGACGCGTCAGCTCGGCCGCCAGATTCCGGGTGGACTTCACCGTCCACAGCAGCGGAGTTTCCGGGTCGCCGCGCTGGTCCGGCTCGACCAGCGCCAGCAACGCAGGCACCAGCCCCGGATCGGCCTCCCGCAAGGACTTGCGACCCGCGCCCGGTGCCCGTACCCGGCCGACGGGCTCCTCCGCGTGCTCCAGCTCCCGCTTCCCACGCGACACCGTGGACTCCGCCACCCCGGCCGCTCCGGCCACCATACGGATCCCGCCATGGCCCAGAACAAGGGCCGCGGCGCACAGCGTCAGTCGCTGCTGGCGCTCATCGAGATGCGGCAGCAACAGCCCGAACACATCCACCAGCTCTGCCTTCGTCCCCTCCGACACCCCCGCATCCTACGACCCAACAGACCACGAAAACCGAAGGGTTATTGATCGGCAGGTCCCAGGGCTTCGACGTAGTCAACGGGCGTCCGTTTTGTGATCATTTGGGACCGAGCAGGGCGGTCCACGTTGCGGGCATTGTGTCGCAGAGCGGCGGCGATGTTGGTCGCGCCGGCCAGCCACAGGGCGCCGATGGCGAGGTTGCGCCATGTGGCCATCGCCCGGGGCGCGTTGCCGGTTCGCAGCTGCGAGGCGCCTTCGGCGAACAAGGGGCCGCCCTTCCTGCGCGGCGAGGGGCGCGTCGGCGAAGACCCGGACGAGAGCGACGACCTTCTCGGCTGCCGTGGCTCATTCGTCGGCGTCCCCTCCGGAGTGACGCATCGGTATGAGCTTCAAGGACATTCAGCGCGCCACATTGCGAGCCATTGTTACACTGTGTAGGCTTGCAGCGACTGTCAGTAATAGATCCGTACTGCGAAGGAGGCCAGCTATGTCGAATCCGACTGGAAATCCCACAGGCGACCCGACCAATCCCACTGCAGAAATGAATATGAGAATTGCCGAAATGGTAAAGGCGGCGAAACCGGAAGAGATCGTTTCACTCCTTGACAGGTCGAATGAGGAGTCACTTCTGGCATCGGGGCCCATCAACCAGAACAACAACAACAATCCGCCACCAACGGATTTGGAAGTGTAGCCAGTCGGTGTCGGCCAGTGTCCCCCGCCGGGCGAAGTTCCACCCGGCGGGTCGACTTGACGCAGCTAGTCACGTTACCACCAAGGGATAATTAATGTCGGTTGACCTGCTTCTGATTTTCCCGCCCCAATGGAGCGCATTTCAGCCCTCCCTTTCTCTGCCATCACTCTCCGCATGGCTGAAGCGCGCCGGTTTCGATATTGCGTCGGTCGACATTAATATTGACTTTTACGAGTGGCTCCTATCTGATGACTGCGCAAGACTCCTCATCAAGGAACTGGAGCACACTGACCTAACATCCGAGGCCAAGATCGGCCTTCGCGCCATTTTCCAGGAGGCTGAAACATTTCGAAGTGACATTGATCGGTTCAGGACGCTCAGTGACGCTGAAAGTACAAGTAGCGGTTACTTTGAACGCGGCCACCTGGGAGTACAATCCCTATCGACCTACTTGAATGCAGTATCAGCTGTTTGCGATGATTTCATCGTATCGCCATTCGAATTTCGCTTCAAAACCGGAAACCTCAGATCATCCGAGTTGGAACGGATGATCGATTCCCCGCATCCTGTACTCGACGCTTTCGTTCGACAGGCAGTTGCGAAATACATTCTACCGCTCGCCCCAAAATCAATCGGCATCTCATGCATCGGGCAAGAGCAGTTGTACTTTACGCTTCTCTTGGGCTCAATCCTAAAAAAGCAACTAGCCGCTCCCGTCATGGTTGGCGGGACGATCTTCTCCCGTATTTTCGAACGCGGGGCCTTGAAGAATAGTTGGTTCGACCGCTTCTTTGATATCATTGTTCGAAATGAGGGCGAGAAGCCGGCAGAGCGAATGTTGCGGAATCTGCGTGAGGGACGCCCATTGACCGAAGGCGCGCCAAGTATCGTCTTTCGGAACGGCGGCGAGGTTGTATCGTCCCCACCATGCCCGTCATTGCGACCGCAGGAAATCCCGATTCCGGATTTTGAAGACATGCCCCTGACGCGATACCTATCGGCTGAGACAACACTCCCCCTGCTTTCATCTCGAGGCTGCTACTGGGGGAAGTGCGAATTTTGCCACCACGGAATGGTGTATGGTGAAAAATACGCCGGGTATGAGGTGTCCAGCGTACTTCAGACGGTTAAAAGTCTAGCCGAAAAGTACAACGTTCGACATTTTGCATTCAATGACGAAGCCATCCCGCCAAAAATCGCTCGGTCGTTGGGGCAGATCGCTCCTCCGAACGCTGAGACGGGGTGGTCCTTTACTGGACTCATTAAATTTGAGGAATTCTTCAAACGCGAAGATTTCACCAACCTTCATAGAATCGGATTCCGATCCCTCTATGTGGGACTGGAGTCTGCGTCTGAGCGCGTACTGCGGTTGATGCGCAAGAACACGCGTAGGGAAGTAATGGTGCGTAATCTCACCGACGCCACCTGTGCCGGTATCTGGATGCACTGCTTTCTATTTTTCGGATTTCCTGGAGAAACCGAAGAAGAGGCGAATGAGACCTTCGATTTCATTCTCGGAAACTCGGATATCATCAGCTCCTTCGGGGCTGGCTCTTTTTCCCTGGAGCACAACGCACCAGTTTTCCGGCATCTGGCAGATTTTGGTATTACGCTCAAGCCCACCGCGGCGAACGATGTAGACGTCTACTACAGCTATGAAGTAGCGGACGGCATCACCTCTAGGCGCGCAAGTGAGTGGAGTGAGATGCTGAACGCTGCCTCCCGCTCCATTCCGAGCTACCACGGGGCTGGGTGGGTGCCCCGCGAGTTGCTGCTATGCATGTTGTCTAAGATGACTCCCGGGGAACTCGTTGACAACGGACTGCAAATGCGCGCCCTCAACGGGATCCCGCCGAGTGCCCTGCTATCGCGAGTTGTGACACGAATGACGCACCCGAATTACCCGAACACAGAGATCGCGATCAACAGAGTAAACGGATCCACGCTATCGATTAGAGGGGGCGCCCTGAGACTACTTGAGGCTTGCTCTCAGATGGACCTTGACTTCGGCACTCTGCAACAGGTGGCGCCAATTTTGTTCACCCGACTGTTCCCTTCCCCTGGAAAATCCGGCGATGCCGCATCCGAAAAACATCTGCAGGGATAACTCATCTCGGCTACTGCCGCCAGGAACACCGACCTCGATTCGTCAGCGGGGTCGGTCGTTGATCGGTGCGGTGGTTCGCCCGTAATGTCCCGGGGTGTTCGGGGTGGGCCGTCTCGTGACGCTGCGGCTGCGCCGGGGTTCCACGTCTCCCGGGGGGTGATGTGGTCTGCTCCGTTCTGGTCTTCGTCGGGGCGGGAGCCGGTTGTCAGGTAATGGCCGGAAGGTTGGTGAGCCGGTCCCAGCAGGTGGTGAACGCGGACGCCCAGGGCCAGGTGGCCTCGATGCGGAGCCACCGATTGCGGGCGTGTTTCGTGAGGCGGGCCGGCAGGTGGTAGAGGCACAAGCGCATGGTGTCCGGTTCGGCGTCGGCCAGGTGGTCGATGTCGTGCAGGCCCAGGAGGCGGACCCAGGCGTCCAGGTCTGCGGCGAGGTTCGCGGTGGCCCCATCCACCCCTGGTTCACCGCGAACGATTTCGAGGGCAGATGGTGCAGGCCGAGGGCCTTGTTCGTCCGCACTCGGTCTTCCACTTCGGCGTGATCGCGGTGCAGGGCGTCGAGGAACTGCACCTGATGCGAGCCCGCAACGCCCCACATCCGGCCGATGTTCGTGGCGGTGATCGAGTAGCACCAGCCAGTCTTCTGCTCGAAGTCGGTCAGCTTCTTCAGCTGGCGGCCCGAGAGCCGGACCCGGCGGACGATCAGCCGGGTGCCCTCCGGCCAGCCCTCCCGGGTGTTCACGCCGGTCAACTCGGCCACGAAGTAGCCCGCCTGGGGCGAGCCGTCCTGCTTCAGCGAGGTCTCCCAGGCATGCTCGGGCAGCTTCGCGATCGCTTTCTCGTCCTCGTCGGTGATCTTCCATCCGACGCTGAAGCGGACCGTGCGCCGCTTGGTGTTCAGTGCGACCAGATGTTCCAGCAGGCCGTGGGTGGCACCGGCGCCGTCCACGCGGATCAGGAGCTTGGCGGCGCTGGAGTACGGGATCTGGGCCAGCGCGCAGGTCAGGACCCGCAGGTGGTCGGCGACGGTGTTCGCCCCGGCGTTGCCCGGCCGTAGTTCCATGGCCAGACGCTCGGCGGTGTTCGCGCACCAGGTCGCCAGGGGATGGAACCCGAACGTGCCTTTGAACGTGGCCGCGGCCCGCTCCTTCTTCGAGGCCGCGGTGATGATCGTGGCGGCCATGTCGATCACCACCCAGTCCCTCAGGCACCGGCCCGCCACGGAGAGCCTGGGGAAACCACCGGGCCGCAGGTGCAGCTGCGACCACACGTGACGACGGACCGTGCGCCGGGCCTTCGCGATCAGCGTGAGTGCGGTGTCGTCCAGGCCGAGCAGGGCGCGGCGGACAGTGGAGTCCGAAGCTGCCGGTCCGGACAACCCGCTCTGGTGCAGGCCCAGTTGCGCAGCCTCGGTCAGGTTCGTCGCGCCGAGCACGATGGCCACCGCGAGCTGGACCACCACCACACCCCGGTCGCGCCAGCCATGCCCGGCGCCCATCGGCAGCACATCGGCCAGGACCCCGGTCAGTCCCACCCGGTCCGCACACCGTCGCAGCAGTACCGCCCTGGCGTGCCCGACCAGCCGCCTGCCGTCGGCCCGTACGCGCAGCCGCCGATCCCACCCTGTACGCTCGCTCACCGGAAAGGTGCCCTGACTTTCGCAACGGCTACGGACTAGACACTCGCATCCTTGCAGGTCAGCGGCACCTTTCTGCTATCGGGACGTCAGGTCGACCAATTCCGCTGAACAGGCAGGGCTGGGTCTATCAGGATTCAGGTGTGGTTCGTCTTTTTGGCCTACGGGTTTCTGGTTGGGCTGTGCGGCCTACACTCGTCCGGCGGTAAGGCGGCCGT